>NZ_MPJW01000127.1 GCF_001945525.1 Ileibacterium valens
TCGGTCTGTCAAGTGCTATATTCGGATAATTTATAAACTTTTGGAGCAACTCCACTGCTTGTGTTAAAAATCAAAAAAACGAGGAGCGAATTCCGCATGGAAGACACTCCTTAACTTAACGACATTGGAAAATTAATAATTCTTAAATATTATACGCTTTTGCTTTTCGTTACATCTGAAAATTAACTTTTAAAATACTGTATAGCTATTCTTAAAACCATATAACAAGCTAAATTAGACTTTTAAAAACACTGAACGCTTTTCGTAATTCTGTTTTTGAATAATTTAGCGTTTACAAAAACTTATTTGTGTAAGTGGTGTCTAAATAAAGTTTCAAGACGCAACAAAAAGAGGTCGTTATTTCAACGTCCTCTTTTTGTTCTTTGTGATTGGTTTGATAATAAATACCGATTTGGTCAGTGAATTCCAAGTAATATAGATAATCACAAGGACTAAAGATATAGAAGGGAGTTAATTACTCAAAGAAAGTGCTGACAACTCTGCCTTCTTTTAAATTGACCATACAAACGTTGATATAATCACCAAAACGGAAACGAACGACTGTCAGTTCTCCATCTTGACTCACTGAAATATCAGTTACATCATTTCTGGTCAGTCCCGCATTTGCTAAAGCTAAATTAATCGCTTGCTGGTCATCTTTGGAGCTCTGATGAGCTTCGGCTGCAGGCTGCTCCTTATCTTCGCTAGCATGATTCACATTTTCTTCTTTATTTGAATCAGATTCGTTTTTCGCTGGTTCTGATTTTTCTGTTGGTTCTTTTTTTACATCCGTTTTTCCTTGAGTTGAGTTATCTGATTTAGGCTCAACATCTTTGTAAATTTCGCGGCCTACAATAATCCCCTTTTTGGAAACTTCATATTTAAAGTTTCCTTTTGGAGTTGTGAATTCGATAATATATCCGTTTTTTGATTCCTGAGTCCGCAAATCACTTACTTCGTTAAGCTTATATCCGGAGTCATCCAATACGACTTCTGAAGCATCTTCAGCACTTACTGTATTTCCTGCCTTACAGCCAGTTAAAAGCACTAAAGCTGAAAGGGAACTGATTAGAAGTGCTTTTCCAAAATGATTAGTCATTACTGTCACCATATCCCCCATACTTTCCATAGCCGTAGCCATAATAGTGTTTCGATCTGAAGCCTGGTACCTTTGTCATTACGACACCAATCAGGTTAGCACCATTTCTTTGCAGATCCTGCACAGCTTCTCTGGCATCATATTTATCAGTATCTTTAGCACTTAAGACAAACAGAGTTCCATCTACCACGTGAGAAATTGGAATTCCATCAGCCACTGCGAAAACAGGTGGACAGTCAACGATTACGGCATCAAATTGTTTCTTTGCTTCATTGATGAACGTAGAAAAACGTCTTGAGCTGATCACTTCTGTAGGGTTTGGTACTTTGCTTCCTGTAGAAAGAAAATACAGCTGAGTATTGTTTCCAAAATCAATGATTTTAAGCTCATCCTGTTCCTGAATGAGATCTCCTTTTTGATAATGAGTCAGAAGGTTGGTTAGGCCTTTTGAGTTTGAAACACGTAAAAACTTATTCAGTGAAGGGTTTCTTAAATCGCAGTCGATTAATAGAACCTTCTGGTATTTATCTGCAAAAATCTTTGCCAGATTCAGTGAAACGCTGCTTTTTCCTTCATTAGGGTTCGTTGAAAGAACATTGATCGAACGCAGTGTTTCATCCATCTGAGAGAATTCAATATTTGTTCGTAACTGACGATAAACTTCATCCAGATTCATATCGTCATTTTTTCTGATTACATTTTTCGCCATATTTTCTTACCTGCTTTTTTTATCTTCTAAATCTGGTAATTCTGCGTAAACAGGAATTCCTAAGAATTTTTCAGCTTCTTCACGCGTTTTTAAGCGTTTGTCTGTCATCATTCGAATGACAATCCATCCCATACCGATTAAAAGACCAATCAGAGCTCCGATCACTGAATTCTTTAGAATAGATGGACCTACCGGGTTATAGTCAAGTTTTGGTGGGTTGGTAATGGTGATGTTTTTAATATTCAGACTTTCCTGCATCGTATCAATAAAGATATTAATGGTATCTTCAACAATCTCCTTGGATAACTTGGCATCACCTGTTGTCGCAGTAATGGTGATAATCTCGGTATTGTTTACGTTATTTACCGTTAATACATCACGTACATCCTGAGCGGACTGAAGACCAGTTTCCTGAGCTACAACACTCATGATGTTATCCTGCGTCAGCAGGTTCATAACATTAGTTACCAGTTTCTGGTTGGAGTTAATCGAGTTAATATCAACTTCTCCTTCAGAAACACTTGGAGTTAAAAACAAAGTACCACTTGAAGCATAAGTAGCTGGAATAAAAAACCATGAAAAAAGTCCAGCTCCAATTCCACCTATAACTACTAAAAGGATTAAAGCAACAATATGCTTTTTGATCTGTTCAAATAATTCACCTAAATCGATTGTCACTTCATCGTTGAGATTTTCATCCACTGATGACATGTATTCCTGTTGATTTCGATTTGGATTATTTCTTTTCAATCTATAATTCGAATCCATCATCTTACCTCATCCTGCGTTTATTTGATTTTCCGCTTTAAACTTTACTGACTTTATTTTAATTCGCCAATAGGTCTTCTATATATTTAAATTCTAATTTCAATTCAGATTTTTCCTGAGTCTTATTCCCGTTAAGTAACTTTTACCGTTTGGTTTCTTTTACCGTATTGGATTATTGACTTTATTATTCATGTTACTGCTCATTGACATATGGTGGAACTTCACCATTTAATACAGCCTGAATATCTGCCTTTCCTTTATCTACAGTTGCCTGGTTAGGATACATAACATAGGCATTATCACCAAGTTCACTGGCATAATCCGTACCGCCAGAACCATTTAAGCTGTATGAATAAATCTTCCAGTCTCCGCCATTCTGCAGCTGACCAGCAACAAGTTCCTTAATATCCTGTTCGGTCATGTTGGTCACAAAAGAACTGGATAGAGAACTGAGAATTCCATTGAAGTTATTCAGAATGGCCGGTGAAAGAGCCTTGCGAATAATCGCAGATAAAACTCTCATCTGGTTTCTTCCGCGTTCGCGATCACCTTCAGAAAAGCTGTACCGTTCTCTGACAAAAGCCAGAGCTTCATCTCCATTTAGAGTGATCTCTCCTGGGGCAAAGTAATAACCCTGTGCAGAGAAATTATTCGGGTTATTGACTGTAATTCCTCCAAGCTCATTTACCACATTTTTTAAGCTAGAAAAGTTCACTCGAATGTTGTAGTTGATATCAATACCCAATAGTTTTTCAAGAGTCATTTCGGTGGTTTCAGGACCATGAAGACCTGTATGAGTCAGTTTATCCATCGCTCCATTCATACACCCCATTTCTGGAGCACATGCAGTTTCCACATAATAGTCACGGGGAATGGATACTAATAAGACTTCATGAGCAGTTGGATTCACCGCTGCGATTAAGTTGACATCCGAACGGCTGTTTCGATAGAGGATGTTATCCCGGGTATCAATACCGCTGATATAAATCGTGAATGGTTCAAGTGCTGTATTCACTGATTCAGCTTCGTTTTTCACTTCTGTTGGCTCATAAACCAACGAGATAATCGGAATGATTTCTTCACCGATATTTTCCATATCCGGCATTTCGCTGAGAGTTCCAATGTAACCTGAATCAAGAATCATTCCATCAAGGGACTGACCTTTTAAAGCCTGCGCCATTTTATAGCTGGAAGTGAATTCAACCTGCTGAATCGAAATTTCTTTTTGATTCAAATCGTCAAGTACCATCTGAGTTCCAGCTGGATTCATTGTGGTTAAAACTCCGATCTTTCGATCTTTTAATCCATCTTCGTTATGGATCATTCCGTTATTTAAGACATAGAGACTGACTCCGGACTTTCCTTCAGGAATTGAGATCTCTGTAATGGCCTTATTTCCGGACTGCACAGTATAGGCACCAAAACCGCAGCTGACTAAAATCGCTGCTGATAAGATCCAGGCGATCACTTTCCAGGCGATATGAATATCATTCTTGATCATTACCAATGAGCAGATCGCCCATAATAATATGATAATGATCGAAAGCATCAAAAGAATTGATTTGGGAAGCATTCCCAGTTTGAAAAGTTCGTAAACAAAGAAGGCACCTGTCAGTGCCAGGACAGCTGACATAACGATGCCTGCTATTGTTCCCGCTTTTTTCATAATTTCTCCTTTTTAAAATCCCTGAGGTTTATTCTAATCACACAGCAAATCTCTTTCAATATTTGTTACAAAATCGATTGGTTATTTCTATATACAAAGCTTTAATTTCAAAAATTGAAATAAATTGAAATAAATTTGGTCGCTAATAAAAACTTTAACAAATAGAATAATCTGTAGTTCCCGAAATTTTTCTACTTAAACTCTAAATTGAGTTCTTCAGGGACTTTAATCTTGAATAACTTATATCCCTGATTTGCTTTCGAATCAGCCTCATGAATAATGATTTTGTCTTTGAATACTGAACAACGTTGATATCCCAGGTTTTGAAACAGACTGATTGGATTCAATTTCTTGGTTCTTTTATTCTCATGATTCAATAGTTCCAACTGGATTCTTTTGACAATCATTGAAGCGATAAAAGTAATCAGAAGATGACCTCTCAGACGGTCTTCAGATTGAATACGTACTGGTGTTCGGAGTCAAGTTATTTATTAACATTTTGGGCAACCAAACAATTAACAGTTTGGGTAATGAATTGGGGGAATAGAGAGGGGTCAGGTATTAACTATAGCAGCCAATACCTGACCCCTCTCTATTCCCCCAATTTGCACTCGCGCGGGCGCCTGGGGGGAGGCCGGACTGTTTAGTCCTCTCGAAATTCAAATTGCTTATCTTTCAGACGATAGGAATCCCCTACAATTTT
>NZ_MPJW01000266.1 GCF_001945525.1 Ileibacterium valens
GGCATAACTGGCTGTTCGCATACAGTGAAGACGGAGCCAGAGCGCTGACGCTTCTGTCTTCGATAGTCAAGACAGCCAGACGCTGCGGACTGAATGTCCTCAAGTATCTCGAACTGGTGATGAACAGGTTCCAGAAATGGCGCGGTTCAGTTATACCGGCTGATGTCATTGACAGCGTTCTTCCCTGGAATGATGAAATCAGAGAACTCTGTGCTCTGTCAGTCTGAATCAATAATATTTCAATGTAAAAAAGGCGAAGATCTTTGCGTTCTACAGCTTTCCTGAGAGGAAAACTGCAGAATTCAAAAGATTCTTCGCCTTTAATGGTATATAGGTAATTTCATTTCGGGCAACCCGTCAAATATAAAGAACTTACCTTTGATTTCCAGTCCAGTCCATAAGCAAGAAAATGATCATTTGTTTAAGAAGATGAAAATGATCCAAACCAAAAAAAGCCTGCTCAAATTGAACAGGCTCAAGAAGTTTGGTATCACCAAGCTCCTTCATAATCACAAGATAAGGACGAATAGTAGAAGGTAAGAGTATGAACATTATCAGAAGGTATTTGCATTAACAATTAAACTCAAGTCACACATTACATGAAATTATATTATTATGGATGTTTTATCGTCCTTACATTATTCCCCATACCTGCTATCTGTGTCCCCCAACACAAATCTCAGGCATGCTTGTAGTATAAAAAATTGGATTATCACTGTCAATAGTTTATTTTAAATCTTTTATAGATTATTTTATATTTGTTTGCCCAATGACACAATAGAATATAGGCATATTCAGTGAACTGTCTGTTTTTATTTCAAAAGACCCACTTTACATCTTTTCTTTACCTGTTATGTAAGCTCTCGCACAATTCTATCGTTTTTCATTAATTTTGGGGAGAGATTGTTCCAAAATTTAAAGAGGCTGCCGATAATTCATTCGACGGCCTCTTTAATGATTGATATATTTTTCCACCATTCAATTTGATGGTTTATATGAAAACTTAGAAACTCAGAATCTGTCTGGAAGCGTATGGATCGCGTTTATTAATAACTTCGCCTTCCCAGTCACCCTTTTCGAATACATGAAGCTGCGGGCTCCTGAAAGTTTCCCGTGTAATCGTCACATCCCGATCCCCTGAAAACTCGATGTGAATGGCTTTTGTATATCTTGCGATATCCGAAGGAGAATCAACTTCCTCGTTGACAATCTTCACTGTACGGATGATTTCGCCATATTCATTCAGATCGATCTTCTTTTCTCTCTGTTTGATTTCGTCGGGAATGGAATCAATAACGCGAACTCTCAGCTGTGGATAATCTCCGATCGTTTCAGTGGGAGCATGTTCACGGAAGCAGGAATCAATCACTATTCCCTGCTCATCGGACAACACCAGAACAGCCTGGTTTGAATTTTCATTATCATCCCAGTCCGGCAGGATGACAGCCTGTGCTTTTTTACCAATCAAATTGTGCAGAATCCCCCATTCGTATCCTCGAATAAACATAACTGATCACTCATTTCTTTTTTCTATAGCATGGATACTCATCCATCTATATTGTAATCGCTTTCCGTTAAAACGATAGTTTATGGCTATATTGGTCAAATCATTGTCTAAGTTTGCACTGGATTTTAACCAACTCAACTACTTAGGTTGAAAACCTTATCCTAATATTTATACTTGATGATCAGTCATAGCAGGCGCGTATGTTTTGATTTTTGTTAGACTGATTCTGAGGTGATGACAATGAAATCCGCCGATGCATACGAAAAGGCGTACCGCGATGGACAGCAATGTTACAAGCAGCGCGTTCTTGAAGGAAAAAACCCTTATCTGCCGGTTCTCGATACCATTACAGAAGACAATAAAATCCGAAAAAACAAGCCCTGGAAACTCAAAGAGATTTCCTTGGACAGGGTCGTTGGAACTAAAACAGGAAGCCGGACAGAAGCTTTTGCGGCAAACTTCATGCCGCTCTTAAAATCCGGAACAGAATTTGCCGCGAAATGGGAAAACGTATATTCAGCCCAGATTGAAGAAGGGTTACGTGATCCGATCAAAGTCTATGAACTTTTTGGCCGCTACTTTGTCGAAGAAGGCAACAAACGGGTTTCGGTGCTGAAATTCTGTAAAGCCGCTTCAGTGATGGCCGAAGTTCGGGAAATTGTACTGGAGACAAAAGATACGAAAGCCGCCGAGATTTACCAGGCTTTTTTAAACTTTCAGAATCTGACTGGAACAGATGTCATTCTGATGTCGAATCCCAAAAACTACAACAGACTGGAAAAGGTCCTCAATGTCGATACAGAACACCCATTTACCGAAGCCGAAACTGAAGACTTTGAAGGACAGTTCAAGGCTTTCGAAACCGCATTCAACAAAATGGGCGGCAGGAAGCTTCGTTTATCAAGCGGTGACGCTTTCTTGCTTTATCTGGATTATTACGGATTTCAAAAAAACAACATTCTGACTCCTTCAAAGATCGAAAAGGAATTAAAGAAGATCTGGCCAGATCTTGAGATCTATCCGCATAAACGGGAAACCACTGTTTTAACGGATACGGATACCAGTGAAAAGAAAAAGATCCTTTCATTACGAACTTCTCCACTCAAGGTCGCTTTTATTGAAAACACAAATGCAAAATCTTCTTCCTGGACCAAGGAGCATATCGTTGCCATTGAAAAGATCAGAAAAGAGCTTGGTCATGAAATAGATGTCACTATCTATGATGAAGTCAATTCTGAAGAAGAACAGATACAGGCTTTAGAAGAAGCGATCAAAAAGGGCAATGAACTGATCTTTACCGACTCTCCGGAAATGCTTCGCATCAGCAATCAGTTTGCAGCAGCCTACCCTAAAGTCAAGATCCTGAATTGCTCCTTAAACACCAACACTGGAAAATTAAGAACTTTCTATTCGCGTGATTTTGAAATCCAGCTGCTTCTTGGTTTAATCGCCGGAGCCTTAACTCAGAGCCATCACATAGGGTATATTGCCAGCTATCCAATTTACGGAACGGCTGCCAACATTAATGCTTTTGCGATTGGCGTCGCCATGGTGAATCCCAATGCTGAGATCTTTTTAGACTGGTCAACAACTCAGGAAGCAACCGTTCCTGACTTTCCTCTCGATATTGACATCATTTACATTGAGGGTGAAAAATTCGATCTCGATTCCAAAAACGCTAAAGCAAGCGGCCTGTTTGACGTACGCAGTGGAAAATTCATCAATCTGGCCAAAATCGAAACCCATTGGGATGTCTTCTACCGAAAGATCATTAAAGCGGTATTAAACAACTCCTATTCTGTTGATGAATACAATACCGGCAATGACTCGATCAATTACTGGTGGGGTTTAAGTAATGGATTACTCGATGTCAACTTTTCTGAAAAGATGCCTGCACAGCTTGAACGTCTGATTCGATTGGTCAAAGATTCCATGGCCTCATCCATGTTTTCTCCATTCAAAGGGGATCTGGTCGCTCAGGATGGCACCATCAACCACATGGATCAGATCACTCTGCTTGATCTGGCTCAGATGGATTGGCTCAATCAGAACATCGTCGGAAGCATTCCTAAGGATTACCAGATGCTTCCAGAAGCAGAACAGCTTGTCAATGTTCATGGACTTCATACTGTAAAAGAGGAAGAACAATGAAAACCGCAAAAATTCTTGTCCTCTCTGATGAACCGGTAAAAGCCCTGTGGGATTTTTACTCTCCCGAACGACTTGAAGGAATCGATCTGATCATTTCCTGTGGAGATCTTCCGCCGGATTATCTGTCTTTTCTGGCTACAATGTTTAATGGAGATGTGCTTTATGTGCAGGGAAATCATGACGGCAAGTATCTGCGAAAACCTCCTGAAGGATGCATCAACATCGACCAGAAAATCTATAAATGGAGAGGCCTGCGAATTATGGGACTTGGCGGAAGTATCCGCTACAAGGAAGGTCCTTTCATGTATTCACAAAATGAAATGTTTCGCCGCTATGTTTCCATGTGGTTTCAGCTCTTTCGCTCTCATGGAATCGACGTTCTGGTCACTCATGCGCCGGCTAAAGGCATTAACGATGGCCCTGACCGGCCGCATGAAGGATTTGAAACATTCATTGAAATTCTCGATAAATATCATCCAAAGTTCTTTATTCATGGCCATGTCCATATGAATTATGGACATTACCCCCGGATGACTGAATATAATGGCACCAAAGTGATCAACGCTTATCAGCGCTATGTCATTGAAATTGAACTGCCTGAATGATTCCGGCTTCTCGATCCAAACGATCCACCTTAGATGTCCTGAAGATTTCCTTATGGAAAATATTTAGAAAACAAAGCCAGGGGCTGTTAAATTTCTGACAGTCCAAAAATAAAAAGAGGCACCTGATCCGTAATGGATGAGGTGCCTTTTTTGGTAAAATATGTTCATGCTTAATAAACAAAATTACCAAACACACTATAACTCGATTCAGGGCCGTTTGCCACTGCTCCATTCTCTCTTCCCTCATATTGAGATGGATTCTGTCTTCACTACTGTCAGTTCCTTTGTCGATGATTATCTCGACCTTGCCCTTTATCCTTCTTTTGCCTCCTGGCCAGCCTGCCATTTCCCAGCAGACGCCATGCTCAAAGCCGCTCTGATTTCTTTTACTCTTTATGGCTACTGCTCTTTGCGGCAGCAGGAAGAACTTTATTCTCACGACATCCGTCTGCTCTGCCTTTTCAATGGCGAAACTCCTTCTTACGGTACAATTTCCCGCTTTCAGAAGGAATGCCTTACTCCATGCATGGAGGATCTCTTTACGGAATTCAACCGCTATGCCGAACAGAATGATCCTCAGATAGACTCTTCTGTCCTTTATCTGGATGGAACGAAAATTGAAGCCAACGCCAACAAGATGACATTCGTCTGGACAAAGGCCACTCAGAAACAGTTTT
>NZ_MPJW01000031.1 GCF_001945525.1 Ileibacterium valens
TATCGTATTCGTGAGGCTTGAAGCCGAAAAATGGCTGATTCCAGATAAAAATTTCTGGTAGATTCTGAACACCACGATGAAGTGCGGAGCAATTCGCGCTTCTATCTGCTTAACTTAATGACATTGGACAGATATTTGAAAATAAACGTTTTTCTTTCTCTTAATCTTTTATCTTCTGCTTATCTATTGAGGTTTAATTTTTCTATGCAATCTATGAAGTGATAAGAAATAAAATTGAATGTAAATAGTCTTTTTCGTGAAGTTTAACAACCAAAATACTGCAAAACGATCTGCCGGTTTCTATAGCTGTAAGACAGGCAGCAGGACCTGAAGCATCAAAACATAGAACCTGAACAACTCAATCTATAATTAAATCAACAACTGTAAAAAGTGATGAAAATCAGTAAGGAAAGGATGGCTTCATATGAATCAGAAACAGATTAAGATCCTGGGCTGGGTTGCTTCGGGAATGTCGATTTTGATGTATGTTTCTTACATTGCGCAGATCATAAATAATCTAAACGGACATAAAGGCAGCTGGATACAGCCGGCGGTGGCTACAATTAACTGTATTCTCTGGACAATTTATGCTCTGAAAACCAAACCGATGCAAAAAGCGATTGCAGCAGCGAATATCCCTGGTATTTTTCTGGCAGCCGCAACCGTATTTACCAGTTTTTGACTGTAAACCTGCATGATGGAAATTTAGTAAGTTTTCTGTTCAAGATTGGATTTATATGGAAATATCTATATTGAATTTTGACAAACAATGGATAAAGCAAAAGCTGAAAGTGAGGTCGAGATAATGAATGAAAGAAAAGTGTGTCTGATAACAGGCGGTGGAAAAGCACTCCTTAAGGATGGAAAACCCGGAGCGATCGGTTATGGAATTGCTCATGCGTTTGCACAGGAAGGCTATAATCTGGTCATTACCGGACGCAATGTCAAGAAGCTGGAAAATGCAAAAGAAGAACTGGAATCTTTATACAACATTGAAGTTTTACCTGTTCAGGCTGATGTCTACAGCGGAAATGCCAACGAAGATACGGTAAAAAACGTGATCGAGTCTGCGATTGGAAAGTTTGGACGTCTGGATGTTTTGATTAATAATGCCCAGGCTTCTGCTTCGGGCGTTCCGTTAATTGAACATACGACCGAACAGTTTGATCTGGCGATTTATTCCGGCCTCTATGCCTGCTTCTACTATATGAAAGCCGCATATCCATATCTCAAGGAAACCAGAGGAAGTGTAATAAACTTTGCTTCTGGAGCCGGTCTTTTCGGAAACTTTGGCCAAAGCGCCTATGCGGCAGCCAAGGAAGGAATTCGCGGACTGAGTCGGGTCGCCGCGACTGAATGGGGAAAGGATGGCATCAATGTTAATGTCATCTGTCCTCTGGCATGGACCAGTCAGCTTGAAAACTTTGCGGAAGCTTATCCGGAAGCCTTTAAAGCCAATGTTCATATGCCTCCAATGGGACATTATGGTGATGTAGTAAAGGAAATTGGCCGCGTATGTCTTCAGATCGCCGGTGAAGACTTTAAATATATGACTGGAGAAACAATTACTCTGGAAGGCGGACTCGGACTTCGCCCATAACGCGATGAACCTGATGCCCTGTAAGACAAAAGTCAAAAGCATAAAATACGAGAATTCATATGCAAAAACAGAAATTTGATACCGATCAGAAGGTCGAACTGGCCAGAAAAAATGGAATCGATCTGATTGATGTTCGTGATCAGGAAGAATATGAAAAAGAGCATATTCCCGGAGCGATTAATATACGCTGGACAGAGATTCAGAATCATGAAGTGAAACCTGGAAGTTATCTTTACTGCAATAGCGGCAGAAAATCGGAAATCGCCAGACAGACTCTGGCTAAAAAGAATATTCAGACCGAAAACATTGGTGGAGTCCACTTCTATTCTGGTAAGCTGACGAATGAATCAAATCATTGAATGATCGCATTTAGCCAGAAAGAACTTCCTTAAGAGAGATCATTCATCTGGCTGAAGGACAGAAGAATTAAAAAGCTTACGTGAAAAGAGTTTCTGGTTATCTCGTAACCATATTCTATTGAGAGGTTCTTATATGAACAAAAAGAGATTACTTTCCTGTTTGAGTGTCTGCCTTTTAACGGGATGTCAGAGTTCAAATGAAAAACTTTCCATCATTGAACTGGTCCCTGAAGCTGATAAGGTGCTGGAAAATGAAAAGACACGAATTGATGTAAAAACAGATGCTGCCAATGTTAAGCTGACTGATTCAGACTTCGATGCTGGAAAGGGAGAAATTGAGGCCGAAGATGGATATGTGATGTTCTCGGCGGAAGAGACTGGAACTTATACGATTAAGGCTTCAAAAGATGGCGTGGAAAGTAATCCAGTCACGATAGAAGTGGTTGCTCAGGCCAATCCGGACGACCAGCAAAGTTCTGAAAGCAAGGATCAGCAGGTTAAAGATGACTCTGTAAATGCAGCAAAACAGGATTCTGATGACAAAACTCAAAACTCTTCGAATCAAAGCTCTTCTGCAGCTCAGAACAAAGCGGATTCAGGTGATTTGAGTACAGAAAAAGATAGTGATGAGCAGACAGTGAATCCATCTGCTTCTATGGATGAGAATACAAAGAGTCAGAGTCCGATTCAGACAGATCTTAATTCTGTGATGAAAGATCCCGAATCTTATCTGAATCAGACGATCGATCTGGTGCTGATGGTTCCACAGGATCTTCCGGATTCAAAACAGGCTGTGCTCTCCGATGGAACAAAGCTCAGTGTCTTGCTTTCTGAAGATGGAAAGAACGCTATCCCTGTGCTGAACTATAATGACTTCAGCAACTGGGGCGTTAAAAATGAAGTTATTGGAGTTTTCAAAAAACAGAACGCAGGGGATTACAACTATGTTCTGAAGATCAATGATGTCATCCCTCAGTCTCTGATGAGCTCTGCAAATTCTTTTGGGGGAACATATGTAGGTGCGCCGGTTTCGTCCATGCCTTCAAGTGGTACATTTGAATTTTCCGCAGATGGCGTAAACATTCGGAATGGGGATCGGGGACTGGAAGGTGAGAAAACAGGCCTGGTTTATAACGCTGGAATGAAAGTTCATTATGACAAAGTCTATCAGAAAGATGGATATACCTGGATCAGCTATATCGGTAACAGTAAGGCAAGACGTTCAGTAGCCGTAGGAAATGATCAGAATCTGGAGTATGGATTCGTCTGCTCAGATTGATTGTTGATCCAGTAAAATGACATAAACTCAACGCCAAAGCGGATTTAAACCAGAAATACGAATCAATAAAAAAAATGAAATAAACACAGGCAGCAGACTTTGGTTCATCGTTTGCTGCCTGCTTATTTTTATCCAGATAAGTTGTCTGTTTTGCTGTCACTGTTGAAGCAAAGTATTTTGCGGGATAGATGAATTCGAAACAAGAAATACCTTACGGGTGCAAAAGCTGGAATTTAAATTCTGATTTCAATGCCAGTTTGAGTAATTTCAATGAGATCATAAGTAAAATTCGCCTATAATCGAAATGATTGATGAAGAAAATGATTGACGAATAGGGAGGATCTGTATGGAGAGAAACCGTGACCAGAGCTGCGATCGAATCGTGGACTATGTCAAACAGGGAATTCTTCATGGTGAATTATTTCCTGGAGACAAGCTCCCCCCTGAAAGAGAACTGGCAGAACAACTTGGCAGCAGTCGGAATTCAGTCAGAGAAGGACTGAAGGTACTGCAGAATATGGGAGTGATCAGCGCTTCTCAGGGCAGCGGGAATTATATTTCCCAGAATTTTCAGCAGACCATCTCGGAAGTCCTGTCCTTTCTGTATTTTTTAAACGGAATGGATGAAGCGGAAGTTACGGAATATCGTTGGATGATTGAAAAAGAGGCCCTTGATCTAGCTGTTAAATATATCACCGAAGAGCAGAAGGAACAGCTGAAAATCAGTCTGGCAGGATTGAACGCCGCTAAAAATGAAGAAGAAAAAATCCAGTATGACAAGCAGCTTCATCATACAATGGTCCTGGCTTCTCAGAATACGTTTCTGATTGCCAACTATGAGGCGCTGACGGAGTTTATGGACAAATATATCGAAACGATGCGTCAGAAAATTATTCGAGGAATGGAGAGTTCAAATGAGCTCGAATATGCTCATCGTCTCTTAGTTGAAGGATTGACCAATCATGATTTGAACAAGGCCCGTTTGGGACTTGAAAATCATTTTGGTTATATCGAAACCTATAAAAACATTTAAAATATTCAACATTTAAATCAAAAGGGGCTGTTAAATTTCTGACAGTCCAAAAATAAAAAGAGGCACCTGATCCGTAATGGATGAGGTGCCTTTTTTGGTAAAATATGTTCATGATCAATAAACAAAATTACCAAACACACTATAACTCGTAAGTTCTTTATATTTGACGGGGTTAAACCCTCCGGTGACCGTTGTTAGATTATCTACAACGAAACTGGAGGATTTTTCATTATGCCGAATTATCACTATGCGTCAACCAGAAAAGGAAACCGGGAATTCTGGACCAGACAGGTTCAGGCTTATCACCTGTCCGGACTTTCTCAGAAGGAGTTCTGCCAGAAGAATGGCTTGATCTATACCTCTTTTGGCTACTGGAAACGCAGATTGGAAAGGTCTGCGAAAGCTGAAGGAATAGAGTTTGTAGAGATTGATGCCGCTGCTGTCGCAGAAAACTCTGCCGCTATTACTCTGTCTGTCG
>NZ_MPJW01000049.1 GCF_001945525.1 Ileibacterium valens
CCTATAGAATAAATCTTTTTAGGAGTATATGGGTGGTTTTAGCTCGAAAAAAGCTATACATAAAGCGTAATTAAAGCAGTTAGAAATTAGATAGAATTTCTAGGTAGAAAAAGCTTGGGAATTACAGTTTAATGAATGATCAATATGTGATCTGTCGTGGTGGTTTTTAGAATTTTGGCATCAATTCATCTTCGATAAGAATTGCATTTTCATCGGAGACTTCTTTTAACCAGCGTCCGGACTTCTTAATCTTTCTGGACTGATCACCAAGATCTACTCCGATAAATCCGTAACGGTTTTTATACGCATTGTTCCAGCTCCAGCAATCCATTGCGGTCCAGGCATGGAATCCAAAGCAGTTGCTTCCTTCTTCAATGGCCTTGTGCAGATGAGCTAAATGCTCATTGTAGAAATCGATGCGGTAATCATCTTCAATTGAGCCATCTTCCTTACGGAATCTTTCTTCGCCTTCAACACCCATTCCATTTTCAGAAATAAACCATTTGATATTTCCATAGTTGTCCTGAACGTTTTTTGCGATGTCATAGATGGCTTTTGGGAAGATTTCCCATCCACGATATGGATTGATGCGTCCTTCTTTCCATTCGTACTCTTCAAAGTAGCGATCAGGCATCCAGTTTTCATATTTATCTGGATTTTTTGGGGCTCTGACACGTTTTGGATGGTAGTAATTGACTCCAAGGAAATCGACTGTATTTTCAGCAATGGTCTTGCGGTCTTCTTCTGAAAGATCCCACAGCACGCCATCTTTTCTTAACAGCTCTTCAAGATCTTTTGGAAATTCACCCTTGATTGCCGGATCAAGGAATGACTGGTTGAAGAATTCATCGGCAAATTTTGCAGCTGCAGCATCTTCTTTCGAATCACTTTCCGGATAGGCAGGAGTCAGGTTCAGAATAATTCCGATTTCACCATTCTTCTTGCTGTCGCGGTACGCCTTGATCGCTTTTGCACTGGCCAGGTTGATATTTCCGATAATTTCTACTGCTTCTTTTCCCTGCCCAACTAGTTTTGGATAGTGAAAGCCATACAGCCATCCAGCTTCTGGAATAACCATTGGTTCATTAAAAGTTGTCCAGTAACGAACATCATCGCCGAATTCTTCAAAAGCTGTTTTTGCGAATTTTTTAAACAGATCGACAACATGTTTGCTCTGCCATCCGCCATACTTTTCTAAAAGTTCGGTTGGCATATCAAAGTGATGAAGATTCAAAATCAGCTCAATGCCATTTTTCTTAGCTTTGGCAATCATATCTTTGTAGAATTTAACGCCTTCTGGATCCGCTTCGCCCGTTTCTAAATCCTTGATCAGCCTTGTCCACTGAACCGATGTTCTAAAGGAATTCATTCCGATTTCCTTCATGAGTTTAAAGTCTTCCGGATAAGTGTGGTAGAAATCGCTGGCTACATCCGGTCCTACTCCGTCAAAGAAATCTTTGCGGCTTGTTCGATACCAGGTATCCATAACGTTTTCGTGCTTCTTGCCGGCCCAGCCTTCTGTCTGCGGCCCGCTGCTGGCAGCTCCCCACCAGAATCCATCCGGGAATGTCAGTTTATGTTTCATCGTTTCTCCTCTTGGATCACATATTCATCTCACAATCCAAATATACATTTATTCTCGATTTTTGTCTATACATTTAATTTTATTATTTTAGTCTATCTATATTTGACTATACTTTTATCAATATCGAATAATCAGGTATTGGTTGTAAGCGTTATTGCTCAATAATTTAGATATTTTTGAGCAGGAAAATCGCTGAGACAACTGCCATCTTTTCTGATGAATGGAAATAAGTGAAAATCCAGTCATGAAAACTGATTGCAAACCTGAATAAAATTCCCACTTTACGGATTTTATATGTGTATATTTGCGAGGTTTAATTATGGAGTAGAAATTCAGCTGCCTGCAGGTCATTTCAGAAAAAGAAATACAGTGATCAGATACGATCAATTTCGATTTGTTTCCTAATATGGAATATGGTATGAATGAGAAAAGATAAAGTGTTATTTACACAATCAATGATGTCTATACATTATTGAAATCTTTTTTGAACGACAAAAAAATCAATATAAAAATCTTGACCTTAAGCAATTTGGATAACATATCAATAAGATTAGACTAGTTTTGCGCTGTATTTTTCTCATTTTATGAACCAATTCCTTATTGGTTTATGAAATTTGTAAATCAGGGAGAGCTGTTTCATATTTATTCTGGTTTAGTCTAAAGCCAGGTTAAAAGGTCGTAAATATAGTTATCTGATCTATGTATAGTAGAAGCCAGGTCGGTTTATTGTTTGATCACTTTTAAGGATTGACAGAAGGAAATGATCACTATGAAAAAAGAAAATGAATCGGCTCATCAGCCGGCAATGACAAAATATATGCGGATCTATACGGATACCAAAAATTTGATTCTCAGCGGGCATTATCGGGATGGAGATCAGCTGCCTGAAGAAGCGGCAGTCTGTGAAAAATACGGCTGTTCAAGAATGACTGTAAAAAAAGCCTACGACATGCTGGTGGCAGATGGTTTTATTTACCGTAAACAGGGACAGGGAAGTTTTGTTTTATCCTCTTCTTCAAACCGTGATGGAATGGAATTACAGGAACGTGAACTGCAGGGCTTTACCCGATCCAACGAATCCACCAGAAATGGTCAGGTCTCCAGCAAAGTTCTCCGTTTTCAACTGATCTTTGCTCCTGAAGACATCGCGGAAATACTTGGAATTGAAAAGAACGCTCCATTATATGACATTTTGCGGGTCCGAAATGTAGATGACCGACCTTATGTCATTGAACAAACTTATATGGCTCCTCAGACCATACCTGGTATTACATTGGATATTGTGAGCAGCTCAATCTACAACTATATCGAAAATGAACTTGGGCTGAAGATCGCTTCCTCAAAGAAGACAATGTCAGCAGAACCTTCGGATGAACTTGCCTGGGCAGAACTAGGACTAACGGAAAAAGAACCTGTTCTTGTCGTAGAACAGATTGCGTATTTGGATAATGGAACACCCTTCGAATACTCCATTTCAAAGCACCGCTACGACCTGTTCAAATTCTCAACCTATTCCTTAAGAAGATAATGCTCCTGAGCCTGACGAACCATCTACACAAGGAATAATTCAATTGTTGTAATGCGGCTTTTTTTCAAAAAACGCTTGCAATTGAAGATCATCGGTTATACAGTCTTATTGTAACATTTGTATAGACATTTAATTCAAATATTTCATGATCACATCTCCATCTCACACACGATAAAGGAGAAAATAACAATGGAAGGTTTAGAATTAGTTTGTTTTCAGATTATCGCCAGCAGCGGCGCTGCAAAATCTTATTTTATGACTGCAATCGATGCCGCTAAAGCCGGCAACTTTGAAGAAGCTGAAGAAAACATGAAACAGGGTGAAGAAGCCATGAATCAGGGCCATGAACCTCATGCTTATCTTATCCAGAAAGAAGCGGCTGGAACTCCCACCGAGCCATCCCTGCTTTTAATTCATGCTGAAGATCAGATGATGGGTGCCGAACAGTTCAAGGTTCTGGCTGAACAGATGATCGATCTTTATAAAGAGCTTCGTTCAAAATAATCAAAACATCAGAAAATGTTTCCGGGAAGAAGATCCGTCTTCTTCCTTTTTTTCGTTTTCCTGATCTACAGAATGATCTGCAGATGATATCAGTTACATAAGACTAACTAAAATTAGAAAAATTATCCATTAATAATTGATCCAGGGTATATATTCTGTTATTATTCTAAGGCAGTCAACGAACTGCACCTTAGGGGTATAGTTCAATGGTAGAACAACGGTCTCCAAAACCGTTGATGTGGGTTCAACTCCTGCTACCCCTGCCATTTTTTTTGCAAATTTTCGGATTCTGACCATAAAAGTTCAGAATCCGTTTTCTTTTGTTATCTTGATCTGCTGCAGGACGTCCTGCAGACTGAATCAAAATGATCATCAATTTATGAAAACATCAGGTATAGAAAGGGGCTGTTAAATTTCTGACAGTCCAAAAATAAAAAGAGGCACCTGATCCGTAATGGATGAGGTGCCTTTTTTGGTAAAATATGTTCATGCTTAATAAACAAAATTACCAAACACACTATAACTCGATTCAGGGCCGTTTGCCACTGCTCCATTCTCTCTTCCCTCATATTGAGATGGATTCTGTCTTCACTACTGTCAGTTCCTTTGTCGATGATTATCTCGACCTTGCCCTTTATCCTTCTTTTGCCTCCTGGCCAGCCTGCCATTTCCCAGCAGACGCCATGCTCAAAGCCGCTCTGATTTCTTTTACTCTTTATGGCTACTGCTCTTTGCGGCAGCAGGAAGAACTTTATTCTCACGACATCCGTCTGCTCTGCCTTTTCAATGGCGAAACTCCTTCTTACGGTACAATTTCCCGCTTTCAGAAGGAATGCCTTACTCCATGCATGGAGGATCTCTTTACGGAATTCAACCGCTATGCCGAACAGAATGATCCTCAGATAGACTCTTCTGTCCTTTATCTGGATGGAACAAAAATTGAAGCCAACGCCAACAAGATGACATTCGTCTGGACAAAGGCCACTCAGAAGTATCTC
>NZ_MPJW01000271.1 GCF_001945525.1 Ileibacterium valens
CGGGAGAACATGTCTTCAGATGCAGGACATGAGATTATGGTCAGCCGGAGCATTCAGGCGGAAGGAACCTTCGGAGATCTTAAAGAAAACTACAGATACAGCCGATTGAGACGCCGGGGACTGGAAAACGTAAAATTTGAGGTGCTTATTGTGGCCATGGGACACAATATCAGAAAATTAAACAACAGAAATCGGATGAGTTGCCCAGAACTCGAACGTTATGGAAAATTAAAGGAGCAGAAAAGCGAAATCTGAAAAAGATTATAAACAGTCTTTTTGAGTTTTGGCTCTTTTCAGTGCGTTCAAAAATTGACTTGAGCGGAAAAACACATCATAAAACAGGATTGAATCAGATAAAAAGCATAGAAAAAGAGGCTGTAAATCTCGCTGATGAAAAATCAGTCGAAATTTAACAGCCCCTTGATTTTCGATTCGATTTTATATGTGTTATTTGATTTATTCTGATTATTCAACGACAGTAACAGAAGTGATGTGTGGGTTAGCTCCTTCATACCAGTAAAGGTAGCCTTCCATGTTGACCTTATCGCCAACTTTCAGATCTTTTACAGCTTTGTATACATCAGAGTCTTTGTCTCTGAGGTAGGATTCAACGGTGAAGGTATACGTCTTGCCATCTTTGGAAGCATTGAAGTACAGGTCATCGCCTTCGCTTCCGGAACCATCATAATTATAAAGATAAGCGGCATCCGATCCTTCTTCTGCTGGTACAATTTCCATTTCATTAAAAGCGACTTTCTGGTTCTGCGATTTGATCAGTTCATCTTCATTAGCCAGTTTATCTGTCACATCAACAACTGGAGCCACATAAGTTGGACCCTCGATGATTTCAACGTCTGCCCCATCGGCAACTTCAACTTCTCCTGACCATTCTGTTTTATAGCCAGTGACTTTCACTTTAGTTCCTTCGACTAACTTGTCATAAAGATCCTGAGGAACATTGGCGTTATACACAAAGTAAGCGCCATCCGGATCAGCCAGATACAGAGTGGCTTTATCTTCCCACCAGGACTGTTTATCCTGAACATAACCTTCTACAACCACTTCAGAATCAATCGGCGCATCGATATATTCCTGATAGGTCATCACGCCTTCAGATTTTGCGGCCGCATCCGCAGCGGTTGTTTCAGATGTATCAGTTGTATCTGCTTTTTTATCAGCATCCGAACTGCTCGAGCAGCCGGCAAATGCAAGTCCGGCACTTAAGAACAGTGCCGCCCAAATTTTCTTTTTCATTTCCATTCTCCCTGACAGAATATCTGTCTGTTATGAACTTTTCAGGTTCATTGAATACTCATTCATTATACGGCAGCTTTTGTTTTGAATACAGACTGCCTGTGTTAATTCTCTTTTGATTTGTGCTTTAGCTCTGGGCTTTTTTCTGTTGAAGCTTCTGACGAATAAACACAATAATAATTCCAATCCAGACGATCGCCAGAATGGAAAGCAGCCAGATTGAAGAGGCCGGCATTTTTCCTAATGGCTTTTTCGATCCGGATGCCTGTGAGAGCTGGTCCAACCGATAAAGGGTATTGACCTTGGAATACAGATCCTGCAGATAGCTTTCATCAATTGTTTCCTTGCGCCTGGTCGATTTAACAACACTTTCAACCAGTTCTCCTGCCGCATTGCGAAGTGAAGCTGAACCGTTAAATACAGGCGTTACAAACGTGTCGTCAAGATGATCCATCAGAAGTTTGGCGGCATCGATCTTTACTGAATAATGTTCATTATTATCAGTTCCTGATAAGGAAAGATATTCCTGATATTCAGAGGACTCAAGTACTTTATCTGTAACCGGAAGATAGCCTTCTGTTTTGGCGTATCCTAATTGAACTTCATTGGATAACAGATACTGCGCAAACAGCCAGGATGCTAAAACTTCCTGCGGATTATCCTTGGAAAATAATGCAATTGACGGCCCCTGGGAAATCATTTCAATGTTTTCAACATCGACTTGTGGGACCGGACGAACAACAGTTTCAAAATCGGTTTTTGCTCCTTCACTGATATCGCTTAATGGAGCATTGGCGCCCATCCATGTCGCTCCTGCTGTAGAGTCTACGGCAAACAGCGTCTGTGAAGCATTCAGAAAGTTTGCGGGATAACCCGAAATTTTAAAGGTTGAAAAAGCGCCGGATTTTGCATGAGAGGCAATCTCCTCTAAATCCGCTGAGGTTGTATCATTAAAAATTTCGATCTCGCCTTCATCGGTCGAGTAGCCAGCATCCTGCTGTTTCAACATCGTGATCAACATATTGTCCGTCGATTTATAAATAAACGGGATCAGCACTTTTTGATTGTTTAAAGCATAGGTTCCATCCGGATTTTTCTTTGTGGCCGCTTCTGAAACTTCCCAGATCCACTCCCATGTGGGTACATCGGGAACTTCATAGCCTAACTTTTCAACCAGAGTCTTATTGATGTAGAGGGCTTCGGTTGAACGCATGAATGGAAGGGCATACTGCTGATCCTGAATGACTCCTTCATTTAAAAAGGCAGATACGATTTCCTCTTTTTTCGGACCATCAAATTTCAGTTCGCTTCCGCCCAGACCATAGGCCGGATCGTCCATCAGTTCATCCATTGCAACGACTGTGTTGGCACCCTGTAAATAAGAAGCGATATGGTCCGGGTAAGTAATCGCAACATTTGGAGTGGTTCCGGTAGCGATATTGGTGATGATGTCGTTATAAATCTTGCCGTAATCGGTATACAGCTTCAGATTCACATGGATGTTTGGATACATCTTTTCAAAGTCGGCGATCGCCTTCTTATAGACATCCGTCTGATTTTTATTCGTATCATTTTTTGCCCAGAAGGTGATTTCAACTGGTTTTGTTTCATCAAAAGCTTCAGGCATTTCAAAACTCGAAGACGTTTTGGCGCCATGACATCCGAACAGGAAGACCATGCAAAAAACGGACAGCAGAGCCGTAAGCATCTTTTTATTTTTAGCAGCAGCCAATCGAATTTTTTTGCGAAGTTGAATAAAAGGCATCATCCTTTGGTTCCTCCTCTTACCACGCCGCTCATGATCTGCTTGCGGTAAACCAGAAATAATACGATCAACGGAATGGAAATGACCACTACGGCAGCCATCATGGCCGGAATATTGGCTCGCCCAAATCCACTTTCACGAATTTCCTGAATTCCATTGGAAACCAGAAAGTACTTTGGATCATCCGTAATCAGAGATGGCCAAATGTAAAGATTCCAGCATTCGATGACCTTTAAAATCGTAATGGTTACGACTGTTGGCATACAGATCGGAACCATGACTTTCCATAAATAGCGCCAGTCACTGGTTCCATCGACTTTCGCAGCATAGTAAAGCGAATCCGGAATCTGCGCGAAATTTTCCCGGAGTAGATAAATATAGAAAACAGAAGTCACTGATGGAAGAATCAGTCCGGTAAAGGTATTTCGCAAATTCAGTTCGGTAATCGTCTGAAAGTTGGTAATGACTACCAGCTCTCCCGGAATCATCATCAACGCCAGAAACAGGGTAAACAGAATGTTTTTACCAGAAAACTGAAGTCTTGCAAACGCAAAGGCAGCCAGTATGGTCACAAAGATCATCAAGGCGGTCGTGATCACCGTAAAGATGACGGTATTGATTAAGTAGCGGCCAAGATCGACAGCCGTAAAGGCTTCAATGTAGTTTTCAATGGTTGGCGACAGCGTAAAAAATGTCGGCGTATATTCGGCGTTATAGGCTCCATATTCCTTCAGAGAAGTCAGAACCATCCAGTAAAACGGAAATAATACAATGATTGCCCATAAGATCAGAAAGAACCAGGTCAGCGGCTTATGTTTTTTAAAGAATGTTTTCATAAAAACTCCTTAGCTGTAGTGAACGTGCTTTTTGGAAACCATCAGATTGATGACAGTGATTGTCAGCACGATCGCAAACAGAATGATGGCTGCTGCTGAAGCGTAGGAAGGATATCCCCCTCCGTCCCGATAAAGCATGTCAAAGACGTATCCAACCATCGTATTCATCCCCGCCGAATTCAGATTGGTTCCAAATAAAGCCACTGCATCGGAGTAGGCTTTAAACGCGCCAATAAATCCGGTAATAATCAGATAAAACACGGAAGGTGAAATCAGCGGCAGGGTGATTTTATAGAAAATACGCCAGGGTCTGGTTCCATCCACCTTGGCGGCTGAATAATAAATCGGATTCACGCTGGCCAGAGCAGATGTCAGAATCAGAATCTTAAACGGCATAACGATCCAGATCGTATAGAAACAAAGCACAAACATCTTTGCCCAGTATGGTCCTTCAATAAAATCAACTCCCTGTCCGCCAAACATATGGATCAGCATATTCACAAAACCTTCTGAATACGGTGTCTGCTTAAAAAGAACCATAAAGACCATACCGACGGCCAGAGTATTGGTGACATAAGGCAAAAAGTAAATGGTCTGAAACAAGGAGCGGACCTTTTCAATCCGGGTTAAGGCAAAAGCAATCAGAAGGGCCAGTCCGGTTGATAAGGGGACCGTTACAATGACCAGTATGAATGTATTTAACAGGGCTCTTGAAAAATAGGGATCATGCAGGACGTAGTCATAGTTATATAAGCCCACTCCAAAAAAGCTCTGGCTTGCCGAGCTGTATCCTTCTTCGACTGAATAAACAAAAACGTCAATCAGCGGATAAATCATAAATACAGCAAGAAACAGGAAAGCCGGAAGCAGATACAGGAAGGCTTTCAGGTTTTGTTTTTCCATTATTCCTTCTCCATCCTTTTTAGATCCACTCGAATTCGTTTGCCGTCTTCTGGCTGAAACAGATAAACTTTATGGGGTTTGAGATCAAAGCGGACCTTGCCATGAGGAATATGTGTCCAGTCATCTGATGAGATGATGGCTCTGGCAATATCGTTTTTAAAAGCCGGATTCTTAAACAGAATGCTGATATCGCGTCCGCTCACTTCAGGACGAACCAGTTCATTTTCCATCCGTCCATTTTCATCCAGAATGAATCCTTCCGGCCGAATCGCCACCACAACATCCTGATCCGGCAGCCCGCTGGCTTCAAGAACGGCATCCTCATTGATATACAGCTTCTGATCTCTGATCGTGCCTTCAAAAATATTGATTGGCGGAGTACCCAAAAACTGAGCGACAAACTGATTGGCTGGATCATCATAGACTTTTTGCGGCGAGTCAATCTGCTGCAGTTCGCCATCCTTCATCACAACGATCAGATCAGAGATACTCATGGCTTCATCCTGATCGTGGGTGACAAAGATCGTCGTAATTCCTGTTTCCTGTTGAATCCTGCGAATTTCTTCCCGCGTCTGCAGGCGAAGTCTTGCATCAAGGTTGCTGAGCGGTTCATCTAAAAGCAGGACTTTGGGCAGTTTGACCAAAGCGCGGGCAATCGCAACCCGCTGCTGCTGACCGCCAGAAAGTTCACTGGGTTTTCTTTCAAGCAACTCATCAATATGAACCAGTTTAGCCGCTTCTTCCACTCTTTTTCTCATTTCTTCTTTCGAAAGCCGATCTTTTCCTGTGAAGTTTTCCAGAGGGAAGCGAATATTTTCTTCAACGGTTAAATGCGGATACAGAGCATAGTTCTGAAAAACCATGCCCACGCCTCTTTCTTCCGGAGGCAGATTGGTTACATCCTTATCTCCAAACAGAACTTTTCCGCTTGTGGGCTTAAGCAGTCCGCTGATCATATTGAGCGTTGTACTCTTTCCGCATCCTGAAGGACCTAATAGTCCTACCAGTTTTCCATCCGGAATGGTGAAATTAAAATCATCCACGGCGACAACTTCTTTTTTATTTTTTCTTCCTCGTCCCGGGAACTTTTTTGTCAGATTTTCTAAAACGATTTCCATCGTCAGTCTTCCTTTCCTTTTGTAAATTAAAACTCTATCCTGTCAGCCTTCTGCTAAGACCTTTATCTTTCTTTTGGAACATAAGCAATCAAAGATATTTTCAGATCCCGGCAAAATGCTCAGTAATGACAGCTTTAATTATGAATCCTTGTTAAACAAAATATGTTTCGTTCATTTTCTCTTTTGCTTGAACTGGCTTTATGATCGGCTTTTATCTTTGTCAGTTAAATCCCTCTTAAAAAACGAAATTACTGGCAGGAGAAAATGAGTCCTTATGCTAAGGATACCAAACAGACAAAATGGTTAACAGTTCGAAGACTAGAGGCCATACGTTCTATTGACCAGTTCCTTATACATAACCAATTAGAAAGCGAATAACAGGGCGATCAATAAAAAAGCGGGCAGATTCGATTAGTGTATTCTGCCCGCCGGTTTTCATTCAATCTAAAGTTCAGTTTTTTCGCCATCTGTATCCTTTGTTGATTCAGAGGCATTTAAGGTATGGTCTTTTGCATACTCTTCACGCATCGTTTCCTGCATTCTTGAAGCTTCCATGAATTCTTCAATGATCGCTTCGAGCTCTTCAGGATGATTCAGCGAAGAGACTCTGGCTTTAAAAGCACGGCTGGCTGGAAGACCTTTAAAATACCAGCTGGCCAGGCCGCGCATCTGAGCCATCGCATTCTTTTCTCCAGCATCTTCAATCAGAAGATTCATATGCTTTCTTAAAGCATTCATTCGCATTTCCAAAGTGAATTCATGCTTCTGACCTGTAAAGTAATCGGCGCATTCCTGAATCAGGAATGGATTTCCAACGATGCCCCGTCCAATCATCACCGCATCACATCCGGTCTGTTCCATCATAGCTTTCATATCTTCAACGCTGTGAATGTCTCCATTGCCAATCACAGGAATCGATACCGCTTCCTTGACCTTTTTAATCCAGGACCAGTCAGCCTTTCCTTCATACATCTGCGTTTTCGTCCGGCCATGAACCGCCACTGCACTTGCCCCAGCCTGCTCGGCTGCTCTGGCGAGCTCAACGCAGTTGATGTGATCCTCATCAAAACCAGTCCTCATTTTTACAGTTACCGGTTTTTTGACTGCATTCACAACCGCTTCGATCAGTTTTTTTGCATAGTCGACATCTTTCATCAGATAACTTCCGGCTTTTGCCTTGATGACTTTGGTCACCGGGCAGCCCATATTGATGTCGATGATATCGCACTCAGTCTGCTGATCCAGATATTTTGCGGCATAGACGACCGATTCAATGTCGTGTCCAAAAACCTGAAAGGACACGGGATGTTCATTTTCGGAAGTCCTGCACATATTCTCAGTTCGATTCGAGCCATAAAAAAGGGCTTTGTCTGAAACCATTTCGTTGCAGACAAGCCCAGCTCCAAAGTCCTTGGCAACCGCCCGAAAAGCCCGGGTCGATATACCAGCCATCGGAGCGACTATGACAGGAATCTTAATCTCGACGTCCCGAATCCACACTGTCTTCAAGTTCCTTTGTCTCAGCCAGGTTTTTCAGGTTTTCATCCAGAATCTTCTGAAGTTCTTCTTCAGAAAATTGATAGGTTGTATTGCAGAAGTTGCAGGTCACTTCAGCCCCATGATCTTCATCAATCATTTCCTGCAGTTCACCTGGAGCAATAGAGGATAAAACACGTTCTGTTTTTTCTTTTGAGCACGGACACGAGAAGGCTACATCCTGTACTGAAAGAACATTGGCATCTTCAAACATGTCTTTGGCAAGAGCGCTCAGATCGCTGTCGTCATATTCTTCCATGATGGTTGACATCGGTTTTAAACCGGAAAGAACATGTTCACAAATTGAAATGTCCGTATCTGTCGCATCCGGCATCATCTGAAGCACCATGGCACCAGCTGCTTTTACCTGTCCGCCTGGTTCAACTTTGACACCGACAGAAACAGCGGTTGGAGTCTGTTCTGATAAAGTGAAGTAATAAGCGAAATCCTCTCCGATTTCACCACTCTGCAAAGCAACGGTACCTGACCAGTTATCTTCCATATGCAGATCTTTGGTCACAGTTAATGTCCCCGCATTGCCGACAATCGCACCTACATTAAGATGCCCATTGTTTAATGAATCGGCTTCGGCAAGCGGATTGGATACAAATCCGCGGACATCACCATTGGGGTAAGCATCGACGACAATCTGTCCAAGCGGACCGCCGCCGTTAATGTTAATGGTAAGCATCTCATGGGAATCTTTGAGCATGGCTCCCATGATTGAAGCCACACTGAGCACACGGCCTAATGCGGCTGTTGGGGTTGGGTTCAGATCAAAACGGTTTCTGGCCTCTTCGACCAGATCTGTAGAACGAACCAGATATAAACGAACTCTGCCTTCAAGAGCCAGAGCTTTAACGAGCTGATCTTTCACGATATGATCTCCAATCTTCCTTTTCAAGGAGGCTCACATGGCTTAATACAGATTTATTTAAACCCTGCTGCCATATGTTTTCGGTCTTATTATAACGAAAGCCCAGTTTTTCCTGCACTCGAATTGATTGAGTGTTCTTTGCAGCGCAGATGCAGTAGATTCGATGGATTCCATTATTCGCAAATAGATCATCGAAAATTGATTCAAGAGCTTCCCCCATAAATCCCTGTCCCCAGAAGGGTTTTCCAATCCAGTATCCGATTTCCATTTCATCCTTTTTCAGTTTGAAATGCCCCATCGATTCTGGCATCAGGGAGACTGAACCAATCACTTTAGAACTTTCTTTTTCCTCAATCGCAAAAGCCCAGGGCTTTCTATACCCTGTGGCAATCATTTCAAGTGCTAAAAACAAAGAAACCACTGGTTTCCAGCCAGTAGGCAAAGCGACATCTGGATCCTGTCCCCATTTTTTCAGCCAGATGGCATCTCTTTTTCTCCAGGGCCGGATAATCAGCCTCTTTGTTTCATAAATAGACTTAACCATACCTTTCAATGGTAGAATTATTAATCCATTTATGAAAGCATCCATTTTTAATCGGTCCATCTTTGTAATAATCCGCTTCAAAATCAACAAAAAAAACGCAGAACATATTCAGTTTATGAACTGCGTTAAAAAACTTTTTTGATTATTCATGCGTTTATTGACTGCCTCATCAGAGGTTTTGAATCCTCCATGCTTTTTGAGTCGGAATCTGATCAAAGAGAGTTTTTATCCTTTTGACATCGATCACATCATGATCATTTCCTGCACGATCTGAGATAACGCGGCCGTACAGGAGTAGTGAAAAGATGCGGGTTCATTGGCAACGGCATTAAATACCGTATTTGTTCTGTCTCATTGACATTTACAAACCAATTTTCGGGTCTTCTTTTCAATTTCCGGATCGTTAATCACGACGTGATAGTTCATTCATCGCATCATCGAGGGACTTGCGATCCATTTCTGGAGCAGGAACATCTGGTAATGAAGGTTTTTCAGAAGAATCTGATGACTTATTCTGACCATCCGGTTCGTCCTTACTCAAATCGAGCTGCGTTTTCTGCGGCTCATCCTTTTTTGGTTCCGGAAGAGCTGGTGCATTTGGATCCGTCAGCTGACCATAATTCATCAGATTCGTAATCTCTTCATTAGTCAATGTTTCATGTTCATACAGGGAATGGGCAATCAGATCGAGCAGATTTCTGTTTTCTGTCAGGATCTTGCGGGCCATGGTATGACAATCATCAATGATTGAGCGAACTTCACGATCAATTTCTGTAGCGACACCTGCAGAGTAGTCGCTTCCCTTGGTGTAATCCCTGCCAAGGAATACATTCCCCTGTGGATCGGCATACTGAATTGGTCCTAAAGAAGACATACCGTAAACACGAACCATGTTTTTAGCAATGCTGGTCAATTTTTCAATATCGTTAACCGCACCCGCAGAAATTTCGCCAAAGACGAGTTCTTCAGCGGTACGGCCGCCAAGCAGTCCGGTAATCTGAGCGATCAGCTCGGATTTGCGGTTAAAGTATTTTTCTTCTTTTGGCATCATCAGATTGTATCCGCCGGCATCTCCACGTGGAATGATCGTCACTTTCTGAACGATGTCGGCATCATCAAGTTTTAAGCCAATAACGGCATGTCCAGCTTCATGATATGAAACCAGCCACTTGTCTTTATCCGTATACTTTTTCGACTTTTTCGCCGGCCCCATCATGACGCGGTCAATGGCTTCATCGAGATCATCCTGAGTGATGACTTTTTCCTTGTTTCTTACCGCAAGAATCGCACCTTCATTTAAAACGTTGGCCAGATCGGCTCCGGAAAAGCCAGGAGTTCTTCTAGCGAGACCTTCCAGGGAAATGGAAGGAGCCAAATGTTTATTACGGGCATGAACCTGCAGAATTTCTTTTCTTCCTTTTACGTCTGGAAGATTGACAGTAACACGTCGGTCAAAACGGCCTGAACGCATCAAAGCCGGGTCTAAAACGTCTGGCCGGTTGGTAGCTGCCACAATAACAATTCCATTGTTATCGGTCATACCATCCATTTCCACTAGCAGCTGGTTAAGCGTCTGTTCGCGTTCATCGTTTCCACCGCCCATACCGGCTCCGCGCTGTCTTCCGACCGCATCGATTTCATCGATGAAGACGATACAGGGAGCGTTTTTGGCCGCGGTCTTGAACATGTCACGAACCCGGCTAGCACCTGTACCAACAAACATTTCGACAAAGTCAGAACCAGAAATGGAGAAGAATGGAACATTGGCTTCTCCGGCTACCGCCTTGGCAAGCAGTGTTTTACCAGTTCCAGGAGGGCCGACCATCAGGATTCCCTTGGGAATATGAGCGCCCATGTCAGTAAATTTCTGAGGAGAGCGCAGATAGTCGATGATTTCCTTGACTTCTTCTTTTTCTTCGTCACATCCAGCAACGTCCTTAAAACGGGTTTTTACGTTCGTTTCCACACGAGCCTTAGATTTAGCAAATTCAAAAGCCTTGTTATTGCCGCCTCCGCCCATGTGAGCAAACATAAAGTAGAAGAAAACGGCAATTAAGCCAAGGGGTAAAAGCTGACCCAGAATTGTAGCCCATAAGGCACCGGAATCCGGATCGGTAATCGTAACGGTACCACCATCTTCACGAACCTGATCGCTGACCCATTCGAGGTTTTCTTCAGTGTTTGGAATAATGACATTAAAGCTTGTCGGCTTGCCATCTTTGGTATAAGTTCCTTCGACTTTCAGGACTGTATCCTGAATATCAATGGTCGCATTCTTGAATGTTGCATCCTGGGCCGCCTGCTGAAACTGAGTGTAGTTCATATGGTTGACCGAGCCCTGTGTTGAATACATGAACAGGGAGAATACGATTGTGATAATAAAAATCGTCGGGAGGTAATTGAGCCATTTCTTCAATGCAAATCCCCCTTTCTTATGAGATTTTTTCGCTGTCAAAATCTGAAAATTCAGATTTCAGGTGCTGTGAACGAACAAAAGACAGAACATCCCTTCTTAAGATATTCTGCTTTTTTTCGCTTTTATTCGTTTTTACTCGTAGATTTCTTCTTTGAGGATTCCGATGTAAGGCAGGTTTCGATACTTCTGGTTATAGTCAAGACCATATCCAACGACAAAAGCATCAGGAACCTTAAATCCAACATAGTCCGCCTCGATATCAACTTTACGGCGGTCTGGTTTATCAAGCAAAGAAACGATGCGTACCTCATTGGCTCCCTTGTTATAAAAGAGCTGTTTTACTGCTTTTAAGGTGCGGCCTGTATCGACGATGTCTTCGACAATCAGGACGTTTTTATTGCGGCTTGAAAGGTCAAGGTCCTTGTCGATCTTGACATCACCGGATGATTCCGTTCCCTCATAGGAGCTGACGGAAATAAAGTCAATTTCAATGGCATGATGAAAATACTTAATCAGTTCGGACATGAAAGGCACACTTCCCTTCAGCAATCCGACGACAAGCGGGGTAATTCCATCGTTTTCATAATCAGCTTCAATCTGAGCGGCCAGTTCTCTGCAGCGCTGCTCAATGTTTTTTTCACTGATAATAATTTCTTTAATATCGTTGCTGATGGGTGTATCACTCATTGTCTGAATCCTCACTTTTCGTTCGAGAGACCTTATTCTGTTCTGAATTAGTCAGAGAAAATAATACCATACCGTATGGACAGTTTTCTTTAAAATGTTTAATATCCGCTCCGGTTTGCGGCATAAAAATAACTTTTTGTTCCTTATTCTTCAGAATTGGGAAATCTGCTCTGCTCTCTTTGGGAATTTTTTTATCGACGAAGATTCGAGCGATCTTTTTTCTTCCATATCTCAGATCGATTCGATCTCCATTCTTCATTCCTTCGATGGTTATTGGAAAGTCAGGATCCTTTACAAAAAATGATTCCATTCTGTTTTCAGGCTTTTGAAAACGGATTTTCCATTGATCTGAAATAACGAATTCCTTCTGGCTGCTGACAAGATCTTCAAGTTCCTTTTGAGAATGGATGACAATTGGCATATTCTGAATCAATGGTCTGATCTTGCTGCCTGCAGACTGATCTGTGTTTCTTCTGTTTCTATTGATTTCGAATAAATGATCACTGTTTTTGTTATGATCAATAACATTCTCTTTTAATTTAAGGACGATCAATGGATCTTCCTTACAATGTTTTTGAGTCTTTAATTGTTGATTTTGCCTGGTGTTTCGTCCAGTCAGTATCCTTTGAATTCGAACAGGAACAGTTTGGTTCTGTTTTGCATCTAAACCGGATTCAGACCAATCTTCATTTTTATCCATCTTTGTTATCCATGAATCTTCATTCAGACTGTTTTGATGATCCAAAGTTTTCTGAATGATTCGATCTGGAAGCCGGATTTCAAAGGAGCCATGACTTGCAAGCTGACGCAACGCTTCCTGAAGCGACTTTTTTGAGAGATGAACAGCGCAAAAATCTGAAATCATTCGATCCAGAACAAGCCATTGAATCTCTTCATTTTCCTTATTGAAGAGTGATTTTTCTTCGATAATCCGGGTAATTCTCTTATGCAGATCGTCCAGGTTTTTATTTTCAATTTTAATCTGATATAGAAGCTGCTGTCTTTGATTCAAAGACAGCTTTTCAATTTTCTGGTGTCGGATTCGATTGCGTAAATAATCATCCGATAAATTGCTTTCATCAATTCCATAGGGAATCTGATGATCAATGCAGTAATCTTCAAGTTCCTGTTTCGTCCACAAAAGAAGGGGTCTGATCAGCGTCAGAGACTTTCTATTTGAATAAAAAGGCAGCCCATAGTGCGATGGGATACTCTTTCTTTGTTTTTGCATCAGATAGGTTTCAATGTGATCATCCTGCTGATGAGCAATCAAAAGATGCTTTGCCTGATGTTTTCTGGCACACGCTTCAAAGAAGTCATAGCGAAGATCCCTGGCCCAGGCCTGAAAATTTCCAGTGACTTTTTTGCTGTCTGCCTTTAAGAGTTCAAATTGAAGATGGTGTTTGTTACAGAATTCTTCTACGATCTTTTCATCACGGTCTGCCGTATCCCGATGTTGATAATTGACATGGCAGACAACAATCTTTGCGCTCTTTAAAAGTTTTAAATCTAAAAGCGAAAGATCAGGCCATTTCTGATCTGTACAGGCCTGTTTCTGATCATTGAAATTTTTGATATTTTCAGCTTTATCTGCTTTTCTTTTTTCTTTGATTAGAAGATCGAGCAAAGCCATGGAGTCTGGGCCGCCGCTGACTCCGACCAGAATGGATTTTTCAGGTTCATCCATGGATTGATTCTGCAGGGAAGTGTTTTTGTTCTGGTTATTTTGTTTCATCTTGAAAGAAGTTTATGGATCCTTATCTTGAATCGCAAGAATTCAAAGCGGGAATCTGATTTTTAGTTTTGTTTCTTTTCTGCTGCAGTTTCAATCATTCTTCAAACTGCTTTTCGGCCTTCATCCAGAATGGTCTGATTTCAATGGATGCCACCTGAAGATTTTCGGTATATAAACGGGCAAGTACGCCAAATACAATCAAAGCTTCACCAAAAATCACAGCCAGCCATACCTGAAACAGAAAAGAACAGATTGGAAGCAGCAGAAAAACCAGAGCAGTTTTGATCGAGTCTGGATTTATTTTTATGATCAATGAGAAAAACAGGAATAAAAAAGCCAGGATCAAAACTGGTTTCCAATCCGGAACCAGACCTAAAAGCACTCCAAAAGTCACCGCTATTCCTTTTCCCCCATGAAAGTGATGAAAGCAGGAATAGATGTGACCAAAAACCGGTGCTGCAAGCACAAGCGAAAATCCCAATCCATTCATTGCAGTTTCCGGGCACAGGTGCAGATATAAACTGACTGGGATGACTCCTTTTAATATGTCTCCCGTTAAGGTAAGCATTCCTGCCTGAAAGCCGCCTTGTTTAAAGGCATTAAAAGTTCCTGGATTATGATCTTCACTTGCTGCACTCAGATTTCCTTTATGAAATAGTTTCTGAGCCACATCAATATAAAGGACGCTGCCAGAAAGATAGCCAAAGATCACAAATATGGTTGTTTCAAGAACAGAATTATTCATTTTGCAGTTCCTCTTCTTTATCGATAGATCTGATATGACATTTCGTTTTTACTGGATGTCCTGATCATCGTTTGTTCTATTGTTTTTTTCATTGTAGAAGAGAAAACTCAATCCACACCTTTTGATGCTTTTTCTTAATTGTTAATCTTCATAATTTGTTGACTTAACGAATTTCTCGAATAAGCCACTCCAAAAAGCCTATCTCGTTTTTTCGAAATAGGCTTTAGTACTATTTATAAAAATCTTTTTTTATTTACGGCTTCGATCAGCGCATTTTCATTGCCTGAGACAATTTTTACAGGAACATTGAGCTGTTCAGAAATCATCTGCGATAATCCAAAGCATTCGCTCAATCCGCCTGACAGGTAAACCGGATGACGCAGTACACGGTCCATCAAATCTGGTCCGTTCTGGGCAATCAATGTTTTGATCCATAAAATAATCTGATCAATGACTGATCTCATCGCCGGCCACAAATCATAGGCGTCCAGAGATATTCGAACATACTGTCCGGATTGATCAAGCGCTGTAAAAGAAAGTCCGGGATTTCTTCCCTGACTGAAAGCCTTTGAAGCGGCCAATCGTAAGGCGCTGGCATCTTCGGCATAGAGAAGAGCTCTGTATTTGTTGGCGATATAATCCATAATCGCTTCATCCATCTGAGCAGCTCCGTAGATGATTTTCTTATACAGGATTGGTTTTCGACCATGCATCACTGCAATTTCCGTACAGGAATGACCTGCATGAATGTTAAGTGAAAGCTCTTTTGACATCAGTTCCATGGTCTTTACAAATGAGATCTTGCGAAATCCACTCTGAGCCGCCAGTCTTGAGAAGACTTCCCTGTCTTCTTCCGTACAATCCAGCGGAAGAATCACTAACAGATTGGCTCTTGTGTTCTGAACATCTATCCTGGCCTTTTTTAACAGTTCCCGAAACAGAATACTGATGTCCATATAGGCTTTACCCTGTGAATATGGAACTCTCATCATGGATGCTTCAGAAGTAAATGAAGCCTCGATAGCCTGGCTGCCGACCAGCGTGTTTCCATTGACCTGACATTGGCAGGTTCGAATGGAAGTAATTTCTCCAGTATCAGGATTATAGAGCCTGAATGTATAGCTTCCCGGATCGAGGATGTAATTTTTGCGGATCAGTCCCATGCCCTTCTACCGTCCTAGTCCGTTATAGACTGTGAGCATCAAAAATGCCTGTGTACACAAATAGGCACTGACTAAAGACAGGATAAAAAGAAGGATATAGATCTGCTGCACATTATTGGTCTTGCAGAATTTCTCGAATTTAACACAGGAAAACGCATAAAAGCTGACGCCAAAAAACAGAAAAAACGCCGCCATCTGCAAGATGGAAACATTCATGATTCATCCTTCCTTTCAAAGTTGATTTATGATGATTTATGATGATTTATGATTCGGTATGACTTTTTAAAATCAGATCAACTGTCAAAGCAGCAAACTATTCTTCCATCAGACCGATGATCGCTCTTTTTACAAATGGATAGCGGTCTTTGAGCTTTTTTTCAGCCTGTTCCAAAACTTCTTCATCAACTGAAAAGCCCATCATGACACTGCCGCTTCCAGTCATCATCACCCGGACAATGCCTTCATCATTCATTTCTTCCTTAATTTCCTGCAGGATGGGCAGCTGCTCAAAAGCTGGCTCTTCCAAAGCGTTAGCCATCGTCGAATACAACAAAGCAGGATCTTTTTTAATCAGAGCATCTTCAATGATATCGACATCATAATGAACCGGTTTTTCCAGTTCATCAAAGACTCTGAAACATTCCGGAGTCGAGATACCTTCATCAGGCTGTATCAGAAGAACTGGAATCTGCCAGTCCGTAAAGATCGGTTCAGTTTTTTCACCAAATCCCTTGACCCTGGCATAACCGGATAAAAGGCAATAAGGAACATCCGCTCCTACTTTCGCACCGATTTTCTGCATCTGATCCATACTCAGATTGAGCCCTTCAAGACGGCTGATCGCCTTGATTAAAGCAGCCGCATCAGCACTTCCTCCACCCATTCCCGCCTGCGAAGGAATTCCTTTATGCAGCGAAATTTTGTAGAAATGGCGGATGGGGTAAGTTTCCCTGAGCAGCTCCAGCGCTTTGGAAAGTGTATTGTTCTCTGGCAGCTGTTCATTTAAGCAGCTGATTTCATCCTGAACAGGATTTTTTGAAGGCGAAATTGCCTGGATTTCCATCTCATCAAATACATTGACCGGAGCCATGATCATATCGAGTTCATGATAGCCATTTTCCAGTCGATTCAGGACATCCAGAGCCAGATTCACTTTGGCAGGGATTTTAATCTTCATCCTTCATCACCTCAAACAGCCTGATAAAATCGGAAAGCTCGAGCTGCTGGGCTCTTGCATTTAATGGGATCCCTGCTTTTTCGAGAATTGCAGAAGCTGCTTCTTTATCTTTCATATATTCCTGCAAATTGTTATAGATGGTTTTACGGCGCTGCGTAAAACAGGCTTTTACCAGCTCAAAGAATTCCTTTTCCTGTTCGACTGGAATTGGATGGTCATTTTTAAAGGTAAACTGCAGTACGCTGCTTCCAACATTGGGACTTGGCCAGAAGACATTGCGGTTAACATCCATAATCTTTTTGATATCCGTCCGGTATTGAGTTATGACCGATAAGGCATTGTATTCCTTGCTTGATGGCCTGGCCGTGAAACGATCTGCCACTTCTTTTTGCATCATGACGGTAATGGCATCTACCGGATGAGTGGCTTCAAAAAGTTTAAAGAGGATTGGAGTTGTGATATAGTACGGCAGATTTCCGGCAAAGCGAACCTTCTTATTCTGCTTTTCAAAATCTTCCAATACCTTATCCACATCCGTTTCCAGAAAGTCCTGCAGAATGACTTTAAGATGATCGCTGTCTATTTCCTTTTCAAGTATCGGTGGAAAGCGGGGGTCGATTTCATAAGCCACCACTTCGGGAGCGTACTCGCAAAGATACTGGGTAAGGGCCCCTATACCCGGGCCGATTTCAATGACAGATGCACCTTCATTACCGCAGGCTGCCTTTGCAATTTTATCGACGACACCTGGTTCTACAATAAAGTTCTGTCCAAAACTCTTTTTGGTCTGCGCCTGGTATTTTTCCTGTATTTCACGCGTTCGTTTTTTTGTCGCGATGGGCTGTTCGATCATTCAAGCACCTCTTCTATCTGTTCGCGGGTAATTCCCGCTTCATTCAATCGTTTAAATGCGGTCTTCGCGTTGCATTTTCCAAGATGAAACGCTTCGGTCACTTTCTGTCTGCGTAAGGCATCTCCAGTCAGCCCTAAATCAAGAAAGTCCTCTCTGGACAGAGTAAAATTGCCTTCCATGAAGGTTACGCAGGATTTCAGAGCCTTCTCAAGATCTTCCTTTCCTGCATGTTCAACACCGACTTTTTTATCTGTTTTTGCCTTCGATTTGGCAATAAAAGCGTGTTTGGCCTCCGGAATTCTTTCCTTGATCAGCCTTCGTATATGTTCTCCCGCTGTATCTGGGTCCGTAAAGACAATGATTCCCCGTCTATTGGCTGCGGCTTCGATTCGATCGAGCACCTCTTTGGAGACGTGATCGCCTCCGGTTTCAATCGTATCGCAATCAAAGAACGTCTTGAGCTTGGACGTATCGTTCTTTCCTTCAACAACAATCATCTCTTTGATTTTTTTCATCAAATTCCACTTCCTTCAGTATTTCATTTAATTAAATGAATTCTTATTCTGTTTTTAGAAAATCTTATATATTCAATAGTTCATTAACGATCCACGTCTTTTCCTGATCCTGTGAATCCTATGTTTGAATTCAGACCTTTTCAGACTTCTTCATCAATATCCGGTACCGTAAAGCCGCGGCCCCTGACTTCATGCACGTCTGTCACCACAATAAAAGCCTGAGAATCAATTTCATTAATGGCATCTTCGACCTGAGAGTATCGTCTTGAAGGCATCACGCACATTAAAACCGGACGTTCCTGATTGGTCCAGGCTCCGGTAGCCGGTAAAATCGTAACCCCGCGCGAAATCTGCGTAAGCAGAAAATCGCGGATCTCTTTCCAGTGATCGGAAATAATCATGACATTTTTAGCTGCGTTGCTTCCAGCGGTCGAGGTCCAGTTGATCGCATAACTCATCGCGAAAATGGAAAGAAGACCCGTTAAAAACGAATTCAGCCCATACACATATAATCCGGCAAGAATCGTCAGCGAATCAACGACCATTACGCAGGTATTCAATCGGACATGACTTAATCGATGCAAAATCAAAGCCGGAACGTCCATTCCGCCTGTACTTCCTCCAACCCGAAAGACCAGACCCAAACCAAAACCCATGATAAGTCCCGCATACAAAGCCGAAAGCAAAGGATCCACATGAGAAAAAGCCGTTGTATCAAGGGTAGAAAAAAGGGAAATGAAAATCGGATAACAAAGCGATGAGATCAAAGATCGAAGGGCAAACCGATTCCCTAAAACTGCCCATCCTAAAATAAATAAGGAGATGGTCAGAATATTAATCAGATTCACCTGAGAGATGGGCAGAAAGTGACCCAGGACCATAGCCACTGTAGCGGTTCCACCTGAAAGAATATTTCCAGGAAGAATAAAGAAACTGACAGAAAAAGCGACCAGCAGGTTGCCGACAAGGATCATTATCAAATTTTTTAACCAGTATTTTTCCTGCAATTTCTTTAGCATGTAATCTCCTCCCAAAACTAAAAAGCACTCTTCTATCATTGTATTGAGCTTTTTTCTTCATTCCAATCTTAATTCACGAAAAGTGCTTTTCGAACTTTATGCTCATCGACTCATTTTTTTCCATTAAAGCCTGTGAGGATTAAAACCAGAGATGGCTCAAGCTTGAACACTCAATCATAAAAACACAGAAAAGAGCAAATCCTGATTTTTCTTAGGATTTGCTCTTCAGTTTACTTTCTTCTGCTTCAGCCCTTTTATCTTTTGAATCCAGAATCTTTTTGAGGGCTGTTCTGATCGTATACAACCTTTTTGCATCATCTCAGAGTGGATACCTGAAAAAGATCTTCAATTTAAACCTTATTCGGCCGATTCCATCAATGAAATTTTATAGGTTCCATCCGCCTGCTTTTTTGAGAGCACCTGAATCTGCAGATCAGTCTGAGGCAGCGCCTTTAAGTCTTCCTTGACATCGGCATAGTAATCTTTCATTTTCATCGCCCGCAGAAAATTATCCGCTTCTTCCTGCGACTTTTCATTGACCATATTATTCAGTTCTTCAAGATGACTGGATACGTATTCCTGAATGGCTTCATTGTATCTGGTCTCATCGCGCGGCTGAAGCTTTGAAAAATCTGCCGTCTGAATACGAACCAGAAATGCCGCATCGTCATGATCGGCGACGCTGTCTTCAATTGCGTATTCTCGAACATACTGAGCCGCGCTTGCCGAGTAGTAATCCTTCATGATGTCCTGAATCTCTTTGGGTTCATTTTTAATGGATTCATCAAATTCTTTCTGTTTTTCCTTCAGTGCAAAAAGATCCGGCATTTCTTCTTCGCAATAGGTGTATGCTTTTGCAACATTTCCATCCTTCAGGCTGGAAAAATAACCAGTCACGGCCGCTCTGGCCTCCTTGATGGATGGGGAAGATTCGTTGTTTTCCTCTGTTTCATTTTTTAAATCAGCTGAAGTGCTCTGATTTGTCTGGTTTGATGTATTTTGTGACTGAGCCGGCTTCATGAACATCGAAAGTCCCGAAACAATCAGACCGGTACTCATGGCCAGAATCAATATGATCCCGATCACTCGATTTTTTGTACTAGATTTCATGTCTGTAATTTATCAGGTACAGATATTTTTTTCTACCTTATTCAAAGGACTCTTACTGAACAGTTCATCGAAATATCAGTAAACGAAAAAGGATATCCTCTCCAATACAGAATGGATATCCCCGAAATTGATCAATAATGATGTAATTTTTGGCGCTTATTCGCAGGCAAATACGTCCTGATCCTTGATCTGATCGATCACTTCTTTATAGGTTGGCGCTGATTCGTCTGTGATGCCAAGTGTTTCAGGCGTTGCGGTTAAAGAGACAAGAACGTTTTTATCTCCGACTTCAACATTCATTTCAGCCTGAGATTCATCGATTTCGCCGCCAAAAGTCTGAGTTACAAATTCTTCAATGGCCCCTTTGTCAGAAGTATCCACACCCGATGTTTCCAGATAGGATAAAGGAATATCTACTTTGACTGCCATTGCATCGACTTTATCATTTTCAGATGGTGCGCTGATTTCAACCGACATTTTCATTCCGAGAATATCAGTTGAGCAGGTAGTAGATACCTTTTTTGATGAACTGCATCCAGATGCCAAAAGCAAGGCAGCACATAAAGCAGCAGTGAAATAACGTTTTTTCATGGAAATTTAATTCCTCCTTAATTCATTTCTCTAGGGATTATGGTGTCAGAATCGTACCTCAAAGTAAATAATGTTCGATCAACCTTTTCGAAATTCGTCACAATTCTTTCCTTATGACTATTCATTATTTTCAATATTTATAACCATACAGTTTGAAATCAGATATGAAATTTGCTTGTCCTGTAAGTTAGTAAAAAACGTGTTCTGAATGCAAAAAGTACCGATAATGCAGGCTGCAGTTATGCCTTCTCGTTCTATTCGGCGTTCTATACTGCGGCATCCTGCTTTCAAATTTCAGAGTAAAGTTCAAAATCGAAACATTAGCTTCTCAAAGAGCAGATAATACAGGTAAACAGGCGTCTGTATTCATCCATGAATATTTCGCCAATGCATAAATCATATGGAGGTCACAAAATGGAAACCACAAATTCAAATCAACTGTTTCATCCAGAAAATGATGGAATGATCTATCAAAATTCACCAGACAATAAGGCGCGCTTTGTTCTTGGAACAAGAGGAAACAATCCTCTGATCGTTATGAGCATTAATCCTTCTGTCGGTGCTCCGGATGTAAAAAGTCCGACTGTAGGAACAGTAGAGCACATTGCCAAAGACTATGGATACGATTCCTGGATTATCCTTTGTCTGTATCCGCAGCGTGCAACTCATCTTGATGAACTGGATGAGATGACAAATCCCAATTGGGTTAAAGAAAATGAAAAAGTGATCCGCGAAGTCTTTGCTCAATATCCAGATCATAAAATCTGGGCTGCCTGGGGAACACACTACAAGCATCGCTACTATTTTCCTGAACTGCTTTCAAGTATCGCCAAAATCGCCGAGGAATATTATGAAAGCTGGATGCATTATGGACCACTCGATGAAGGATATCTTCCACAGTACTGCCTTTATCTGGATAATGGAGAAGGATGGTATCCATACGATGTCAACAAGCTTCTTTCACAGAGCTTCTAAAGCAGGAATTTCAGCCAGCTCGTTTTGAACCTTCCAAAAATCAGGAAATTCATAAAAGAAAATCGCTGACCTGAAACAAGGACCTGAAGAAAAAGGAAATTTACAAAGAAAGTTAAGAAAGAAAGGAAATTTGAAAAGCTGATGATTTATCTTGCAAGTGATTCAAAAAGCCGTAATCTGCTTGATCTGCTGATTGGACGGCTTCAAAACGACTGTCAAATCAAGCTTCAGGATGAAGATTTTGAAATTCTCGAAGCGGATGTTCCCCCTGGCAGAGATCAGGATTTTAAGGATCAGGATTCAGAAGAAATGAGTCTGTTTTCCCTGTCCTGTCTGATGGCTGAAAAAATACGAAAGAATCCACAGGTTCATCGCGGAGTCTTTGTCGATTCCTATGGCGTTCTGCCTTTTATAGTGAGCAGTAAATTTCCAAAAATTATCTGCGCACTGGCCAGCGATGAACACAGCGCAAAAATGACCCGCGATCACAACAATGCCAATCTGATCACTTTAGGATCGAAACTGGTCGGAGAAGATGTCGCCTTCTCGATCATCAAACGGTTTTTACTCGGAAAATATTCTGGAGGCAGACATCAGATCCGCATCAATATGCTCAATGCATTAACACCAGAAGAAAACAGCGAGGTCAGTTTATGATCATTGCAGTCGGGTGTGATCACATTGTCACTGAAATCAAGGACGATTTAAAAAAGCTTCTGGAATCAAAAGGCCATCAGGTACTCGATGCAGGAACATACGATAAAGAACGAACTCACTATCCGATCTATGGCCGCAAAGCTGCTCATTTAGTCACTGAAAACAAAGCAGACCGGGCAATCGTTCTTTGCGGAACCGGAGTAGGTATCTCCAATGCGGCTAATAAGGTCAATGGTATTCGCTGCGTTCTGGCCAGTGATCCAGTCCTGGTTCAATATGCCAGAAAGAATCTGGATGCCAATGTTCTGGCTTTTGGGGGCCGGGTTATCGGTCCTGGAGTGATCGAGGATCTGGTTGATGTTTTTCTTGAAACTCCATTTGAAGAAAACAAACATACCGATTTGATCAGACAGATCGATCAGCTGCGCTTTGAAACAGATTTAAGTCATTCAGAACTGTTTGATCCTTTCCTAAATGACTGGGAAGCGGGAATTTATCACGACTGAGCCATTCCATTCCACCTATATTTCATCCTGTATTTTTTATTGTTTCCTATGCCATCACGTTTATCAGGTTTCGTCTGATCATTGTCACAGACGAAACCTTTCTTTTTTGCCTGTTTTATTCTCCTGCTGCTTCTGCTATCGCTTGATTTGTGATTTTACTTTCGCAACTCTTCCATTTATTCTAAAAAGGATACTGTTTTATAACTTCTATATAGGATTTCTATCGTATTTCTTTGAAAAGATTTCTTTGATCTATGATATGACTGATTATTCATTCTGACTTATCAAATAATTTTATCTGGCTTCAGTTCAGATTTTTTATAGATCAAACATAAATAATGACAATTAATCGTTTACGATGAATACTGCGAGGTATGCCTATGAAACCAATTACTATTCTTGCTCCGGGTACTCTGCATCTTCCTCTATACGCAAAGATGTATGAAATGCTCGGAAACACGACCAACATTCGCCTGTTAAGTCTGGATTCCTGGCTTCGCGAGCAGGTTGAATTTCCAATTCAGAATAATCTTTCGCTCTTATATCAATACAGGAAGCAATTATCTTCATTATCTGCGGCGAATTCCTTTTTTGAATCGCGTGAAGACTACGACTTTTTAAGAGACTGTCTTGACTTTATGTCCAAATTTTTCCTGTATGAACTTTCGATAGAAGACCTTCCCCAGAATACAAAACGGGATAAGGATCTTCTTGAAGTCATTTCATTATTGAAGGACATCCCAAGAATCGAGCAGGCTTATGTTTCAACCGATTTTGAAAGGCTCGATCTGTCCGGTCTATGGATTCTCGATAAAAATTATTCCATTGAAGAGATGAAGATTTTAGAGCGCTTAAAAAAAGGAGGCGCCAGAGTCTTAAAATCCATCGACGAAATTTCCGGATTCTCCATGGATGCAGCAAATCCGTCAAAAGATTTAAAAACCAATCCAGATAAGGATCCACTTTCAGAGAGCCTTCTACCCATCAACCGGTACTACTGGTCAACGAGCAATCCGCGCACTCAGATGGAAATCATTGCCGATACGATCATTACTGAAAACATGAGTGCGGAAGATATTTTTATTGTTTTAAGCCGGCCAGAAGATGCAAGTGTGCTTTCTCAGGTCTTTGAAGCCAGAAAAATCCCATTGACCTTAATGAGTGAACCAAGTATTTCACCTGTTCTATCCCAATGGAAAGCCGCTCTTTTATTTGTTGCTGACAAGTCCAGAGAAAATTTGATGAATCTGCTTAAGGAACTTTATCCGCAAACGAGTACTCAGTTAAGAAACTATATGGATCTCTTCCCGGAAGGTTCAGATCTTGAACATCTCGAGTATACGCCCAACCCGCTGATCAGTGAATTCGAATTTGAAAACATGCGGTCGATGGAACTTCAGATGCAGCCCTGGCTGCCCATCTTTGAAAAAATGAAAACCTGGAAAGCCAACGATGCCACCATGCTGGATATTGGTGACTTGATTCAGAAAGCCAATCCCTCTCCCTCTGAAGATGACATCCGCATTTTTGATGGAATCAGCCGGCTGTATGGCGATGTTCGAAGTGAAATTCATTCTGAACTGGATTTGCCGCTGCTCATCCGTCATCTGGATTCATTGTATCCAAACTCAGCGCTCTCAGAATGCACAGGAGTTCTGGCTGGAAGCAAAAAAGAGATTTCTCCATTACATAAAACCGTCTTCTATACGGGTGCAGATGCGGCTCATTTTCCTGCCTTCTCAATGAATGGCGGAATTTTCGATGAAGCTTACATGCAGAAGATCAAAAAAGGATATCCTTCTCTTTCAGATCGCCTGTCATTGCAGCGAAATGCTCTGTTTCATTCCCTGGAAATCCCCAAAGAACTATATGTGATGGTTCCTCAGGCCGATTATGAGGGAAAAAGCAGCGATACGAGTTATGAGATGTTTACCTGGATGAATGCTCATCCTAAATTTCAGCACTGGAAAGATTCTTCCTGGTACATCAAACCGGACTTTTCCTTATCTGAAGAAATCAGCTCGCAGCTCTTTTTTCCGGAGAAGACTTTTAATGCCTCTCTTTCTTCACTCAACGCCTATGATATGTGTCCATTGAAGCACATGCTTCAGTACGGACTCAAACTCAAAAAGCCTTATGTTCTTGAAGAGCGTCTGGAAGTCAAAGCTGAAATTTTAAAGGATGTCATCGAATCCTCCAATCTCTGGTATCAAAGACCCGTCTGGGCTTTATCAAAAGAAGAGGTTCGGTTTCTGGTTTCAAGACAGTTTGAATTTGCCCGTAAAGTCTTTAAGGATAAAACCGAAGCCCTGGAAATTCTTGAACTGGAATATGTTCAGAAAATTTTAGAAATGGTTCGGATTTTAAGACCCATCACCAAAAAACTCAACGCCAGTCTCATCCCCGATCAGGCGAAAATAAAAATTTCTGAAAACAAGGATGGAATGCAAATGGATATTGAGGGCTTTGTCAACCGCAGTTCAAAAAACCGAACTCCATTTTTGTTAGTCAACCCGGAAAATGGAGAAACATCAGGCAGCTGTGAAATCACTCCTGATTCGGATCAGAATGACCGCTCTGCTTTTCATGAAGCAATGGCTGCCCTCGATGTGAGCCTTTCACAAAAACCCGTCCAGAATAAAGCCTTCAGCATCTCGATGGGACGGGGTAAAAAACCGGTTTGTGCCAATGAGTTTACTCATGAACAGCTCGATCAGGAATTTATTACTCAGTTTTTAAAAGATGCCATCAAAGGTCAGAATATGCCTGAAACGGATACCTTTGAAGGAGAAGTCATTCGCAAAAAGACGCCTTCCTATGAAAAAACGGTGGAACAGGCCAGAAGCGCGGCCGATGATTTCATCAAGAGCCTTTCCCATGGCTGTGTTCTTCCGCTGCATAAAGCCAATGCCTGTAAATTCTGCGCTTTTAAAAGCATCTGCCGAAATGGATCACAGGAAAGAACTCAGGAATCCACCAGACAGGCATTTGCCGAATACGATCGAAAAAACGAACTCGCCGCTAAAAAAGCAGCCAAAGCAGATCATAGGCATCCAGTCGAAGCCTCTGATCACGAAGATCAGGACTTAAATGAAACAGAAAGGGTGAACAGGATCGATGCCAGTCCAGTTATCTGAAGTCCAAAAACGAATCGTCGATGAACGTGGCAAAAACATTCTCGTTTCTGCCAGCGCCGGAAGCGGAAAAACGACCGTTCTGGTTGAGCGGCTGATCAAGCAGGTCATCATAGACCGCATTCCGGTCTCTGATATTCTGGCGATGACCTTTACTGAAGATGCAGCCAGAGAAATGATCATTCGTCTGAAGCAGCGCCTGCAGATGGAAGATGTAAATGATTCATATATTCAAAACCAGCTTTCACTGCTTGAGACGGCATCCATCTCAACCATTCATGGATTCTGCCTGAACATCCTTCAGCAGTTTTATTATCGTTTAAACCTTCCTTATTCCATGATCCAGAAAGTCGATAATGATATTCTGGCCCAGCAGGCAAGAACGAGAGCTTATGACCGGCTGCTTAAAAACGTGAATCCTTCTTCTTATGCCGCGCTGAAGATCTACATGGAATCATGCAAAAAAAATGAAAACGACTTGCAGCTGCTTATTTTACATCTGCTTGAAATTGCACAATCAAAACCGGACCCGGACGCCTGGCTTTCCATGTGTACGCTGGGCATGGAAGATGAAAAAGTGGAAAAAAGCTTTCTGGACTATTTCAGACTGCGGATTCTTGCTTTAAGGGAAATCTTTGAGCAGATGAGAGAAAATGTCGAAAATCTCTCCTTTCCCAAAGCTCAGAGCAAGGATGAATGGTCCTTACTGTTTGAAGAAAAAGCCCGCTGCATGAATCAGTGCCTGAAGGATATCGATGATCTGAATTATCCAAAATTCAGACGGGATTTTTTAAACTATATTTCCGGAACCGGAAAATTCACGCCAACCATCGCCAAACAGTCCTTTAAAAATCTTTGCGATGACTACAAGGCGCTGCAGGCGGTTGTAGCAGAGCATCTGTTTCTGGAAGAAGACTATCAACAAGCGCAGCAGCAGATTCGTCCTTTGCAGAGTACGCTTGTCGAAATGGCCAGAACTCTGAAGGATTACTATCAGGAAGAAAAGCGAAAGATGGGATTTATCGACTTTTCCGATATGGAACAGTTTGCCTATCAGATTTTATCGATGGAAGATATCGCAAATGAAATCCGCGAACAGTATCAGGTCATCCTGGTTGATGAATATCAGGATACCAACGATCTGCAGGAAGCGATTATCTCTTCCATTGCCCGCAAGAACAATGTCTTTCGAGTCGGAGATCTCAAGCAGTCCATTTATGGCTTTCGTCAGGCCAGACCCGAACTGATGAAAGGCTTTATGGACCATCCAGATGCCAACTCCGAAGTCATCTATATGGATGAAAATTATCGTTCCAAGGACGCGTTGATCGAATTTTCCAACCTGTTCTTTAAGACGCTGATGAATGCGCCAGGCTGCAAGCCTCAGTTTTCAGATGAAGACGCCGCAAAAACAGGAAGTGAATCTCAGAAATCAGGGGTGCAGAAACCAGTTCGTTTTTTGTTTTCACAATATGCCAAAAGCGATTCGGATGATGAAGAATCTGAAGAAGGAACTAAATCAAAAGGGCCAAACCTGGTTGAAGCGCGTTCCTTACACAAGAAAAATCGTTTTGACTGGATCGCAAAAGACATTCAGAAAAAGATTGAAGAAGGCTATTCCTATCGGGATATCGCCATCTTAAGCCGGACAAGCAGCAACCATCAGGAAATCAGAGATGTTCTTGAAACCTGGTCCATCCCATCCATATCCCGTTTAAAATCCGGATTCTATACCAATCAGGCCATTCAGATTATCCTGTCCGCTTTGCGGATTCTGAAAAATCCAAATGATGATATCGCCTTAATGGCTGTGCTTTGTTCACCGATTGGCAAGCAAAGACAATCCACAGTCGTAAAAGCAAGCCTGAACCGGGATGAGAGTCAGTCTTTGTATAACGCCTTGCGCTTTCATCCAATGATGAAGTTTTATGATGAAATGAGCACCTGGAAAAAACTTTCCCTGTCTGCCATTTTACGAAAACTCTATGCCTGGAATGATTTCTATTACAATTTTACGACGGAGCAGGATAAGACCAACCTGGATCTGTTACTGGAAAAAGCCTCCAAAGCGCAGTCGAGTATGGATCTGGATGAATTTTTAGAACAGTCATCTCTTGAATCGGATTTCAATAAGACCGGTGAAGCCATCCCCTTTGGCCGTGAAGATGATGTAGTAAAAATTTCTACGATTCATTCAAGTAAAGGTCTGCAGTACAAGATTGTTTATCTTCTTTCAGATGACCGTGATTCCGATTTAGGAAGCAATGATCCAATTTTAATCGACAGTGATTTAGGCCTGTCCTTTCATTCACTCAACGAGAACTGTCATGCTCTGAGTCCGACCAAATCCAGACTGGCTTTTCAGACCCGGCGTTTTCTTGAAGATCAGCAGGAAAAAATGCGGCTTTTGTATGTCGCCGCCACCCGGGCTGAAGAAGAACTGATTTTTGTCGACAGCATTAAGGCGCTTGAGGACTATGAAGAACCTTTAAGTATTCGCACCCTGTTAAATAAGAAGGGATTCAGCGGCTGGCTGCTCAATACGGCTTATGAAAACAGAAACAACCCGAAATTCAAGCTCGAATACGATGAAGTCGATCAGATTGTTCAACGACCGGTTGCCAAATCAAAGAAGTATTTTCGCAAGGAGCTGGCCGTTTACAACAAGCCAGTCAAAGCGATTACTTCTTCGACAGCCTCCGGAGCTAAAGCCAATCGAACCTGGAATCCGATCAGCTTTACTTCTTCAGCCAATATGGAGCGCGGAACCCTGTTTCATGAACTGGCCGCCAGGCTTTCCTATCCATATTTAAAAGAAGAATTCCTTGGCGAGGCGAAAAAAGCTGGATTTAATCTCGATGAAAATGATGCCAGACAGTTTTTGCAGCTGAATCATTCAGCTGAATTCAAAAAGTGGATGAATGGCAAACATCAATTTGAACTTCCTTATTCAGTCAATGAAAACGGGGCCTATGTTCATGGCTTTATGGACTTTGTCGCCTTTGATCAGGATACGATTCATATTGTTGACTTTAAAACCGACTCGGCCTTTGATATGGAATCCTTAGGAAGAAAGTACATCAACCAGTTATCTACCTATGAGCAGGCCATGGCTCAGATCTATCCGGATAAAAAGGTTAGAACCTATATTTACTCCTTCCATTTAAGTGAGCTCGGTGAACTGCAGCCACAGAAAAATCTTCCATCCCAAACAAAGGAAGATTCTAAAAAGTCAGCTCCCTCAAAACGAAAAGCCTGATCCTTTCTTCTTATTCAAAATGGCTTTTAAACCGGATTAATACGACTTACAGCCTTATGGATTGAAATCAGACATTAAAACGGCGCGAATCTTCTTATGAAGAATCACGCCGCTTTTCTTTTGGTTTATTAGGCTAATCAAACTGTTGAATGGTTGATTGTTAATCGTTTAGATTATTCGCAATTCCCATTCAGTCTCCTTTAGTTCTATTTTGTTATTTCTTATATTGTTATTTCTTATCTTCGGCTTCTGAAGAAACTTCATTATCCGTATAGGAAACGCTTCCTGAGCCATCTCCTTCAAGAGTCATTTCCGTTTTGTCATCATCGATACTCAACTGCAGATCATTTTGAGTCTCTGGATCTTCAATGGTCAGTGAATATTCTGAACCATCGTCATTTTTGAGCTGGTCAGAATAATACTTTGTTCCATCTTCGTTTTTGTATTCCTGTAAATCAAGCTTTTCATTTTCACCATTGATTCGAATAATAATAATGGTGTGAATGACTCCCGTACCGGTAGCCGCATAAACCAGACCATCTGCAGCCGGTACGATGATAGCCGCAGCTAGTAATCCAGCCGCGATCATCTTCCCCGTTCTTTTTTTCTGTTTGTTTGTGAATTCGTTTTTCATGAGGATTTCCTTTCTCAGAGAGGATGGAACCTGAATGGTATTCAGGGCCTCAAAGCAGGAATCTATAGACTGAATTTCATCAGGAATAATTTGATTTTCGTTCTTATTCATGGTTTGTTTTTCCTTCTGTCAGTTTGGTTTTCAGCTTTTTTCTAATTCTTAGCAACCGCATCGATACAGCCCCTGGACTCATATTCAAAAGACTGCCAATTTCTTTTTGGTCATAATCCTGCCAGTAGTAAAGCAAGAGTATGGCTCGGTCAGTTTTGCTTAATCCTTGTATCAGATCTCTTAAATAGAGCAGGATCGGATCCTGTGGTTTGACTTCCGGTTCCATCCAGTCTTCCTGACTGAAGACATTCTTTCGCCAGAATGAACGCAGAAGACTTCTCGATTCATTCGCCGTACATTTCAAAAGCCAGTTCTTCAGATGTCTGGATGTTTCAAATTCTTTTTCTGTTTTTGTCAGACGTATAAATACAACCTGAGAAATGTCTGCCGCATCGGCTTCATTGCCAGTAATCGAACACGCTAACCGGTATATGTCATCAAGATATGCTAAGACTGCCGACTCATATTCCTTTTCTTCCATTCCATCGACTCATTTCTAATGTTTGCACCTGAATGAACTCTGGTTCTTCAGGCGTGATACTGCAAGGAAAGATCTTTCACTTACATTACGTTTGAAACGGACAAAAAATCACAATCAATTTCCAATATTTCGTTTTTTCTTTCGATCTTCAGCTCGTTTCCAACTTTTCAATTAGAAAACCAACCGTAAAAAAACGCCAATCAGAGCAGATCTTTTCACGTTCTGATTGGCGTATTTAATTTCTTATCGTATTTTTTTAATACCAGTTCCTGTTTACGCATGATTAATTGCAGGTCATTTTCAATTGGATCGCTTTATTTCAGACAAACTGTACTTTCATACAAAATGAACTGGCGTATGGGAGTTTTTTTCAAATCCCTGAAAATGCAGATTTCAGGCAGCCGATTTTGCCGCTTCTTTTTTCTGATTGGCTTTTTTCAGATCAGAATACTTTGCCGGATAAAAGCCGGTTCCACGAACCTGGCGGACATTGGAGATGACCACAAAGGCATCAGGATCAATATCAAAAACCGCTTTCTGCATTGATGCAAGATCCTTCTTTCTGAAAATGGAATGAACGGCATACCCTTCCTGTTTGAGATAACCGGATTTGACATGGATCAGACTGGCTCCTTTATCCTGATCATGAAGAATGCATTCAAGAACTTCTTCAGATTTTGGTGTATAAACCAGCATTTCCACGGCATGCTTCCCGCTTGAAAGAATCTGATTCATGGTCACATAGGTTAATGCCATATAAATTACGCCATATGAAATGCTTAAAATACTGGCCTGTGAAATCTGCAAAACCAATAAAACGACATCCATAGCCCACATGGTGGCAGAAACCGGAAGTCCGAATTTCTTTTCAAGAATAATTGGAGGAATATCTAACCCACCGGAGCTCGCATCCGCCTGAAGGATCATTCCCAGACCACATCCCATTAAGACACCAGCCAGAATCGCATAAAGCATCGGTTCATTTCCATCAAAAGCCTGGCCAAGCCCTGCAGTCAGGTTAAAAAAGATTGGATAAACAATAGCTGAGATGAGTGTACGTCCGGCAAATTTGATACCCAGGCAGAGCAGTCCAAGAATAAAGCAGATCCAGCTGATTGAAGTCACCGCAAGCGGATATGGAATGTTCAGAAAATGGTTCAGAACCAAAGCCAGGCCCGTTGATCCTCCGGAAATAAAGTTTCCTGGAATAATGAAAGCATTCACCGCTGCCGCAATTAAAAAGTTTCCAGCCAGTACCGGCAGCAATTGAATCAGTGTTTTCTTTACATCCATTTTCTTCATACAAATTCCTCCTTCTTCAGTTTTTCAGAATTCCTTCTTTGATTTTCCTGTTGGCATTTACAGATCTTTGATAGGTATCAATGTTTATCGATCTGCCAACGAGGACAGTATAAAAAGAGTGATTTAAAAAGAATGTTGTCCAGGCTACAATTCAGATATGAAATATTCAAAATTTAAGAAGAATTTATTACCGGCTCTTGAGAAGATCGGGAGCATTCGAAAGTATGATCCTAGTCAGATGATCTATTTTCAAAACGAAGATCAAAACCGCTTATTTTTTGTCAAGAAAGGAAGAGTACGGGCCTTTTTTACCAGCGATTCTGGACATGAAATGACATTGGAAGTGATTGGAGAAGGCCGAATTTTTGGAGAAAATACGCTTCTTTCTAAAAACGGCCGTTTAAACAGTGTCGAAGCGATCACTCCTACCGAACTGATCTCGTGCTCGATTGAACAGCTGTTACCGCTTTTACAAAAATACCCGGATCTTCTAAGCAGCGTATTTGAACTGATGGCCGCAACGATAGCCAACTTATCCAGACAGGTTCTGAGGCTTTCGTTTATGAGCGCACCAGCCAGAGTGGCTGACTTTTTGCTTCAGGTCAGTGAAGATCCGGATCCTTCTCTGGAAATTAAAAATGGAGTTCTTCCTTATACTCATCTTGATGTAGCCTGTTCAGTCAATTTAAATCGGACGACTGTATCCCGTATTCTTAAGGATTTTGAAAGGAAAAAGCTGATTGCAGCGGGATATAAAACCATTCAGATTCTCGACAGTAAAGGTCTCGCTCTTGAAGCTGAAGCAGAAGAATGATGAATTGTTATTTGTTTGGCAAAGAATCTATACAAATAATCACGGCAGGAGCAGAAAAGCTTTGGATAAAGTAAACTTTTACGATCTTTCTCAATCATCTCATCCTTTGGTTCGCTTTTTTCAGAAACATATGATAAGATTCATTCGCGAATTATAGAAAACAAACGATTCTGTCAGAATCATCCAATGGAGAACTTATCATGAATACTTTTAACTTAGAAAAGTTGTCAAAAATAATAAAAGATAAAAGAAACTCGATGCAGATGACGAAAGCGGACCTTTCCAAAAAAACTTCGATCAACCGTGGAATGATTTCACGGATCGAAAAAGGCGAATACACTCCAAGCATTGATCAGCTTGTCGCTCTTTCGGCAGCTCTGGATTTTAATCCGGCAGACCTTTTTATAAATCCTGATCAAAAAAAGGAAGAAACTTCGTCAAAAGCAGTCAACCGTAAATACAACATTGCCGTAGCAGGTACTGGCTATGTGGGGCTTTCGATTGCTACTTTGCTTGCTCAGCACCATCATGTCACAGCTGTTGACATTATTCCGGAAAAAGTCGATCTGATTAATCAGAGAAAATCACCGATTCAGGATGAATACATTGAAAAATACCTTTCGGAAAAAGAACTTGACCTTACTGCAACTCTGGATGGTGAAGAAGCTTATAAGAATGCTGACTTTGTCGTCATCGCTGCACCAACCAACTATGATTCAAAGAAAAACTACTTTGACACAAGTACAGTGGAAAATGTCATTGAGCTGGTGATGAAAGTGAATCCAGAAGCCATGATGATCATCAAGTCCACCATTCCAGTAGGCTACACGGAAAGTGTCCGTAAAAAATTTGGAACGGATCGCCTGATCTTCAGCCCGGAATTCCTTCGTGAATCCAAGGCTTTATACGATAACCTTTATCCTTCCCGTATTATTGTCTCCTGTGATGAAAACTCCAGAGAAGAAGCAGAACTCTTTGCTTCCTTACTTCAGGAAGGGGCTATCAAAGAAGATATTGATACCCTGTTTATGGGATTTACAGAAGCCGAAGCAGTTAAGCTTTTTGCCAATACTTACCTGGCTCTTCGCGTATCCTATTTCAACGAACTCGATACCTATGCTGAAAGCAAAGGTCTGAATACAAGAGATATTATTGATGGAGTCTGTCTGGATCCGCGTATTGGTACTCACTACAACAACCCAAGCTTTGGTTACGGCGGCTATTGCCTTCCAAAAGATACCAAGCAGCTGTTAGCCAATTACAGCGACGTTCCTCAGAATATGATGAGTGCCATTGTTCAGTCCAACCGGACCCGCAAGGATTTCATCGCTGATCGTGTCCTTGAACTGGCTGGAACCTATGAAGCCAATAGTTCTTATTCCCGCGAAAAGGAAGATTCTTCCAATAAAGTGGTTGGTGTTTATCGTCTGACCATGAAAGCCAACAGTGATAACTTCAGACAATCAAGCATTCAGGGGGTCATGAAGCGAATCAAAGCTAAAGGAGCTCAGGTCATCATTTATGAGCCAACATTGGAAGATGGAACAACATTCTTTGGAAGCCGTATTGTCAACGATCTGAAAAAATTCAAGAAAATGTCTGATTCCATCATCGCTAACCGCTATGAAAGTGTACTTGATGATGTTGAAGACAAGGTCTATACCCGTGATCTTTTCCGCAGAGACTAAAGGCCGAAATTTATTGAGATTCTAAAAGCCAAAGGGGCTGTTAAATTTCTGACAGTCCAAAAATAAAAAGAGGCACCTGATCCGTAATGGATGAGGTGCCTTTTTTGGTAAAATATGTTCATGCTTAATAAACAAAATTACCAAACACACTATAACT
>NZ_MPJW01000129.1 GCF_001945525.1 Ileibacterium valens
GAACTGGTGATGAACAGATTCCAGAAATGGCGCGGTTCAGTTATACCGGCTGATATCATTGACAGCGTTCTTCCCTGGAATGATGAAATCAGAGAACTCTGTGCTCTGTCAGTCTGAATCAATAATACTTCAATGTAAAAAAGGCGAAGTTCTTTGCGTCCTGCAGCTTTCCTGAGAGGAAAGTTTCAGAATCCATAAGATTCTTCGCCTTTAATGGTATATAGGCAATTTCGTTTCGGGCAACCCGTCAAATATAAAGAAGTTACAAAGAGTCGACAAAGGAATATCTATGAAAGCGCATAGAAACCAGGATCATCAAAACAATATGGTTAAAAATGGGATGGAAACTGGATAGGACCAAGTTCCTGACAATTGCAACCTGGTTTTAATTTGATATAATTTTCACAAGCTAACGAAGCGAAATCTTTCTTTCGCTCGGAAAGGATGAATTTGTATGAAATATCTTAACGGAAATGATATGCCAGAGCATGTTCGTCAGGTGCTCAAAGATGTCATTATGAATGGAGAAGCAGCTTCCGTGACTCTGACCTATGGAAACGCTATGCTGATCTCAAAAGATGAATATGAGCGGCTGACAGAAGCGGCCCAGGGCAATGCCTATCATCAATCCGATTATGGACATTTCCGCAGCGGAGATATGCTGGAACGCTTTTTCCGGGAAGAGATCGATTTCTAAAATCTGTTTGCTATGGGATTGTATCTAAAAGAAGAATCTCACAGTGATAAAGAGGACGCTTGATTGATGAATTCTTTTCTGAAATGAAAAGGCCCTGAATCGATCTGTGCAATGAAAGATAAAACATCCACAACAATTTACATCACAATTCAATAATTAATATGAAATAGATGCGTTCGATATGATCGGGCGCTTTTTATTTTGCCTGAGAATGCATGTTTTCTGATTTTCGATCTTTATTATTTTGAGTTTGATGCTCGAGTATTTTCTTCAGATAAGTATCAGATATTGATTATACCTTCATCTTAGAGTGGTTTTATGAATGATCTGAAGAATATTTCTCTTGTCTTTCAATCATCCAAAAGCAGTTTCTCAATCCAGAAGATATTCCGCATCAGGTTGAGTGGATTATATGAAGGATGAAGAAAATGGAACATGGTTGATGAAAAAAGATTAAGATAGAAAATCGGTTCCTTAAACTATTGCAAATTTTCAAGAGAACTTTTCTTAGGGCAAAATGAGTGATTTACAATATTGTTTATACAGAGAATAGTTCAGTGATCAATGAAATCGAAGAGAATAAGCAATAATAAAAGTAAGTAATAAGGAAATAGTGAACCGGGTCTACTGCTTCGGATCAAAACAGAATTCAGTCATTCTCATCATTTTGCAAATTAAACATTTCTTATTCGAGTCTTAAAAAAAGATCTCTTAAACGAATATACGAAATTAAAGCTTCAGAACAGTCAAAGGTATTGTTCTGAAGCTTTTTTGAATTTTGATTTTTTTGTTTGGACGAGATAAGAATATTTCAAATTAAAAATTTTAAATGAAAACGAATTCTGACTGAAAGTTCTTCCTGATCAAATTTGATGAGACCTTAGTTCTGGTAATCTTCAGAATTCAATTCTTGTTCGATGTCGGCAAGATCATTCAGCCACATGGTTCTGGCTGCATCAGAAGGCATTCTCCAGTCACCTCGTGGAGAAAAGTTGATGCTTCCGACTTTTACACCATCCGGCATGACATTTCGCTTGAATTGCTGAGCAAAGAAACGGTTATAGAATGTCTTTAATGCTTTGAGAATCTGAGATTCTGGAACTTCATGAAAGGCCAGACAGGCCAGCTCAAAGATCTTTGACGGACTTTCATGGAATCTGAGCATGTGATAAAGGAAAAAGTCATGAAGATCATAGCTTCCTAAGACTTCTTCCGTTTTCTGAGCAATCTTTCCGGATTGATCAGGTGGGAGAAGTTCAGGGGATACAGGAGTAGCGCAGATGTCATCGAGTACATCTGCAAGTTTTTCATTGCCGAATTTTCTGGCCAGAATGGCTTCTGATTCAACGATATAGCGAACCAGGGTTTTTGGAACGGAGACATTCACGGCATACATACTCATATGATCGCCATTATAAGTGCACCAGCCTAAGGCGAGTTCAGAAAGATCTCCGGTTCCGATGACCAGTCCATTAACCTGATTGGCCAGATCCATCAGGATCTGGGTCCTTTCCCTGGCCTGAGAGTTTTCATAAGTGATATCTCTGATTTCTGGATTGTGGCCAATATCTTCAAAGTGAAGGTTGACCGCTTTTCCAATGGGGATTTCTTTTGCATCTGTACCAAGCAGTTCCATCAGCTGCCATGAGTTGGAGTGAGTACGGTCAGATGTTCCGAAACCTGGCATGGTGATCGCATGAATTCCTTTAGGATCAAGATGAGCCAGTTTAAAGGCTTTGACACATACAAGCAGAGCCAAAGTGGAATCCAGACCTCCGGAGATTCCGATGACTACATTCTGACAATGGATTTTCTCTAATCGAGTAGCCAGACCTCTTGCCTGCAGCGTCAGAATTTCCTGGCAGCGTTCAATTCGCTTATTCAGATTTTTAGGGACAAAAGGATAGGCTTCAATTTCGCGGATCAGCTGTATCTCCTCATACGGTACAGACTCGTAAACGACTTTTCTTACTTTTGGCACTTCTGCAGAAAAGCTTGATTTGTATTTTGAACGATCGTTCTGGAGTATTTCCAGATCAATTTCAGCCTGGATATATTCCTTCGGGTCTTCAAGAGATGAATAAGCAAGCAGTTTTCCGTTTTCTGCGATGAGATCATTGCCGCCAAAAATGAGATCTGAGCTGCTTTCATCACTGCCAGCCGAAGCGTAAATATAAGCGGCATAGGAGCGGGCAGACTGGTTTAAGATCAGATCCCTGCGGTAACTGCGTTTGCCAATTGAATCATTGCTTGCAGAACAGTTGGTCAGAATATTCGCTCCGGCTTGCGCCAACATGGAACTGACGGGGATTGACACCCAAAGATCTTCGCAAATTTCCGGTCCGATGACAGCACCTGTTGTTATATCTTCAAAAACAATGGCTTTGGACAGAGGAACATCTTTACTCATAAATCGAATCGATGCGTCTTCCGGAAGCAGTCTGGCTGAAGCAAACCAGCGTGGTTCATAGTATTCGTTGTAATTAGGGAGATAGTTTTTTGCGTAAAAACCCAGTACCTCATGGTTAAAAATAAAGGCGGCACAGTTATAAAGGTGGTTTTTATATTCGACAGGAATTCCAACGACCAGAGCCAGATTCTCTGGGATTTTTAAAGCGAGAGTTTCCAGAGCTGATAAAGCCTCTTTTTTTAACAGTGACTCATAAAAGAGATCCTGACAGGTATATCCGGTGATTGCCAGCTCAGGAGCAACTGCCAATTGAGTGGAAGGATCAAGTTGATGGATGACATCAAGGATATGTCTGACGTTGGCTTTTGGATTTCCAATCTCAACTTTTGGAGTGATAGCAGCGGTTTTGTAATATTGATATCTTTTCATGTATAAGGCAGAAGCTTCTGCCTGCTCACCTCCTAAATTCAAATCGTTTGGATGAAAAATTGAATGACTGATTAGACTCAATCAGAGATTCATCCTGTTCTGGTAAGGAAATTATACCGGTTTTATGCCTGGGAAAAACAGGAAACAAGCGCTCTGCTTCAGAAGCTTCAATCAAAAGATTTTGAGTTCAGAATTTTAAAGATTGGAAATTTAAAAAAGTAAACGAAGGGTAACTTTCTTACGTTTGTTCTGGATGGATTGTTTCAAAAGCAAGGATTGAAACCATTGAATCGATGATCAATTTTTATATTTACTGAAAAGACAATCTCACAAACAATTCTCAAAGGCTTTTTGGCTCGGGAAGAATCTCATACTGAATTAAATCCAGTCGATTGGATATCTGTAGCTAATTATGAAAAAAGAATTTACAACAGGATGATAAATTTAATTTTTACAGTTACGTAATCGTGATTTGTCACTTCCTTTTATTATGGTTGTTCGTGGTTATATAAAAGCGCCCGTTTTGGGCGTCAAGTTGATTAACACTTGGTTATTTCAGCTTAACGCTCTGGGTGCTTTTTCTTTAACAAATTTGGTATTTAGTTCGATAACTTAAACAACTAAATATCATTTGTCAATCGATAAATAAAGGAGATTTTTTATGAAAAAAGAGAAGATTTATATTGACATTCTTCAACTGCTTAAAAGCCAGAACCTCGGATTTTCAGTACTCGAACAAATGATTCAGGAACACGAAAACAGAATTGAAATGATTGAAGAAACGATCTTAAGAATCAGAAACAATGAACTTAATGGAGCGGTTTTATATAAAGGTGTTTCGGAGGATCACCATTATATGTTTGAAGCCTACGATTCAGTAAGCAAACAAATTGTTCTATCCGATACCGACCTCAACTTTTCAACTTCATTAGTTGAAATTATTGATATAAGCCACTTCACATTAGGGAATTATGAGTTTCAATACTCAA
>NZ_MPJW01000029.1 GCF_001945525.1 Ileibacterium valens
TCGAGGGCTTGATCGAAGCAAGCGAAGTGTAAAACACAAAGAACAAAGACAACAGACAAGAAGGATGTCGCTGATGTTTGGTTTTGAAAGATCCATGGTGTGGTCTTGATGGCAGAATGGAAATACCTGGTTACATTCCGCACCCAGCAGTCAAGCATTCTAACGGCGACGATAGTGAACAGCGAAAATAGCAAGAGGCCATGCAAACAGAAAGCTGATCTGAGTGAGTAATCACTTCAGATCAGCTTTTTTTTGATAATAAATAGCGTACTATTTAGTTTGTGGATTTTTGTTTAAGTTCTTTTCTATATCGAGATAAGGATTTTTTTGGTCGCAGCCAAGGAGGATTTATATTCGTTTGGATATTCAACCATAAATCGGCGTACATACAAATTAACTTATAATCTTTTCGATCAATGCTTCTTGCAGCACTTTAAAGAAGTTAAGCCCCATTTCAACAGCTCTATCGTTGAGCCAAGCAGGGATAGATAGAGTCATTTTAACGGATCTGTTAGCATCTATATATGGATTAAAATCAACTGAAACTGCAGCTGCTCAATGAAATATTTCTGGTAGGTTTGATTAGCGGATAAAGTTCGTTGCAATATGAACTTCTTCTTCTGGAAGACCTGCTTCTTTTTTGCCAGCGAAATACCTGTCATCAAAAAAGCCATGTTGCGGCCAAGAACTTGCATTGTCCGAAGTCCTTCAGCATCCTGTTTTGCTTCACCTTGAGTAAGACCATGAATTGAGTTCCAGTAGGTACTTGATACAACGGGCATCTCAGAAATGGTGAAGAATTTGTTCAGGTCATCAAAAGTTGCGGAGGCTCCGCCTCTTCGGCAACAGGCAACAGAGGCTCCAACTTTCATCTGTTTTGAAAACGGAGTGGAATAGAAAAGACGCTGCATGAAAGCAGTCAGAGTGGCATTCGGCTGAGCATAATACACTGGTGAACCAATCAATAGGCCATCGGCCTTTTCAAACTTTGGCGCAAGCTCATTGACCGCATCTTTAAAAACGCAGCACCCATGAGTTCGGCAGTAGTCACAGGCAATGCAGCCACGTATATCTTTGTTTCCAATCGTCACAAATTCGGTCTCAATTCCGGCTTTATTGAGCTCTTTTTCTACTTCCCGAAGCCCGATCGCAGTGTTTCCTTCTGGATGAGGACTTCCGTTTATAATCAATACTTTCATTCTTTCGTCTCCTTTTGTATTTACCTTACAACCTCTATGTCCGAGCTTTGAGTATTTCTTATACTTCTCATGAAACTCTGGTCTCCTGGACTTTGAAGATATATTAATTATTCTGGAATTGAAAAAGCGTTTTAAAGATTTGTTTAATGACGTTCAGAAAATTGGTCAGGCTTGACTTGAGTGATTGAGCCCCTCAAACAATTAGAATGAATATATTCATATGTCATTTTGTCTCTGAAATCAATCACCTGATTTAATCAGACAGTTAAAAATCTGATCAAATAATCCAATTGATTCAGGGCATCGACCTGAATTGAAGAAAGGATATTGAATATGAAACATTATTATCAGCAGACAGTTGACCAGGTCTTCGAAGAACTAAAGACTTCAAAAAATGGTCTTAGTCCAGTTGAAGTGATCGAACATCAGGAGCAGTATGGTTTAAATGAACTCGTTCAGGAAAAACCGCCAGGACCATTACAGATTTTCTTTTCACAGTTCAAGGACCTCTTGGTTATTGTCTTAATTATCGCCGCTTTAATCTCAGCGATTTCCGGGGAAGTGATATCTACAATTGTCATTCTTGTCGTTATCATTCTGAATGCGATTCTTGGCACTGTTCAGGAAGTACAGGCTCAAAAATCGTTAGATTCTCTGAAAAGTCTTTCCGGAGCGCATGTCAAAGTCATTCGGGATGGACAGCTGGTGGAAATCCCATCAAAAGAATTAACGGTTGGCGATGTTGTTTATGTTGAAGCTGGAGATGTGATCGAAGGAGATGGCCGACTGTTTGAAAGCGCCAATCTTCAGGTGAACGAATCCGCTTTAACGGGAGAGCCATTGCCTGTAGATAAAACGATTGAACCGATTGATCATGAAGTTCAGATCAACGATCAGACGGATATGGTTTTCTCATCCGGATTAGTCACGAACGGAACCGGAAAATACATCTGCACAGCCATTGGAATGAATACCCAGATCGGAAAGATCGCCGGATTGATCAACGAAGCAAAGGAAAGAAAAACGCCTTTGCAGCGCAGCCTGGAAGAATTTTCTAAGAAGCTGACCATCTACATTGGAATTTTATGCGTTGTTCTTCTGTGTCTGAATGTCTTTGTCCGCCATCAGGACTTCCTGTCTGCCTTAATGGTGGCGGTCGCTCTTGCTGTAGCGGCGATTCCAGAAGCTTTGAATTCAATTGTTACGATTGTTTTATCGATCGCGACTCAGAAGATGGTTAAGAATCATGCCATCATGAAAAAACTCGATGCGGTTGAAAGCCTTGGCTGTATTTCAGTGATCTGTTCGGATAAGACGGGGACTCTGACCCAGAACAAGATGACGGTTATGGAAGTCTTTACTGATATGACTCCCTATACCGTGGATTTAATGGATGCTAAAAACAATTACGCCCAACAGATCCTGCTTAAAGCGAGCAAACTGAATACGAATGCAGTCATCAACAGCGATGGAACCGCCATTGGGGACCCGACAGAAATTGCCCTGATCGACATGTTCAATAAGTATCAGAATGCGCATCCGGACTTTATGATCAAAGCGGAACGAATGGAAGAAGTTCCATTTGATTCGGATCGTAAGCTGATGTCGATCAGTTCGAGAAACCATATCTATACCAAGGGTGCTCCTGATGAACTCTTAAAGAGATGTACAAGCATTCTTATGGGCACCCAAAAGCGACCGCTGACTGATGAAGACCGGGATCTGATTCTGACTCAGAATGAGCAGTACGCTTCACAGGGACTTCGTGTTCTTGGTGTCGCCTACAAAAATCTAAGTGCCCAAAATACGAAGATTACGTATGATGACGAACATGATTTATGCTTTGTCGGATTAATTGCTGAGCAGGATCCGCCTCGTACGGAATCGGCCGCAGCTGTTCATACGGCAAGAAAAGCTGGAATCAAGCCAGTAATGATTACTGGGGACCATGTAGTGACTGCAAAAGCAATCGCACAGAAAATCGGGATTTATCAGGATGGGGATCTGGCGATTGAAGGAAATGAACTGGCTCATATGTCCGATCAGGAATTAGCCGATAAACTGGATAAGATTTCAGTTTATGCCCGTGTAGCTCCTGAACACAAGATTCGAATCGTAAACGCCTGGCAGCAAAAAGGAGATATCGTTGCAATGACTGGAGATGGTGTCAATGACGCGCCAGCCTTGAAAGCAGCAGATATCGGAATTGCCATGGGTATTACAGGAACAGAAGTCTCCAAAGATGCAGCCAAGATGATCCTGACGGATGACAACTTTGCCACCATCGTCAAAGCCATCGAGTCTGGACGTAATGTTTATAACAATATCCAGAATGCGATCATTTACCTGCTTTCCGGAAACCTGTCTGCGATTTTAACCGTAGTGGCAGCCAGCATTGCATTTTTACCAGACCCATTTACTGCCGTTCAGCTGCTGTTTATTAACCTGGTGACGGATTCGCTGCCGGCTATTGCCATCGGCATGGAGCCTGATCATCCAGATGTGATTAACCAGAAACCAAGAAATGCCAATGAGTCCATATTGAATAAGTCAGCAATCACTCAGATCGGTGTTGAAGGACTGCTTATTTTTATTGCGGTATTTGCCGCTTTCTTTATTGGCTTAAAAACGAGTGATGGAACAGCTACAACAATGGCGTTTGCCACCTTGACGTTCTCTCGTTTACTTCATGGTTTTTCACAAAGAGGAAATCGTCCGGTGTGGGAACTTCCGTTTAACAAATACAGTCTGGTCGCCTTTGGAATTGGCTCGTTGCTTCTTGCAAGCATCTTAAATATTCCAGTTCTTGAGCCAATTTTTGATGTAACGGCTCTGTCAGGTATCAATGCGGGCGTTGTCATTCTGTTTTCACTGGGCTGTTTTGCCGCAGTACAGCTTTTTAAAGTATTTCAGAGTCGTAATGACTAATCAGGCAATACTCAAAAGTTGCTGGCGTCAAGTAATTAACAAAAAACATAATTAACAGAAAAAACCTGAAGTTTTACTGGACTCAAAATGAGTATTGAAAAATGCTTCAGGTTTTTTGCTTTAGAGTTCTGAAATTATTTGCCTGACTATCAATTTTTCAGGCAGCGTATAAGAACAAAAAATCGAGGTTCAGCCAATATACAACCATGTAAGGATCCCTGGAAGATCAAAGAAATAGGATTACCTAGGATCTGTCAACTAAACTGTGTAAGTAGTTTTACAGCCGTTAGTTTACTGGACCAGTTCACTGCCTGATTCAAACACTACATGCCTGGTCTGTTCTGTCCAGGGTCCACAGGACCCCGAAGGGGCTT
>NZ_MPJW01000028.1 GCF_001945525.1 Ileibacterium valens
GCCAGACCGTCCAGGTAAGAATAGAAGATTTGGCGATACTGTTTAGGGGATTTCGAATGGGTCAAAATAACCACCTCCGAAATCCTTCGGATTATGGATTAGTTCCGAGCTTCGGTCTGTCAAGTGCCATATTCGGATAATTTATAAACTTTTGGAGCAACTCCACTGCTTGTGTTAAAAATCAAAAAAACGAGGAGCGAATTCCGCATGGAAGACACTCCTTAACTTAACGACATTGGTAAAGATGGATGATTTAAAAGAGATAGAAGCTGGGCAGAGGATTTAAAGGCGTCCTGTTCTTCTCTGAGATCCTCATTCTTCATAATGAAGATAAAGGAAATAATGGACAGAGAAGTTCTGACTCATTGTTTACTGAAAACGATGTTATCAGATTCAGAGACCTGTCTAGATGAATTAAAACAAAAGGACAAAGCCCAATGGAAAATCATATGACAGACAACATCATACCAGGAGCCCTGTTGGGAGCAGGTGAAAACGGACCGGTACAATTGCTTTTCAGTCAGGCAAACCGGCATGGACTGATTGCCGGAGCCACAGGAACCGGCAAGACGGTCACATTAAAAGTGCTCGCAGAACGTTTTTCTGAAGCTGGAATTCCGGTGCTGATTACTGACATTAAAGGGGATATTTCATCGATTGCGGCAGGCGGTCAGATGAATTCAAAAATCAGAGAACGTCTGGATATCAATCAGGTTTCAGAAGAAGATTTCATAATGCATGGATTTCCAGTACGCTTTTTTGACGTATATCGAGAGCAGGGACTTCCCATTCGAATTTCGATCAGTGATTTGGGTCCTGCCTTGATCAGCCGTTTGCTTGAGCTTTCAGAAGCGCAGCAGGGAGTGCTCAATATTGTGTTTAAGGCGGCAGATGACAGAGATCTTGAGATCACGGATTTTAAGGATCTCAAAAGCATGATCGGCTGGGCAAGAGATCATAAGGATGAGATTTCAGATGAATATGGAGCGATATCCACTCAGTCGATCAATACGCTGCAAAGAAAATTGCTGGCTTTTGAAAATGAACAGGCCAGAAATCTGTTCGGCCTTCCAGGCTTTGAAATCCGCGATCTGTTTGAGCAAAAAGATGGAATGGGAATGATCACATTACTTGAATGTTCAAAGCTGTATCTGGAGCCATTATATTATTCAACGATTATGCTCTGGCTTTTATCAGAGCTGTTCGAGCAGATGCCTGAAGCCGGTGATCTTGAAAAGCCGCGAATCATGATTTTTATTGATGAGGCCCATCTGCTTTTTGAAGATACGCCAAAGGTCCTGCAGGATAAGATTGAACAGATCATTCGACTGATCCGTTCAAAAGGAGTGGGGATTATTCTGGTCAGCCAGTCTCCTGCTGATATTCCAGATGATATCCTGGCTCAGCTCAATAACCGGATTCAGCGTGCCTTAAGAGCTTATACGCCTTCTGAACAGAAGAAACTGAAAGCTGCAGCAGCTGGATTCAGGGAAAATCCGAATATCGATACACTTGAGGCGCTCACTGCACTCAAAACAGGGGAAGCTCTGGTATCCACTGTAGATGAAGATGGAGCTCCCATACCGGTAGAACGGGTCATGATCATGCCGCCTAAATCATCGTTTGCTGCTTTATCAAATCAGGAAATCATGCAAAGAGTACAAAACGATCCTCTGATGATGAAATATGGACAGGATCAGGATCCAATCACGGCGTATGAAATCCTTCAGGAAATGGAAGTTCAGGAACAAAGAGAAATTGAGCTTGAAAGACAAAGACAGGAACAGTACAAACTTGAATCAGAAAAACAACAGCAGGCTCAAAAACAGAGGTTAAAAGAAGAAAAGGCAAAAAGCAAAAGCAGCTCTTCAGAGTCTGCTCTGAAAAAAGCCACGAAAAAGGCAGTCCGTCAGGCAGCCCGAAGCGCTGGAAGGCAAAGCGCCAAGGCGATCAGCCGCGGACTGATGAAGACAAGCTCTTCAAGCGCAAGAAGAACTGTAGAAGCGGCTGCAGGAAGTCTTCTTGCGGATCTGTTTGGCAGCTTTTTCAGGTAAATCCATTAAACCGGATTGGCAGCCAGAAAGATTTATCCTCAAAAAAACAAGAAACCGGAATTTTCAGAGCGAAAATTCCGGTTTTTCATTTGAGCGTTTTTTCATTTTTGGTTTCGTCTTAACCATTAAAAGCGGACTTAGTCCATTTCCTGGACTTCATTCCATCCTGGAATTTCAGGAGGCAGTTTTCCGGCTTTGCGGGCTTCGAGCACTGCGATCTTTTCATCCATATGGTTATGGGAAAGTTTCAGATAACGATGCAGAAAATAGTCGTTGACTTCATGATAGAGCTGAACCATTTTATCGTATTTTTGAGATTCATCCATAATTTAGATCCTCCTTTTTAACCTGTTTCTATACATCCATTATAAAAAGGATGTCTGAAAAGACGATAATAACGCTATACTCTCAGAACTGAATCCCTGGACTCAGAGGATATGGATTCCGGGATTTTTGATACCGCTTGAATGGAGCTTTGCGAATCGATATATTGAAACAGACAGAGTGAAAAGAAAAGAGGGAATCAGGATGAACGAATTGCAGGAAATTGTTCTCGATTTGTGGAAACCGAATAGTGTCAGAAGCCGCTATCAGACCTTTAAACCCATATTTGCGCGTTTTGAAGGGGTCCATAATGAGCAGGAATTCAATGATCTCTGCCGGACGATTGAAGATTCCAAAGATGACTCAACACTGATTATCGATGGCGGATTTCAGTTTGCACCAAAGCTGGATGTGCTCGCACAGATCAAAAAGGAGATTCCAGGAGTCGATCTGGCTCACCTCACCCGTGACTTTCTGGTGATGTTTGCCAATGATCAGATCAATGAAGTGTATTTACGGGCTCTGAGTTATACCTACTCTCTGGCTAAACGCTGCGGGTTGTTTTCAAACAGAAGACAGGAAGAAAATTTCATCTGCAACCAGATTGTACTCTCCCTCGACTATCTGATGAGGCTTCCGTTCAAGGCCGATGAAGCTGGCAAGCTCATCGTATATGATCCAGGAACACTCGATGAAAAAGGGTTCTGGTTTTTAATGCTCTGTTACCTGATGGGAATGGATGTTCTGGTTCTTTCTCCAGCCGGTGAACAGGCATTCTGGAAGTATGATCTCGATCATCTTTCAAAGCTTTATCGAAACCCAATATCCCATCGGAAACAAGCATTTTCTGATCGGGTGCGGCTTGGAAAACCGTTAGGAAAGGTCAGAACCACTGTTTCGACACTTTCTGCACAGACTGATGAATCGCTTTTTGGGCAGACAGGGATTTTTAAGCCCTGGATGTTTCGGGGAATTCCAGTAAATCATGTGCAGCTTGAAGGGACCCGGATTGATCTGGAGGATACCTGGGATCGGGAAGCCAGATTAAGAGAAGGCTTTCAGGCGGAGAAGAAATCTATTACGGTTCCATCCTTCTATGTGGAAATTGATGGAGTGGACCGTAATCGCAGCGAATACATCGGACTGCTCAATAAATTGAAAAACGCACAGAATGTGTTTGTGGATTCCACCTGTGGAAAAGGACTGTTCAGAGAGATTCGTCCAAAAAGCGAGGCCGTCAAACTCGTGTTTGCGATGAATCCGGATGGCACTTTTAATTCAAAAAAGCTAAGGGAGACGGAAGGATCTCTGTTTGATTATGTCTCTGCCGAAACGGGGAAAGTCATTGTTGAAAAGCTGAACCGCTTGCTGCACTTAAAGGGATCTTCCTTAACCAAGGAGGAAAGAATTCATATTGCCAATCTTGTCTTATCGATGTCCAAACCGATTGCCAGAATGATTGAAAACTTCGATTATCCTTTTTCTGTTCCAAAGGTGCTGATCTTTTTAAACCGGGAAGAGCGTATAAAAAAGGAAGTTCGGATCCTGCTTGAGTTTTTGTCAGAATTCGGATTTGATATTGCCGTGATGGCTCCAAGCGGGGTTTCGGGTCTTGATGATCCCAAACGTTCCATTTTACGTCTTGACCAGATGGTTTATGATATGGACTTTCCCGCTCCTCCAATTCCAGAGGATGAAGATAATTTTCATGGCCTGAAGTCGCTGTTTGGTTTGTTTAAATAGAATAAAAACAGAACCAATTGAAGAGAATCAATAGATCGAATATTCATACAAATGGGGCTGTTAAATTTCTGACAGTCCAAAAATAAAAAGAGGCACCTGATCCGTAATGGATGAGGTGCCTTTTTTGGTAAAATATGTTCATGATCAATAAACAAAATTACCAAACACACTATAACTCGATTCAGGGCCGTTTGCCACTGCTCCATTCTCTCTTCCCTCATATTGAGATGGATTCTGTCTTCACTACTGTCAGTTCCTTTGTCGATGATTATCTCGACCTTGCCCTTTATCCTTCTTTTGCC
>NZ_MPJW01000290.1 GCF_001945525.1 Ileibacterium valens
CGGGAGAACATGTCTTCAGATGCAGGACATGAGATTATGGTCAGCCGGAGCATTCAGGCGGAAGGAACCTTCGGAGATCTTAAAGAAAACTACAGATACAGCCGATTGAGACGCCGGGGACTGGAAAACGTAAAATTTGAGGTGCTTATTGTGGCCATGGGACACAATATCAGAAAATTAAACAACAGAAATCGGATGAGTTGCCCAGAACTCGAACGTTATGGAAAATTAAAGGAGCAGAAAAGCGAAATCTGAAAAAGATTATAAACAGTCTTTTTGAGTTTTGGCTCTTTTCAGTGCGTTCGAAAATTGACTTGAGCGGAAAAACACATCATAAAACAGGATTGAATCAGATAAAAAGCATAGAAAAAGGGGCTGTAAATCTCGCTGATGAAAAATCAGTCGAAATTTAACAGCCCCTTCTCAACTGATTCGATCGCAGAATGTTGTTTTTTTTTTAAGAGTTTATCATCTTTATTTAAAAATTTTCGAAGGTTAAACAGGACAAAAAAAACTAATCATTTTAAAAAAAATAAATAGAATTCTTGTCTAAAAAAACACTTTCTAATACAGTTTTAGAAAAAAGTTGGGTTGTTTGCGTGTATAATTTTACTGTTCGTGGTTAAAATTATACACAGGATTATTTCTTGAAACTGTTCTTGAAGAATATATCAAGAACCTGCTGTTCAGTAAGATTGTAACGCTGAATAATCTTGCGGATTTCTCGAAGGTTAAAGCAGGCATTCCGCGTTTCATTCATTTTATAAGACAGGGTACCAGTAGAAAGTTCAAGATAATCTGCGAGGGTACCGCGGTTATCTCGGTACTCTCCCATTATGGTTCTTAGCCGGGGTTTATCGATAACAAGATCAGCATTAGGATCGTAAGTTCCAGGAGTTAGTGGCTCTTTAGAATTCAAACCATTTGGTTTTGATTTCTGATCATCAGAGTTCGAAAAATTATCGGACATATTGTCGTTACCTTTCTAATATAAATAAGTATTCGTATGATCGATCAATGAGAATTAGACTGAGAACCTGGAAAATGAGGACAGAAGAGGACAAAAGTTAGTCACTTCTGTTTTTTTTTTTTTTTTTTTGTGAAAAAATTTAATAACAATTAACAAAAGCGAGTCTATATTTATATTTACCGAACAATATGAGTGAAAAAGCACATCGCTTTTTGTTTAATGCTTAAACTTTCACCGCGATTCATATACTGTTTAGGATTTTCCCTAAGTATGCGACTCTCATTAACCACAAATATAATTCTCTATGTCTATGAATATTATAATCTAGCGCGATATCAATTTCATTATTTACGGTAATATATTTATAATCAATTAATCGACACTTAATATGGTAGTCACCAAATATGTCATTAAATGATTACATATCCGAATTTGTCACTTCAAAGTAATATAAATTCTGTTGAAATAACACAATATTAAGATTGTATGAAGATAATTGAACTGATATTAATTAAAATGTCAATATCTAAATTGATAAATACTAAATTTTTTTACCTATGATTGAACTAACGAAATTAAAAGTTGATATTTAATGAAATACTTATACGATATATAATTCAATATCGGAATTTGTAAAACCAAAATAATTCTATTGCGATATTCGTTTGTTAATTTTTTTATTCTTTTTAATTCTGGTTTAAGGTTAATTTGTTCAAGGATCAGATCTGATCGATTGGTTTAATACACAAAATATCATTCAACCTGTTTCATCATCTGACTTGATCCTTCTGTTCTCTCATCTCATTATTGCAGGGAAAGCATCACTCCTTATAGCTTCTGATCAACAAAATCCATATAAGATGACATAAAAATAAATAATTGCATAAATGGATTCTTACTTATTCATATCACACTTTATATAGCACAATCAGCGGATTTATTTTAACGATTTTGTGAGAAATACCGGTTAGAAATGCACAGAATAATGTTCAGTCGTTCATAGATTTCCTCTGGTAAAAAAACAGCTGATTAAAAATAAGAGAATATGGGTAAATATGTGAAATATTAAATCCTGAAATGTTCGAACAATAGAAGAAAAGAATAAAAGAAAATGAAAGAGTTCCTTCGAACAAATGATTAATAACAATCCAAAACAGATAACAATTCGATTCATTTTGACTGAAAAAACTTTCAAATGACATGTATCCGGTTTAAAAAGTCCTATAAAACGGACAAAGACTCAACCATATTTTGAACAAATTTTTCCAATATTGTTTTTCATCAGATATCGGATATACTTTACCTATTCTTTTTTATAGAAGAATACTTTTCGTCTGATCTTAAGGAGGAACTATAGATGAAGTTTTTAGATTCCTACTTCCACCTGTCTGAAAAGGGGACGAACGTCAGAACAGAGATTATTGCCGGTATTACAACATTCCTGGCAATGGCTTATATTCTTGGCGTCAATCCAATGATCCTTTCAGACGCTGGTATGGATATTGAATCTGTATTTACGGCTACGGCTCTTTCTGCAGCTGTTGCAAGTATTATCATGGGTATTCTGGCCAACTATCCAGTCGCTCTGGCAGCCGGTATGGGTGTCAATGCTTTGTTCGCTTACACAATTTGTGGAGCTATGGGTTACAGCTGGGAAGCTGCTCTGGCCGCTGTATTCCTGTCTGGTGTCGTATTCGTGGTGATCTCAATCACCGGCGTCAGAAAAATGATCATTGATGCAATTCCGGTTCAGCTTAAGCTGGCAATCGGTGCAGGGATCGGTTTCTTTATCGCTTTTGTCGGGCTCAAAAACGCAGCAATCATCATTGCGAATGAATCGACTTTTGTAGGAATCGGTAACTTCTCAGATCCTACAGTTCTGCTTTCTATTTTCGGAATTCTTGTCACGATTGCTTGTGTAGTTAAAAAAGTACCAGCAGCTGTATTCGTTGGACTGATCGTCACTGCAATCGTTGGTGTGATTCTTGGGGTAGCTGGTTTTGAAAATATGCCAGTACTCGGTGGAGTATTCTCCTTTGATTTCAAATTGAATGCTGCTGGTGCGTTCATGAATGGATTTACTGAACTGTTCGCAAATCCATTCAATGCCATCGTGGTTATCTTCTCCTTCCTGTTTGTTGACTTCTTTGACACAGCTGGAACATTGGTTGCGGTTGGAACTGAAGTCGGTCTGGTAAACCAGAAAGGTGAACTTGAAGGAGCTGAAAAAGCACTTCTTGCTGACTCGATCGGCACTGTATTTGGTGCAGTTATTGGTACTTCCACAGTAACAAGCTTTGTTGAATCTTCTTCTGGTGTTCAGGTTGGAGGAAAAACTGGTCTTACAGCTGTAACTACTGGTGTTCTCTTCCTGCTTTCCATGCTGATCTCTCCACTGATTCTTGGTCTGATCACAAACGCTGTAACGGCTCCAGCTCTGGTTGTAGTTGGTGTTATGATGGCTCGTCAGATGAAGGGTATTGACTGGGATAACATGATTTATGCGGTATCTGCATTTGTTACGATTATCTCAATGATCCTGACTTACTCCATTTCCAATGGTATTGCCTTTGGATTTGTCGCTTATACAGTAGCTATGATTTCTGCTGGTAAGGCTAAAGAAATTCACCCAACTGTATGGGCTCTGATGGTTATTTTCGTACTCTACTTTGCATCACCTTATCTGTCCTTCTAATCGAAGAACACGATCGAAAATAATTTATTGAATATGAAAAAGTCATTTTCTGAATTTAAATCAGAAAATGACTTTTTTTGTAATATATGTCAGGTAGATGAATAGTGAATCAGGCAACTTTATAAACTGTCTTTCCGTTGACGAGGACTTGCTCGATTTTCTTTTCAAGAAGAAGAGTTTTGATTTCCCGATTGAGTTTTGATGTGATGCCTTTATATCCCATTCTTAAAGCGAGCTGAGTCTTGGAATCTGGATGTTCTTCGAGCAGCATAAGAATTTTATTTCTGTAGTCAGCATTTTTTTTGCTTCCTTTATCGTTCTGAAAAACAGGATGTATCGGTAAAACCACAGAAAGGAACTGTCGCTCAGGATCCATAATCAATTTAAATTCAGGTGATCCATTTAGCTTTAATGCTTTTGCGGCGTTTGGGAAGCCGGTATTTCTTCCTTCAATCAGATGGAGTTCCTTTAAAAAATCACCAATTCTCCGGTTTCGATAAGAACGAGATCTTATTCTTCTTGCCTCAATATCGATATCCTGAATTGAACGGTCAAAACCAGGATGACTTGTGATCTCTAATTCTTCATTGGTTATTCGAACTGTGATCGGTGTTCGTAGTCAATAAAAAAGTTAACAATTTGGGTGATTTATAAGTTAACAGTTTGGGTGATCAAAATGGGGGCTGAAAGGCTCAGGAACAGACATAAGATAGAGTAGCCAATGTCTGTTTCTGAGC
>NZ_MPJW01000147.1 GCF_001945525.1 Ileibacterium valens
TAAATGCTTCCAGATCCTGACAGGTCAGACTTTCACTCTGCATGAATTCAGCCAGTTTTTTAAACATAGAATTTTTTTCCATTTTTGCTCCATAAAGAACTTGAATTGAATATTGTCGACGATAATTATGGGCCCATAACGAGACAAAAAAGTACCCGAAACGAGCGAATACTTAACCAAAAGTGTTAAGTATTAAATCACCCGTTTTGGGTACTTTTATAAAACCACGAACAATGACTTCTTCAGGCAGTGAGCCAAATGAAGAATCAAAGATTGATTTGAAAAGGATTGGATTGATTGATGAGATATTGAGTGAAAGATCCAGGATTTTTTTGATCTTATGTACAATCGATATGTTAAAACCAATAGGAAAGCGAGGATGATGAATCTGAATGTTTTAAAAAAGACCAGAACATGGCTGCTGATTGCCTGGGTATTCTATGTTTGTTTATTAGTCACTTTAAGCCGGCAATTGAATCTGATCACTGAAAATCTGACTGGACTCTCAACCAGCGTTTCAGGCTGGTTGATGATGGCTTCTTTTTCAATCATCACCTCTATGTTCCTGCTTATCGGTTCATTGATGACTAAAAAATTTGAAAATAAAAGGCCTGCAAAAATTTTGTTAGGCGTCTCCTGCTTTTTAATGGCTGTCTCCCCTTTAATTCCTTATTGGGAAAATCAGGCCTGGTTAAAGGATCTTCATGTCTGGGGCGGCATTCTTGGTTTTATTACGTACCAGATCTGCTGGTTATTTTTCAGCCACTCAGAAAATAGTCAGTTTGATTTATGGATCAATCCTCTGACCTGGCTTTTATCCATGGATCCGACTATAAAAATGCAGCTGATCATCATTGGGATTTCCTGGTTAATCATCTGCTTTTGTGGTCATATTTCAGGTCTTTCAGAAATTGGCTATGGTTTCATGGAAGTCAGTTTTCTGGTTTTCTATAATGTATTTCACAAATAAAACGAGGCTTAGCGTAAAAGGAACAAACTAGTCGTCTGTCTCTTTCGCTAAGCCTCATTTTCGTTTTTAACATTGATTTAATTCGTTGAATGATTCAGAAATGAATTCCGAATGTCAAATTAAGGAAGATATCGTTCATAAGGAATACCGTCTGCTGATTCCGGCTCGATTTCTTCAATTTTGCTTAGATAGTTTTTCGCATTCTGTACAAAATACAGTCGATTTCCTGTTCGAATGGTCTTTTCAAAATACATTCTCGCAATGGAATAGTCTTCCTGAACAAAAGAAATCAATGCGATGTAGTAGAAACAGTCAGCCTGAGTCAGTCTTGAAGGACTGTGTTTGAGAAGATCAAGATAGTATTGTTTGCAGGCCTGAAAATCACGGTTCATTAACCGGATTTTGTTTTCTACTGATGCCTGTTCAGTTGATTTGATCATAATATTCATGGCACCCATTTTGGGCTGAATCTTATTAATCTCATCACGGCATCTCTCAAGTCCATGCATGTCCTTGAGCAGATAGTATGTATAGGACATCAAAGACCAGTAGGTCAGCATGGAAGTTGGGTTGCTTCTTGGAAAAGTAATCAGTACATCCTGTGCCAGTTCTGGATCGTCAAGATAGATCAGGCAGCTTGCCATTAAGGACTGATTACTCAGGCGGTAATGGTTTCCTCTTTTTGAATAATAAATCAGCGCGGACATACAGGCTTCCGGGTTGCATTGCTGGTAAAGCAGATTACTGATGGGCTGAAACTGAGCAATGCGGTAGTTGGTTAAGAACTGGAAGGCAAACATGTAGCCAAAGATGGCGATGATGCTGACAAAAAGATTATCAATAAAAAACATTACGCAGAACACAGCAATAATTCCAAGGAAGTAAATTGCAGTAATCTTGTTGACTGTTTTTCGAATACCAGTTGCCATGTCCTTGTATTCTTCGAGCAGCGGATGATGAATCTCATAAATCCGGACAATTTCATCATCGTTTGAAATCTTGCGTTTTTTTAGCCGTCCCTGAACTGATAGATGCAGTGAAATCCATCCATACAATGAAACAATCAAAGTAATCGGGAAAGTAACAATTCCAAACATGATCAGATATTCAGGCATGATCATCAACAGCAAAAACCAGAAAAAGATCGACATCCCGAACTGACTGCTCATCACATTTCCAATGATATAGACATTGCAAAGCCCGGCAATCGCACATCCTCCTGAAAGATAAATCAGGATGGGATTCATTTCGAGCATTCGAACCGTTTCAGCCGGGAGCATCGTTTCGAGAATTTCTGTATAGGATGAGTTTCCAACAGTTACGACCATCAAAAGCGCACCCATAATAAATCCAATAAGCAAAGTCAGCACCTGACTTTTACACTTATATTTCCACATATCGATTCGCGGTTCCTTCTTTCTAATCTCTAGTCATGAACCTTCCTATAAGGTTCTGATATGGTTTCACTTCAGTATAAGCCGTGACTCTTTGCTAACTATTGAATCATTACGGAATAATATGTGAAATGAAACAAACAAATTCTTTCCGCTTTTTCTGATGAATTCAGGCCTGAATTATTCGTTCTTCCCCATCTCTTTTGGTTTTTAAATTATATTTTGCCAAATTTAAGAATCAGGCATAATTCGTGTCTCATTTGGGAATACGATATTCTCAACAGAAAAGAGAGGAATAATTTATGCATGCTATCGAATTTGACGTTCTTGATTTCGCCGCATTCTGCTTTCAATCTAAAATTTTACCTTCACCTGATTCTTTCGAAAACTGGTTTCGGAGAACTTTCCATCAAAAAACAAATTGTAATCTGATCCCGGTTGCAGAAGAGATCATTAAGGAAACTCAACTTCTTCTCTATCTGGAGTAATCGTAAGAGCAAAAAAGCAGTGATATTCATTTCTGAGAAAACTTAACGTCCAGATCTTCGAATTGATTTAAGATTCAATTGTGATGAATTCATGTTATTTAACGAATATTTCAACCAGAACATTGAAAACAATCTGAATATTACTGGAAATAATCACTTAACCGAAAACCTGGCGAAATATTTTCTTTAATTTCCGTTTGACTTCTGGTGCCTCATTGGATAATATAAATGGGCACCACAGAAATGGAGTCGTGTCCGAGCGGTTTAAGGTGCAGTCTTGGAAAGGCTGTGTAGGTGAAAGCTTACCCAGGGTTCGAATCCCTGCGACTCCGCCATTTTGAAAATTAGAACAGAATTGATTCTGTACCAAATATATGAGACGATATCGTCTCTTTTTTTTTACCTTTTTATCTGTCAGTGAACCAAGTACAGCGATGAAAAACCTGATCAGAACTAAGAGCATTTCTTCCCTCTTTTTCTCTTTATGTTCATTCTTTCTCGTCATTCTTTCTCGTCATTCTTTCTCGTCATTCTTTCTTTTCGATCTTCATTCTTTCTTTTCATTCTTTGGATCAACTGCCTGATTCAGCCAACGAAACGTCTTCAGTCTATTCACTTACAAGGTGGGGATTTTGAATTTAGAGAAAAAATCATTCAGAAACTTGCCTGAACAGACAAAATAATTTTCTTATGTTTATAATGATTTCAAGAGGGTAAATATGCAGACAACGGGAGAGAAAATACGGTTAATCCGGCAAAGAAGGAAAAAAACATTACAGGAGGTGGCGGATGCCATCGGAGCTTCAGCTACAACAGTTTCAAAATATGAGTCTGGAATCATTGCGAATATTCCAACCACTAAGCTCAACGCGATTGCAGAATTTCTCGATGTCAATCCAGCCAGCCTGTTTGATTATGCCTTTGATGATCAGCCTCTGATTCTGTCCATCACAGAACAGCTCATGATGGAAGATTTCCGAAAGCTTTCTGAAATCGATAAAGAAACGATCTGCATCATTATCAAGCAGTTGCTTGATGCACAAAAAAAGCGTGAAGCAGAAAACCATAAATCACAGCAGCTTCATTTATAATGGCAGAAATTCAAAATACCAATTCAATTTTCTTCGAACTTATTATCTGAAGTGAAATTTCCAGTAATTCTGAATATAAATGAATATAAATATTAAAGAACGGATCCATTCTGTATGCTACAGGGATGGATCCGTTTTTTGTCTGGTCTATTTATCCTATTCTCTGCAAGAAGACCCCCACTTCTAAGCAAGCGAAAGCAGGGGACGAATTGCCTGATTGATCTATAAAATAAGATGTAAGTTTTGTATTATGCTTTAATAGATATCTAACCAGGGTAAAGAACAATGAACAAAGCTTACAAATTCAGAATCTATCCAGATAAAGAACAAGAAATTCTCTTTGCGAAAACCTTCGGCTGTGTGCGGTTGGTTTACAACTATTACCT
>NZ_MPJW01000027.1 GCF_001945525.1 Ileibacterium valens
GAACTGGTGATGAACAGATTCCAGAAATGGCGCGGTTCAGTTATACCGGCTGATGTCATTGACAGCGTTCTTCCCTGGAATGATGAAATCAGAGAACTCTGTGCTCTGTCAGTCTGAATCAATAATATTTCAATGTAAAAAAGGCGAAGATCTTTGCGTTCTACAGTTTTCCTGAGAGGAAAACTGCAGAATTCAAAAGATTCTTCGCCTTTAATGGTATATAGGTAATTTCATTTCGGGCAACCCGTCAAATATAAAGAACTTACGTTCAACAAGCCAGTTGACCCCCACTAAAAGGATCTGTGTCAGACCGGTGCATAATGGCTGAATAAATGCGCATCCAAGACAGGCAAGGATCGCTCCAAGAATCCCAGCCGAAAAGTTATTGACAAGCATTTCAAATCCATTTGGAATCTTTCCATCCAGCAGCTGGTCGGTCTTTTTCATCAGCCAGCCACCTAATGGTCCTGCAATCATCGCACCTATAAACATACTTGTTTCTGTTCCGGCGATGATACCAATCGCAAAGGCGGTTCCGATGATTCCGCCTCGATGGTCATAAACCATCTTTCCGCCAGAATAAGCGATCAGGATTGGAAGCAGAAAGCGCTGCATCGGTCCTACGATCTGATTGAGCGTTTCATTGGGCAGCCAACCAGTTGGAATGAAGAGCGCGGTAATCAATCCCCAGGCAATAAAGATCGAGATGTTGGGCATAACCATCGCTGAAAGGGAACGCCCGAACTTCTGTACTTGTTCCTTCATATTTTTCTCTCCTCGTACTTTCTTCAAAGCAAGTTGTTTTGCTTTGTGATTTCATCATACAGACTGAATGAAAGCGTATCTATTTATTGCGAATTTACTTTGTCATCATCAAAAAGTGTCAAATTTTCAGGAGGATGGCACCAGATGAAGTGTCATTACTCTTTTTGAGCTGTCACTAAACAAATAGCTGAATGGTGACAAAACGTAAAAAAAGCCAGAGCCTGGTCCTGCACGTCTGAACTATGCATTCATAAAGCTATGGCTTTTATAAAATTCGCACTGACCGCACTGAAAACAGGCGGAGATTCTTTTCGATGAAAATCTTGTCGAGTAAGCAACTTTAAAGCTCTGTTCATAATTGAATCGATTTTCCAAAGCGGCAAATTATCGACTATCTTCGTTTTCGATAAAAAATAATCCAGCAGAGAATGGATCCACCCAGCGCAAGAAAGATCGGCAGCCATGCATGCTGCAGATTCAGGCTTTTTACATTCATTCCATAAAAGCCAAAAATGATGGCTGGAATAGAGAAAACGATGGTGATGATTGTCAGACGTTCTACAACGATATTCATACTGTTGGAAAGAATATTGCTGCAGCCATCGGAGATCCGTTCATTGACCGAGATATAAAGATTGCACATTTTTGAAGCCTGACGATACTCAACCAGATTTTCATCAAGCAATTTTTCGTTCGGGTCTGATAGTTCAAAAGGCCTGGTCTCCTGGATTTTTTCAAGCAGATTCTGGTTGGCCTGAAGAGATGAAGAAAAAAAGATCAGGGACTTATCAAGCTTCATCATCTGCATCAATCCTTCATTTTTCATTTTTTTAAACAGATGATCTGTAATTTCATCACAATATGAAGATATCGTCCGAAGCTCTTCCTGAAATTTCTCAGAAATCTGTTTCATCAGGATCAGGAAGAATGAAACTGGATCTCTCGTATCGATTGGCTCTTCTTCGTTCTCCTTTAAAGCATTCAAAAATTGAGCTCCTTTACGTGTAATCGTCATGAAGAAGGAATCAAACAGGATCAGGCTGATTGGAGCGGTCTCATATTGAGGAATATTATTCTTCTCCCTGTCCGATGAGATACAGCAGTCAATCATGATCAGAGTCTGATCTTCGCTTTGTTCAAGATGAGCAGTTTCCTGATCATCCAGGGCCGCTTTCAGAAAGGATCGATTGATTTTATAGTTTTCAACCAGCAAAGCAGCTTCTTCATCGGTAGGATCTGTGACTTCAATCCAGCATCCTTTTTGGTCATGAGAGATTTCAGAAAGTTTATTTTCGTCATTGGTTATAAAAATATTTATCATAATTTCATCTTAACCAGCGTAAAGATTTGCTCAAAATTGTTTGATTCTTCGTTTTTTAAAAAAAGAGCAGCAGAAACCCGGTAAGAAAGAAATAAATTTTCAAGCTGAATCTCTATCTGAATACGACTGGATTGATTGGTGATTTTCACCAGTAAAATCAATAATAATAAAAATGATTAGTGAAAAATGGGTGTTTTCACTAATCATTCAGGAGAGTAGGATGTTGATTGGTGAAATGAACGAATCAACACCAGATTCAGATTTTCGTTTTGAATTTAGAAAGGAAATAAGAGATGGCATAATATAGAACCATTCAATCGATATTTCATGAGCAGGGCGAGGATCAGGCTAACCAGGTCTATCAGCAGCGGTTTCAATCAGAAGCAGCATATCTTTTGCCTTTTGAAATGGATCATCGTCAATGTTTTGTATTTATGACTAAGGAGATGCTTAAACTGATCAATTCAATTCATAAAAAGAATGCAGATCTGCAAGGTCTGATCAGTGCCTTACCATATTCCTTTATACTTCTGAATGATGCAATTCTGACAGAAATCAAGATGAGCAACGAGATCGAAGGCATACACAGTTCGAGAAAAGAACTGAAGAATGCCTTGACGAATGAAATGAATAAAGATAATCGATTCTCTGCATTAGTGCATTAATATAAAAGACTGGTTAGTGGTCATCCGGATTTATTTCCAAGAACAATTCATCAAATCAGAGAGATTTATAATGAGATTTTTCTAGCTCAAATCATTGATAACGATCCGAATAATGAGCCAGATGGAAAAGTCTTCAGAAAGAATTCAGTATATATTCATGATGGATTCAACAATATTCATACAGGATTATTTCCGGAAGAAGAAATTATCAGGCAGGTAAAACTGAGCTTGAAAATGGTGGAAGATCCGGAAATTCCGGGAATGATTAAAATTGCATGCTTTCACTTCATGTTTGGATATATTCATCCATTTTATGATGGGAACGGACGCTTGAACAGATACCTAAGTGCCTTGTTTTTGCTTCATGACTTAAGGTGTCCCTGCTGCCATGCATCTTTCAATAGCTATACGTAAACAGCGTTCTAAATACTATAAGGCTTTTGAAATTTGCGAAAATGAACTGAACTGTTCTGATCTGACTCCTTTTGTACTCTTCTTTTTGAATGCCTTGGAAGACGTACTTGAGCATGAAACTATGGTTCTTAAAGAAAAGAACGAGACTTTCAAAAAGTATACAAAGAAGATTTTTGAAGTGATCAAAGGCAGCAAAAAGGCAGATGCCGAATTTCTGACATTCCTGGCTGCTCAGACATTGTTTTCGGTAGATGGAGCCAGAAAAATTGAAATCGCTCAGGCCTTAAACAAATCCGACAATTGAATCAATGAGCTTATAAAAAAATATCAGAAATATATTTTCAGCAGACAGGATGGAAGATACAAGAATTACATGCTCAAAGACGACTTTCTTTTCTGCTAAGGTAGAATAATGTTTCTCTGATCATCCAAATCAAATTGAATCAATAAGGTAGATCAGGCAGCAAAACATTCAGCAATTGTTCTGAAGGTTTTGCTGCTTTTTTTTTTCGCTTTCGAGTAAAAACTTTAACTTTTTTGTGCTGACTTTCATATTTCCGGTGAATAAGGAAAGTGAATCTTCTCCAATGTCATTAAGTTAAGGAGTGTCTTCCATGCGGAATTCGCTCCTCGTTTTTTTGATTTTTAACACAAGCAGTGGAGTTACTCCAAAAGTTTATAAATTATCCGAATATGGCACTTGACAGACCGAAACTTGGAACTAATCCATAATCCGAAGGATTTCGGAGGTGGTTATTTTGACCCATTCGAAATCCCCTAAACAGTATCGCCAAATCTTCTATTCTTACCTGGACGGTCTGACAGACTGCCCGGATCGTTCCCTGATTGAAGGCGAAGCCTTCACGCGAAACAGAAAAATTGGCCTTTCCCGTATTGCTCGTTTTATCGCTTCTCTGACAAGCGGCTCTATTGGCCAGCAGAATCTGACTTACTTCAAGACGCATAAAATCCAGGTCACTGACTCTGCCATATGTCAGGCTCGAAGCAAGTTCGACCACACAGTTTTAAAGATCGCCTGTCTGGGCTTTACTGATGAGCTTGTTCAGGAATCTCCTTTATTCAAAGGAAAATACAGACTCATTGGCGTAGACGGATCCAACTTTCCAATCCTGCCCAATCCTGATGAACCTCAGAACTGT
>NZ_MPJW01000023.1 GCF_001945525.1 Ileibacterium valens
GGTCGATACCAATACCATCTGAATCTTTACGATAAGAAGGAACAGAATCGACTTCGTACTCGACATAGACACTCATATACCATCTGCCGTTCTTCTGTCCAATCCGTCCTTTTACAATCTCAACTTCGTTTGGAACATAAGTCGGAATTCGACCTTTCTCCTTGAGGTGGACTCGTCCAAGTTTTGGTACCTGGACATACCATCGAGTCGATCGAGCGGGTTGACTGAGACTGTTGCGGCAGAAATAAACCATCGATTCGTTGGAACCTTTCTTCTTGAACTTTGGAAACCCGCTTTGTTTCCTGAAGAACTTACGATAAGCCTCGTTTGCATCGTTGATCGATTGTCTTACTGCTTTGGAAGGACAGTCGTTGATCCATATCTTTCCGCTGGCGGGGATATAGTCCTGTTTGAGCCATGTATAGAACTTTGCTGGGTTCATCAACGTACTATGAGGCTTACGCCCTAATGCTTCAGCAAGCTTCTTTTCTGCTTCCCAACGTTCTTGGTTCTCATGAAGATACAGGTTGTAAACAAAACGGCAGATTCCCTGAAACCGGGCAATCTGCTGTTTTTGTTCGTCTGTTGGATCAATCTCAACTTTGAATGTCCTATATCGTTTCATGGGATTACGCCTCCTGTTCTTTGGTCAATGAATCATCTTCTTTGATCATTTTCCTGTATTTTCTCAATCCATACAATCTGTCCGAAAACATGCGCAGGATGGCAATGATGCCTTCGACAAGTTCCTTTTCAAAAGAGAGTTCTTCGTTGTTTACAACGATGATCCTGCCCCCGAATCTTTCACACAATCGTTCGAACCAATCGAAACCAAACCGAACGAATCGGTCTTTATGGGCTATCACGATCTGCGATACTTTTCTGTCCATGACCTGATTCAATAGGTTGTTTAATTTCTTGCGGTTGTAGTCCATACCGCTTCCATAGTCTTCTATCACTTCAGAAACGATGATTTCACGGACATTACAGAACTGACGAAGAAATGCGGCCTGGTTTTTCAGATCGTCTTTCTGATTTCTTGTCGAGACTCAAGCATAGATGACAGAAGTTTCTTCTGTTTTGGAAGAACCAACAGATCCTCCAGTCAGTTCTAAATATTGTTCATGAGTGTAATAGCGAACTTTGCCAAAAAAGCGATAAGAAGTCAGTTTTCCTGCCTTCTCCCATTTCCTGAGGGTTTGGAGAGAAACACCGATCATCAGCGCTAATTCACCAATTTTGTATCTCTTTTCCATGACTATATAATAACCGAAAAGAATAGAAAAGATACGAAAATCAGTCACTTAACATGTCTCCTTTTCGGGCAATCCAGATGAATACTGGAACACCGATCACCGCAAAGATCAATCCAACCGGAGTTTCAGAGGGTGCATTAATTACTCTGGCTGCCACATCAGCTAGGACCATAAATAAGGCTCCTGCGATCATTGAACCCGGAATGACTTTCTGATAATCGCCTCCTACAAAAAAGCGTACAAAGTAGGGGACAAGCAAGCCAACAAAAGCAATTGGCCCAGCTAAGGATACTGCACTTCCTGCTAATACCATAACGACAAACAGGCTAAGCCAGGTGCTTCTTTCTACATCCAGACCCAAACCTCTTGCGGTATCGTCTCCCAGGGACAGTAATGAAATTTTTCTTGACAGTAATAAAGCACTGATCAACCCAAACAGAATCACTGGAGCAGCAATGGTCAGCTGATCCATCCGAATACCAGCAGTACCGCCAGCTGTCCAGAAAGTCAGGTCCTGGCCAATATTGGCAAATATGGAAATGAACTGACAGATCGAAGTTAGAAATACAGAAGCTGCACTCCCTGCCAGAACCAGGCGAACTGAATCTGTTTTTCGATGATTGATCTTTAATAAACCAAAGACAATCAACGCAGCCATTGAAGCGCCTAAAAAAGAGGCGAATACAGTCAGTGAAAAATTGATTTGACTTGCTGCAGCTAAACACATTGCCAAAGCAAAAGATGCGCCTGCATTAATTCCAAGAAGCCCGGAATCTGCCAGCGGATTGTGCGTTACACCCTGCATGATGGCACCGCTTGCTCCAAAAGCCGCGCCTACAAGAATATCTCCCAGAGTACGCGGCAAACGAAGCTCAATGATCGCTAAATGCTGATGCTCTGCAAGATCTGGTGAAAACAGGGCCTGCAGCACGGTTTGCCAGGAAATATTTGTACTACCCATAAATAAAGAAAGGATTGCCGCGGCCAGAACCGCTGCAATCCCGGTCAGTATGAACAGGCAGAACTGTACATGACCATTTTTCTTCATGGCTTATTCTCCAAATTGTTCAAAATAAGCGGTAAGTTCTTCGAGCTGTTTGCTTTGAGTGATCGGATCACGATGCATCCAGGCCACTTGCTCGTAAGGCATCGTTTTTCCTTCTTTGACAGCCGGAAGATTATTCCAGATCTGTGAATCTTCTACAAAGGAGGCATCGGTATCGCTTAGAATTCCATAAAGAATAAAGTCACCTGTATATTCTGGAAGAGCTTCAAGAGAAATTACTTCGTATGGAGTATCACCATCAACCATTGATTTCTGAACGGCTTCAGGCGCTTTCAATCCCCAGAGGTCATAAAGAATATGTCCGCCTCTGGCAAAGTGGCTGCCCATTGAATAAATCTGCTGCGGCCAGACTTCTACAATAGATACAGTCTGATCACCAACGATGTCATGAACTTTTCCTTTACTTTCTTCTACCTTCTGATTGAACTCAGAAATGTAGTTTTCAGCTTCGCTTTCTTTCCCAACCAGATCGGCTATATATTTAAATAGTTCTTCATCGCTTCGCTTTCCGTCCTGTATGTAAACAGTCGGTGCGATCTTAGAATACTTTTCATAATCAGCTTCAGTGATGGTTACAATCAGATCAGGCTCGGCTGCTGCAATCATTTCCTGACTGGTTTCAGCACTGGTAATATTCATCGGTTCAATTCCACCGATGTATTCAGCCAGATATGGATTATCCAGTGCGTAAGGGGAAGCGATAATCGGTTTAGTATCAACCGCTAAAAATTCTCCGAGATAGTAATCCGATACGATTCTTTGAGGATTAGCAGGAATTTCAACTTCTCCTTTATCAGTTTCGACAATTCGAGTTTCTGAATTTTCCTGTTTTGTTTCATCGTCGTTAGAATTTGAAGATGAACATCCGGCAAGTGAAACTGCCATACTCAGACTGGTAAAAATGGCAGCAGCTTTCCCAAATGAATTGAGTTTAAACATTGACTAACCTCCATTGAATAAATTCTCGACTCCTTTCGATAAGGGTGTGATAGACAAAAATCGAAAAGAATAAAGAGCTAATGTAATCAAGTTAGATTAAACTAATAAGTAATTGAATTTTCAAGTTAAAAGCCATCTCTATATTTGTGAGAGCTCATTCAGATAATGAAGAACCAACCATTTTAAATATCAAGTGGATTCAAGATACAGAAGCAGCCGAAATGGTGCTGCAGATCTAAAAATCCCGATCGTGTATCGGTGATCAAAATGACAAGAAGAATGGGAAGTGAAAACTAGTTGACAATTTTCTTGCATTTCTAAAGACAGAGGAGTATCTTTTAAAAGCTGATTTGAAAATCAGTGTCTTAGAATATCCAAACTGCTTTACCTAGGGCAGAAATCCTTGTTTGTGAAAAAATTAAAAATAATTCACAAAAAGGGTTGACCGATGACTGTTGGAGTGGTATTCTTAATGAGCCTTGTGAGAGACGGCTTGTTTCTCACAAGTGAAGTCTTCTTCTGCTTGTGAAATTCAAAAAGAAATTCACAAAAAAAGTCTTGACTTTGGTCAGGACAGGGAGTAAGATAAACAAGCTTGTGAAAGATAAATAAATCTTCACAAATAACTCGTTCTTTGAAAACTTTACAGACAGTATGTACAAGTACCAATTGGTACAGGTTAAACAAACAAACCAAGTACAAGTCAATTCAACCTGAACAATCAAAAAATAAAATAAAACGCAAAAGCGTTGAGTCAAATCAAATGGAGAGTTTGATCCTGGCTCAGGATGAACGCTGGCGGCATGCCTAATACATGCAAGTCGAACGGTATCTTTGGATACAGTGGCGAACGGGTGAGTAA
>NZ_MPJW01000118.1 GCF_001945525.1 Ileibacterium valens
TCGAGGGCTTGATCGAAGCAAGCGAAGTGAAGAACACAAAGAACAAAGACAACAGACAAGAAGGATGTCGCTGATGTTTGGTTTTGAAAGATCCATGGTGTGGTCTTGATGGCAGAATGGAAATACCTGGTTACATTCCGCACCCAGCAGTCAAGCATTCTAACGGCGACGATAGTGAACAGCGAAAATAGCAAGAGGCCATGCAAACAGCAAGCCGATCTGAGCAGAGTGAATCTCTTCAGATCGGCTTTTCTTTATGAACAGAAAAACATAGCTAGCTATGTTAAGGCTTAGTGAACAGCGAATAGAGCTTATGAGAGATGTTTAAAACCAGAATTTCATTTGCGTATAAATGTTTTCACTGCTGCTGCCTGTCTGATCACTAGAAGAGAACCTGGCCTCTTCTGGAAAATAACTTCCTGCAGGAATGAAAGAAACGTAGAAGATACTTTTCAGGCATCGCAGGAAATTAATGGGGTTTTAAACGAATGTCTAATGATTCAAGTCAGTCAGAAAACAGTCCAATAAACATTTAAAACTTCTGGATTTGATCTGAAGCGAAAAAAGGTAATGCGTAGATTTAAGAAAATGTGATACAAAAGCAAATAAGAACAGATCCAAAATTAAAAATGTCTAGGTGATTAAGAATAATGAAAGAATTAAAAAGTAGAAAAAGATAAGGAAAATCGTTATGGAAAAATCAGTTAAGATAATGCTTTTTATCTCCGCAGTCTTTCTTGCAATATTCGTAATTGTCCTGTACATGGACTACAGCGGATTTCACAGCAATATTGAACAAATCATCAAATCCCTGAGAAGCGATGAACCATACAAATTACAGGCAGCCTGGTACAGCGTCGTAATGATTCGAATCTTTGAATTTTTGGTGCTGGCTATCATATTTGGAGCGGGCGGTCTGTTTATGCATATTCGAGATAACCGGATACCAAAAGCAGGAAGACGCTAGAAGCAGATTCAATATTCGAAACCTTAGAACATAAATGTCTAAAGCCGTATCAACTTTCTCCTTCTCATACAGGAATTGAGCTTCTGAAATGAAGAAATAATTTCTTACGCCCCTAAGATATTGTTTTCTTATTACAGGATTTCCTGATAAGATCAATCTCAGGCTGAAAACCTGCTATTGGTAACGACTAGCCTTTTAAAATTTACTTTTGATCTTGTGATAAATTAAGCGAGCATCAATCAAGAGGTTATCGAAAGGAAAATACTGTATGGCAAAAAAACGAAGAAGAGTAAGAAGAAGCCTTGTCTGGACAGCAGGAATTCTTAGCCTGGTACTGATTATTCTGGCTGGTTTCTTCACATTCAAATATATTGAGAAAAAGAATTGGGAAAAAGAGCAGGAACAAAGAAGAGCAGAAGTCTATTCCTGGCTTGAAAGCAGGCATAATTTTGAATCCCAGATCCAGGCTGTATCTAAACCGGAAGATATGGAGCAGGAATCGTTTGATCAGTTAAAGACACTTGCCTTAGGTAGTACGGATTATTCCTGGGTTAGCGCCATTAATGATGAAACAGAAATTACGGATGAAATGATGGAACAGCTTCATAACCTTCCAAAAAATGAGTCCGGATGGTCGAGACTGATGACTTCACTTGGAACTATACCTACTACCTATGTTCAGATGGCATTAACGGATGATGATCGTCTGGATTTCGCCTTAAAGTATCCGGAACAGGCTCAAATGCAGACAGCTCCTGAAACCCTTGAAGAATCCCTGGAAACCGTTCCGTTGCTGATTCAATGGGATAATCGCTGGGGTTATATTCCTTATGGGGATCTGAATGTAGCGATTGCCGGATGCGGTCCAACTACGATGGCTATGGTCTTATCCTATCTGAATCAGGATCCAGCCATTACGCCGCCAGCTCTTGCAAAGATGGCGGATGAAAATGGGTTATATGTGATTGGGGCAGGAAGCTCACTGGAGATTTTTCCTTTCCTGGCAAATACCTATGGTGTTGAATGCGTTGGCTTTGAAACGACTGCGCAGAATATTGTAGATTTAGCCGCACAGGGTTATCCAATTATTTTGCAGATGGTTCCTGGCGATTTCACCCGGACGGGTCATTTTATCGTCATTACAGGAGTTGAAAACGGTCAGTTGAAAGTCAATGATCCAAATTCCAAAAAACGAAGCGCCCAGCTCTGGGATCCGGAAACCGTAGCCAGTCAGGCGGCTTCGGGCTGGTATTTCCTGAAGAGCGAATAGTATAGTGCGCTGATTATAGACCGGATTCAATTGATAAATTTAGGAGAAGGAAGACTTAGAATCTTCCTTTTTTCTTTCGAGCAAAAAATAATGGATCACTCTCAACATACTTCACTGATCATGATTTGAAAGCGAGTATTGAAGTTTTGTAAGCGAAATGAGACAAGGAATTTAATGCAGCTTTGCTACAATAGATATGATTGAAGAAAACGACAATACAAATTCTGATTCATTTTGAATCAGAGTTTTTACAGGACATATTTATGACTACTCAATTTAAAAAAATTCGACAGGGACTGATCGCATCTCTTCTTGGATTGATGATTTTAATCAGTGGATGTTCGCACTCCCTTGAAGGAGTTCCAGAAGATCTTCAGTTTTTTACGCAGGATTTGGAAAATGTGGATCGGGAGAAAGTAAAGGAAGCATTCCGAAACCTGATCATGGAGACATATGGACAGCTAAATAAAAAGGGAGAACCTTACCTGATTTCCCGAATGACCCGTGCTCTTTCAGAGGAACCCAAACTGGATGAAAACGGAAAGCTGCTTGGATATCAGAGTGTTCCAGTTACAGATTCTGACTATCGAGTCGTATTCCCAGGAGAATCTTCATTTGAAGCTCTGAACTGGAATATTTCAGAATTCATGGAACCGACAGTCACCGCCTGGGAAGGCACGATGCCAGAAGTATCCAAATCATCCTGGCAGCCTGGTGATCCTGCCAGTTTTGTCAGGACCTATTCCAATCAGGAATATGGAAAGAAAAATCTTGGGGGATTTTTTCAGAGAATATGGTTATCTGAAATGTTTACGACCGGTGTTTATCAGCAGACCAGAGGATCGAAGCTTTTAAGTTATGAAGAAAACCCGGCAATCTTTCCTTCTAATCCTAAATACTTCGAGTACTCTGTGATGAGTGCCGAAGAAAAATATAATCAGGATGCATCTGAATCAAATCAGGAGGCGCTAGAGGAGGATAAACAGACAGAAGAGGGAGATTTTATTTTACAGATCTCAACGCGGGAACCTCAAAATTATGGAACCAATCTGAAGTCAGCAAATCTGAGATTCGATAAAAGCATTGGAGAGATGAGCTCCGGAATCAATCTGGTTTTCAAGGACTATACGTTTATGCAATACGATGTCACTGCTATCGTTTCAGGGACCGGAATGCTTAAACGGGTGATCATAAAGGAAAATATCCGCTTTACAGCTACAGTGGATAAAGAAGATGCCAATGCGAGAGAAGAATTACTCACGATCTGGACGATTGATCCTTATCCCCAGGCTGATCAGAAACAATATCTATCGAATATCGATGAAATGATGAGCTCTCAGATTCCTTCAGATATACAGAATCTGCTTGATCCTCAATAAGATAATCAGACTAAGACATCAGGAACATAAAGAAGGGGCTGTTAAATTTCGACTGATTTTTCATCAGCGAGATTTACAGCCCCTTTTTCTATGCTTTTTATCTGATTCAATCCTGTTTTATGATGTGTTTTTCCGCTCAAGTCAATTTTTGAACGCACTGAAAAGAGCCAAAACTCAAAAAGACTGTTTATAATCTTTTTCAGATTTCGCTTTTCTGCTCCTTTAATTTTCCATAACGTTCGAGTTCTGGGCAACTCATCCGATTTCTGTTGTTTAATTTTCTGATATTGTGTCCCATGGCCACAATAAGCACCTCAAATTTTACGTTTTCCAGTCCCCGGCGTCTCAATCGGCTGTATCTGTAGTTTTCTTTAAGATCTCCGAAGGTTCCTTCCGCCTGAATGCTCCGGCTGACCATAATCTCATGTCCTGCATCTGAAGACATGTTCTCCCG
>NZ_MPJW01000213.1 GCF_001945525.1 Ileibacterium valens
AGGCAAATTCTCCAGCTGTTGCAAAGCGATTAAAATCTCCAATTTCAGTAATGATCCGCATAGCGATGGGCCTGGTTACTCCTTTGAAGCACGAAAGGGAACTAGCCAGTTCATTGTAATTTTCCTGTTTGGACATTTCGGTGATTCGCTCATCATATCGAGCAATTTTGGTCTCAAGCTCCTCAAGAGTAATGAGATACTCGTCGAGCACCTCGCGATTCATTGGAGACAGCTCCAGGGATTTAAGCCAATCTCTGTGTTTTATAGTCCACTTGGTCTTTCCCTCATCAAAGGTGTAGCCAAGTTTCAACATAAAGGCATTAATCCGCTGTTTGAACTTCTTAATGGTTTCCTGAGTATCTTCACGAAGACGAATAAATGAGCGAACTTCCTGATCTTCCTGAGTAGGAACATAAACAGATCTATAGGTGTCATAGGCTAATGCTTCAGCCAGAGATTTTGCATCTCTGCGATCCGTTTTGCGAACGCGGTCTGTCTGAGCCAGACGGATTGTCGTTGGCGCCATAATCCGGCATTCAAAGCCCATTTTCGTAATTCTTTCATGGAAAGAAAATCCAAGACACCCAGCTTCGTAACCGAAAACGAGTTGAGTTCCAGGTTCAACTTCAGATTCGATTTTCTTGGCATACTTCCAGATCAATCGTGGATCATTATTAATTTTTGTCTGGTGACTATGTGTATTAGAATCTCGATCGAAAGTATCTAAACTGATTGTTTTACTGTGGACATCGCATCCGATAAAAAGTAAGCTTGCCATATAGGTCCTCCTAAGTCATGTGGTAATGACGTTTACTTTTGAATACACCCTAAGTATCCATCTAAATCCACGAATTGGCTTCTGGGGGGCCTTTCATATTATCTAAAACAGAATGAACAGGGAGAACCTGAGCAGACTCAGAATTCAGATGATGGCAATCCTGCTGCAGATCCTGGCACAAATGACCCGGCTCAACCTGACCAAAAGCCGGACAACCCCTCTGATGAACCGGTAAAAATCGGAGAGACGAGTGTGATCGATACGCTGGTTCTGGTTGATGGTCAGGTTGTGGATTCGATCGATGAAAAACAGGATGCTGAAATTCAGGTTGTCCTGAATAATAAAACGGTTAAGACGTCTCAGGTTACAGACTCTAAACCTGGACCAGATCCAGAGAATATTTCAATTGACCGCCTCAGTGATGGTTTTCGTGGCGGAGATCATCCAGAAATTATTCTGGAAAGTGCTCCTGATCAGAAGCTGACCTTAAAAGTTAATTTTAAAAACGTGCGCTGGAGAGGAAAAGATGACCTTTTCAGTTTTCAGCTGAATTTAGGAGATACAACTCAGAAAATTGAAATTCATATTCGTGAAGTAAATCTTTCAAAACCTGAAGAACCAGTTCCAGATGATAATCCAGGTGCTGGAGAAATCCCGGACTTTGGCGGTGATTATGGTGGAGGCTCCTACGGTGGAGGAACCTCAGATCCAGTAAAGATCAACTCAGCCACTCCGAATCTGATTGTCTCGCAATATTCTTTTGGTGGAGACAATGTCAAGGCAGGAAGTAAATTTGAACTGACTCTGACATTTGGCAATACATCAAAAAATTTGAATGTTGAAAACGTAGTGATGAGCATTGAACCTGAAGGAGGATTATCCATAGCTGATGGCAGTAATACCTTCTATTTTGATTCTCTGGGACCTAAAGCAGAAAAGACCCTGAAAATTAATATGAACTCGACGACTCCGGAAAATGGGGCTTCGCCAGCCATCAACATTGCTTTTCGTTATGAATACGTAGATAACGATCAGAGAATGGAAAAAACATCTTCAGAAAAAATCGTTATACCGGTTATTCAAAAAGACAGAATGGAGATTACCGAACCATCCATTACCGAACCAGCCTATATAGGTCAGGAATTTGTATTAAGCTTTCCATATGTCAACAAAGGAAAAGGAACCTTGTACAATGTCGCTTTAAAAGCAGAAGGAGAAGGTTTCTCAACTCTTGTTCCTGTGCAGAACCTGGGAAACTTTGAATCGGGTAAGAGCGGTTCGATGGATTTCGTGATTATTCCTGAACAGCCTGGTGAACTGAAGCTTAAAGTCGTGATTACCTATGAAAATGCGGATGAAAAAGAAATCAAAAAAGAATACCCAGTTACATTGATGGTGCAGGAGATGATGGTCCCGGAAACACCAGTCGTGCCAGAACAGCAGGTTGAACAGTCTTCTTCAAAAACGCCATGGATTATAGCAGCTGCGGCAGTCATTCTAGGCGGACTTGGATTTTTCTTTTATCGAAAAAAGAAGAAAAAAGCGGCTAATCAATCATTAAGCAGCAATCAGGATCTGGAATCCTATTTTGACGATTCTGCTAAGAAAGATGAGTAAACAATCGCATGAAGATTCATGATCTATTTGCGATGGCTGTTTCAAATTTGAAACAGCGCAAATCACGAACCCTGTTAACGTCAATCGGAGTTATGATTGGATGTACCTCCATAGTCGTTATGGTTTCCATTGGGTTTGGTTTAAGTGAAAGTATGACCACCATGCTTGAAGGAATGGGAGATTTGCGCACTATTCAAATTTATGGCAAAACGGACGGCAAGCAGATGAAGCCAGGAGATGAAAAAAACTTTCTGATGGTTCCTAATGTTTCATCCTCCTTATCCAAAACAGCATTCCCCAATGAATGGATGACCGGGGTTTCTGCAAGCAATGACCGCTATAAGACGGACTGGTCGATGATGGCCGCAGTCGATGCATCAAAGATTAAGGAATATGGATATGAAATCACTGATGGAAGTGACTCACTGATTTCTACTAACAGCACCATTCCAATCCTTGTGGGTGAAAATTTCGCCTATAATTTCCGGGATACGATGAGACCTCTTGAATCAGGTTATGTGGATCGCTGGGTATTTGATGAAAATGGAATGCCCTCTGAAGAAAAACCAGAACCATTTTTTGATCCATTCAAACAGGACATGAAACTTTCCATTCAGAATCCGGAAGATCTGAATGCAAGTCCCTATACAGTCACATTGCATCCGGTTGGATTAATGAAAGAAGATTACAATATCGGTCAGGAATCCTCAGATGGGTTTGTCATGAGTGATACAGATCTTAAAAAGATCATTAAAGAAGCTTCGGAAAAATTTGGAATCAAAAAACCGGATGAGACCGTGTCGCAGATCCGGGTCAAAGCACAGGATATTGAAGCTGTTGAAGATGTCGAAAATGCGATTAAACAGCAGGGCTATATGACTTCAAGCATGAAATCCATTCGCGATTCGATGGAAGATCAGTCCCGGATGACTCAGATGATATTAGGTGGAATTGGAGCCATCTCGTTAATTGTTGCCGCAATAGGAATCACCAATACGATGATCATGTCAGTATCAGAACGAACCAGAGAAATTGGAATCATGAAAGCTTTAGGATGTAAAACTGGAGATATCAAAAAGATGTTTTTAAGTGAAGCGGGAATGATTGGAGTTATTGGGGGAATCAGTGGATTAATTTTGTCCTATTTGATTTCAATTGGCATCAATTACATTACTTATTCAATGACGCCAAGGGAAGAATCTTTTTTCACCTTCCTGTTTACTCCTGGAAATCGAGCTTCAGTGATTCCGCTTTGGCTGGTGGTATTCGCCCTGATCTTCTCAGCAATGGTAGGAGTCATTTCTGGATTAATTCCAGCCAATCGATCTGTAAAGATTTCTGCTCTTGAAGCCATTCGACGAGAATAAACAGGATTTGATTCAGGGCAGTACGCAGTACAGAAAAAGAATTGAATGCAAACAAAGTGGTTAATCTTTGGCTGTAGGCTTGAAACAATCCGACAATCAACGATACGAAAAGGGGCTGTTAAATTTCTGACAGTCCAAAAATAAAAAGAGGCACCTGATCCGTAATGGATGAGGTGCCTTTTTTGGTAAAATATGTTCATGCTCAATAAACAAAATTACCAAACACACTATAACTCGATTCAGGGCCGTTTGCCACTGCTCCATTCTCTCTTCCC
>NZ_MPJW01000155.1 GCF_001945525.1 Ileibacterium valens
GGCAAAAGAAGGATAAAGGGCAAGGTCGAGATAATCATCGACAAAGGAACTGACAGTAGTGAAGACAGAATCCATCTCAATATGAGGGAAGAGAGAATGGAGCAGTGGCAAACGGCCCTGAATCGAGTTATAGTGTGTTTGGTAATTTTGTTTATTGATCATGAACATATTTTACCAAAAAAGGCACCTCATCCATTACGGATCAGGTGCCTCTTTTTATTTTTGGACTGTCAGAAATTTAACAGCCCCTTTATGGGTCAGACTATGGGGAAGCCCTGATAGGAGAGATCACAGGTTTATCCTATTTCATAATGGGGTTAACGCTATTGAGCATTTATTCGGTAATGTTTACAACCTGTCCGATAAATAGCGGAAGTGAGTTTTCAAGGTCGACTACCATGTAAAGATATGGGCGATCGGCAATGACTGGTTCGGTCTCAATTGGCATAGACATCGTCTCAATGCCAATCTCGGTTGCTGCAGCAGCCTTTGTTCCTTTTTCGTTGACTTCAATGAAAGTCTTCTGAAGAACTTCAGAAATATATAAATCGTTTTGAGAATCAGTAATCGATGTAAAGTCGGCCTGTTTACTGAACGCGTCTTCTAATCCAGAAGCTTTTAAAGCATCATTTAGTTTCAGTGTACTTTCCTGATTCAGCTTAGGCATGGAGATCCGAACTTCGGACTTCATTCTCTGTTTAAGCAGATCTGTTAGTAAAGATCCATCCAGAACATCCACAACATTGCTCAACTGCTCATTTTCATCTTTTGGCATCAGAAGCATGTATCCATATTTTGACTCATCGTAGTCTTTGATAAATCCAACAAACTGGTCGTTTTCCACGGACCAGTCCGCATAGCCATTTAAGAAGTCGACAGAGCTTAGTGAGCCATCCTGATTATGAAATTTCTGCTTTCTGGTTTCTGATTCTTCGAAAACCTGTTTCCAGGTGCCATCAAATGCCTGCGCATTAATCAGAATCATCTGTGTCATGGATGGAATTTCCATTAAAAAGTCCTTGATCAGATCATCCGTATTTTTCTGGACCCAGGTATTGATGTCCTTGACAGATTCCTGATCAAAAGTGGATGAAAATACTTCAGCCCGAAAGTCGCCTGCACAATTTTCAAGAAATGATTTCGATACTTCATCCCTGAATTCGCTTTTTAGCCAGATTGAATCGGCCAAAGTCAGACTCTTCTGATTTTCTAACGAACTGAAAAAGGCAGAAGCGGCTTTGTTGATCTGATCCCTGTTCAGACCGAGGACTGCTTCGATCTGTTTTAAGGTTTGACCATCTGCTCCATTAGCAGCCATACCTAACGCCATCCAGGCTGAACTGCCGGAAAGCAATATATTCTGATCTTTTACGTCCAGGTTCTTAAACAGTTTTAAAGTAAATTCATTCATAGCAGCTGAAACTTCTGGAGTGAATGCCTGATCCGTTTTCTTAAATTCCATGCCAGAAGTAAGATTATCATCACTGTTCATTGAATTGGATGAGCTGCATCCAAAAAAAGTTCCAACTAAAAGGGAAGTGGCTGATATCATCGAGACAATCTTTCCTGACTTTCTTGTCAATCTGAATTTTTCATTTGTCATTATAGTTTCCTCTTGGTTTGAATTATTCATCTTATAAAATTTTAGCAATGAGTCCATTCATAAACAGAAATTATGATCACTGATGAACTGCACCATAGCAAATCCGATGGTCATAATCCATAAATACTTGCAAAGAGTAATGTTATGAGTTCGAATGATCAAAACTTCATTTTTCGTTATTTATCGTTATAAAGGGATAAGCTCTTTTTAATAAAAAGGTTACAGACTCTTTAATGGAAACTTTCAGATTTTTCATAATGACTTTCTAAGATATGTCCATGAACAAAAAAAGAAGGATTAAATATCCAGACTTACCTCTTCCAGTAGATAAACCAGCTTGGTCCAGAAAGCATGGAAGTTATAAGCACAGGAATCTTGTCAGAATAATAGTTGTGGCTGTGTTAATTGGATTTGGCGTTTACTTAACGGAATGGATTAGAAATGGAGAAATATTAATGAATGAGCCAATTATGCCTCAGGATACCATGCCTTATCTGTTTCAGGTGGATGATCCCTGGGCTGATGAAGAGTATGGAGATGGTCTGATCAGAGAAACTGGTTGTGGACCAACTTCATTAGCAATGGTCTTAACTCCGTTTTTAGTATGGCAACCCAGTCCAGCGGATATCGCTCGGTTTTCACAGGAGTTTGGATACTATGTAGATGGAATAGGAACGTCCTGGGATTTGTTTACAGATTATCCTGCTCAGTTTGGTGTTTCTGTCTGGCAAAGTGAAATGGATCCAGTCGTTATACAGAATCAGGTCGATCAGGGGAATCTGTTGATTTTTTCGATGGGTCCGGGAGATTTTACTACCTCAGGTCATATCATAGCTGCCGGCAAGTCAGATGAGGATGGATTTTTGAATGTTCATGATCCAAACTCTAAACAAAGATCAAAGAAATGGGCCATGAGTGAATTGTTCAGACAGGCGAATGCGGTTTTTGTTTTGCAAAAAGAATAATGAATATCTGATATTCGGAAAATAAGGGAGTAGAAAAAAACTATTCTCTTTTTTTATGAAATGTTGGCCTGGTTTAAACGATCAGCATTTGGTACGCTGCTTTTATGAATACAAACCAGTCTGAAAGTCCAACAATCGATGCCGGACTTCGCCATGCATTCTTAAATAAAGAAGTTAGTGTCAATAGAGAATTTTATCCATCACTGCTGACGAATAACTTTAAAAAAGGAAAAAAAGTTCTTACCACTCTAGAAAAGCAGCTCAAAGAATGTGACTCCTTTGAGTTTAGTGTTGCCTTCATTACGATGAGTGGAATTGAACCGCTATTGATGACATTCAAGGAGCTTGAGAGGAAAAATATTCCAGGCCGTATCCTAACGACAGATTATTTAACGTTTTCTGAGCCAGACGCCCTCGCAAAATTGGCCTCACTGAAGAACTTAGAAGTTCGAATGTATGTTGCTGAAGAAGATGGCTTTCATACCAAAGGATATATCTTTCATAAAGATCATGAAGTCCGTATAATCGTCGGATCATCCAATATGACCATGAATGCTTTAACACGTTCGCAGGAGTGGAATGCCGGCCTTTTGAGTTTGAAAGAAGGAGCTTTCGCTCAAGAAATTAGCAGCCAATTTGAACGACTGTGGCATTCGAATCACAGTAAAAATATAGAAGATGTGATCGATACATATCGTCAAAAATATAAACTGGTTCAAGATCAAAAAAGAGTTGCAGCCTCAAGATATCCAATTTCTCCAAGTGAATACGTATTATCACCTAACCAAATGCAGGTTGAGTTTACCAAAGAGTTAATTCGACTGCGTGATGCTGGAGAAGATCGAGCCTTACTGATTTCTGCTACTGGAACGGGGAAAACGTATGCATCGGCTTTTGGCTTGCGAGAATTGAAACCGAAAAAAGGTAACCTTTTGAAATTTGCACGGGCTTAGATCCTCCGGTTCCAGTCGATATTCTGTATTCGACTAGAACTGGAGGATTTTATGCATAATTATCTGTTTTCCAAATCCCGTGAACTGAATCAGGAACAGTGGATGAACCTGGTTGATCAATACCAGGTGTCAGGTCTGACTCAGGCTGGCTTCTGCGTCCAAAACGGCCTGGCTTTATCCACCTTCCAGTACTGGCGCAGAAAAGCTGCCGCCGTATCGCCTGCTTCAGCGGCTCTTGAATTCGTAGAAATTGACAGGACGGTCTTCCTGGATTTGGAAGGATCAGACGAGAGTCCAAAGCCGGTGATTGAAATCACTGACAGCGACCGAACGATCCGT
>NZ_MPJW01000061.1 GCF_001945525.1 Ileibacterium valens
GGGAAGAGAGAATGGAGCAGTGGCAAACGGCCCTGAATCGAGTTATAGTGTGTTTGGTAATTTTGTTTATTGAGCATGAACATATTTTACCAAAAAAGGCACCTCATCCATTACGGATCAGGTGCCTCTTTTTATTTTTGGACTGTCAGAAATTTAACAGCCCCTTTGTCGTTCATGTCTTGCAACTTATATTTTGTCCGTTAATCAAAGTGTTTTACTTCTGATTTTACGGATTTAGCGGTCTCGTACTTTTAAGTTTCTTAAAAAATTCAAAAACAAGCAGCACTGAAAAGACTTCTGTGAGATATTGAAGAGTAATCCCCCCAGCTGTATAAAAAGTCAGAATGCTTCTTGCCCAGTCGTCCAAACCGTCTTCTATAAAAATGAATTCTGAAAACCAGCTTACGACAAATACATATGCAATCCATATTCCTATCATGCAAAAGACGGAAGACAACAGATAGATTATCTTAGGTTCTCCTGATATCTGCCTAAATTGATTCAACAACAGATAAACCCAGCTGATAAAACCAGTCAATAACAAAAGTGGATTCATGATTCTATAAATCCAGAAAATGAGTTCTGCGATTCCGTTGGCAATTTTTCGATTATTCCAGAGTTGTTCCTGATTAGCCTGATTAGCAGGAGCAAAAAGATCTTCATGCGCAGTATTCTGTGCTTTTTTAAAAGTTCCTGAATTGCTGTCTATGGATGGTTTCATTGTGACTTTATAGCTGTCTAACAATATACTTCCTCTTAATGTATTGACCATATAAGGCCATAAATTAAAAATTTCCTCCACACTCCTGCTGCCTGCCTGTTTTGTCAGGAAAAACCTTCCCTCCTGCTTTTTTAGTTTTCCCTGCCTGAAAGCCTCTTCGATTTCATCATTCACCTGACCAAAAAAGGCCTGAGTTTTTTCTCCTGATTCCCAGGTTTTGCTGTCTGCAAGAGCAGATAATATGACCCACGGTATAAAGTCTCCATGAATCTGCTCTTTACTCAGATCGAAGAAGGAGCCTTTATAGATCCTTTTAAGTAATTCAGGTTCATTTTTCAGTGTCGGTGATGCTTCAATCGCTGAAAACAAAGCATCGTTTGGTGCCCAATAAATCGAGTCTCGTTTTGATGAATCAATCTCATAAACCAGAGAAGCAAAATGGGCTAATTCTCCTTCTGTTCTTGAATTGATCAAACGCACTCCGAATGCTTTTTCATTAATGCAGCGAACTGTCTCATTCGCTGCAAACGAAACACAAAAAGGTAGAGCTAATAATAAAATCAATACCCCATTTCTCTTCAGTAAACTTGAAAAACCATCATTAAGTATTCTGTTGTTTCTGAGATACTCTGCAATTTCAACCCCTATTCGGATTAAACAGGCTGAAACTGTAAATATCAGTACCGCAAGCAGCCAGAGTCCGTCTTCCTTTGAAAGATAAGCAATCGGATAAGTTACAGAGACAAGTCCAATATCCCAGAATACAGACTTAAGAGGCACTTTCTTTTTTAACCAGAAATCCATTGTCAGCAAAAGGTAGGACTCAAAAAACAGTCCCAGCCAGGGTGCCATAAACATTGATCGGTAAATTTTAAGTCCCGAACGATAATCAAAAGCAATTGGACAAAAAAGTATAAATATGAATCCAAAAAACAAAATTTTCCTATTTTTTGTCAACCTGGACATAATGAACCAGCACAATCCCGAAACAGCCAGCCATAAAAGACTTGACCAGAACCATAGAGGAATATGAGATTTTCTGACAAACCATAGAAACACGAAATATACTGGACTTTTTATCATTGACCATGCGCTGTTTGCCGTAACGTATGAATGCAGATAGCTGGAATTGACAAACCAGCCATCATCATAACCTGCTTCTGAGTTAATCGTATTTCCTAAACCTGCAGCCAGTAAAAAACGAAATAGAATCAACAGGCCAATCAATGCAAATAATATCCATGGTTTAGCAACATCTTTCTTTTTTTCAGACACCATTCTTTCTCCCACTGTTCCAAACATAAAACCAGTAAATTTTTATCCGATTTTATCTGTTCACAGGCAAATCAAGCCACCTTAAGAACATACTTATCAATTATCTCAGAATACTCTAAATCATTCAAAATCTGATTGTTTTTGGCGCAAGCAAAAAAAGACAGCACTAGTTGGCTGTCTTTTCGAACGGGATAATCATCTACATTTATCAATTTTTAGTTTTAAAATTAACTCTACCAGGCAGTAGCAATATCGATCTGAGTTGGATTTCCACTTGCAAATCCGCCGGTATCACAAACAATACCCATGCCCAGAGATGTAGGAACCAAAGATCCTCTTGGGAGAATCCCCAGATGGGCCGCTATCATGACATAATTGCCAAGCATCTTTACTCCATCGTCGCGAACCCAGTACGGTTCGTTATTTCCGATACCCCTCATAATGCTAACAACTCCATCCATCGGTAGATTGTAATAAGTTTCCTTTCCTGATGGTCCATAGTTTACGCCAGCTGAAGCACTCAGCACAGAACCATTCCAATTGGAGCTGGATTTTGTTTCAGCTTTCTTTGCAGCTTCCTTTTCTTCTTTTTCTTTCGCTGCTTTCTTTCTGGCTTCTTCTTTCGCCTTTTCTTCAGCCGCTTTTTTCTGCTTCTTCAGGGCTGTGATTTCTGACTGATCATACGTAAATGATGCAGGTGAAACATAGTAAACTTCACCTTTCACCTTAACCTCTGCTAATCCAGTATGAGAACCTGAAATCATGGTTCCTTCTGTATATTTTTTGATTTTCTGATCCAGAGTACTGTGAAGCTGATCATCTCTTTTTGCAAGAGTATCTTCTTTAAACATCACGGGAATATCGACATTTGAATGAATATCTACAGCTTTTAAGTTTAGATTATCAGAAGCTGCTTCAACTTCATGAATTCTAGAAGCAAATGGAGTGACCATTGCAGCGCAAAGCAAACCGGTAAATAATGCTTTTTTCATCATACTGTGACCTCCTGTATTCATCTATTTCGTTTTCAAGTTATAATTTGGAACAAATTCACTAATTAAAAAGGGAGACTTCTTCCGCATAATGCTTCGAGTCCCCCTTTGACCAGGAAATCTTAACAATTTATAAAGTTTCTCTCAATAGAATTTAAAGACCACGCCCAATGAAAGCTTTACCAGTTCATTTTTTCTGATATTTTTCCAAAGATGTAAACGGATTCTATAAAAAAAGACTCCCGAAGGAGTCTTTCATTTTTGATTCAAATTAGTTTTTGATTAACCCTGTTTAGCCATGTCAGCTTCTACAGCAGCCATATCGAGCTGATAGAATGCAGCAGTTCCTGGGTATTCAGCAACTTTTACAGTTCCGCGTTTGTTCAGTTCGTCTTCAATACGCATCAGACGGTTGTACTTAGCGATACGGTCAGTTCTGGAAAGAGAACCAGTCTTAATCTGTCCAGCATTTGTTCCAACAGAGATGTCAGCGATTGTGGAATCTTCTGTTTCACCGGAACGATGAGATACAACAGTTGTGTAGTTGTGTTTCTGAGCCAGTTCAATTGCATCGAATGTTTCAGTCAGAGTACCAATCTGGTTAACTTTGATCAGGATCGAGTTAGCGATACCCTTAGCAATACCTTCTGCAAGGATCTTAGGATTTGTAACGAAAAGGTCGTCACCAACAAGCTGGATACGTTTTCCGAGAGCATCGGTCAGTTTCTTCCAACCATCCCAGTCACGTTCTCCAAGACCGTCTTCGATAGAAATAATAGGATATTTTTCAACCCATTCTTTATACATTTCGATCATTTCTTCAGAAGTCTTGTTTCCGCCGCCGGATTTCTTCAGTTCATACATACCAGTTTCGTGGTTATGGAATTCAGAAGCAGCAACGTCCATAGCGATCATAATATCTTTTCCAGGAACATAACCTGCTTTTTTGGTAGCTTCAACGAGCAGTTCGAGAGGTTCTTCGTTTCCATCAACGCAGCTAGGAGCGAATCCACCTTCATCACCAACGTTTGTATTATAACCTTTTGCTTTCAGTACAGATTTCAGATTATGGAATACTTCAGCAGCCATACGTACAGCTTCTTTTTCAGAAGAAGCACCAACTGGCATAATCATGTATTCCTGGAAGTCTACTGTAGAGTCAGCATGTGAGCCACCATTGATTACATTGCACATTGGTACAGGCATTACATGGGAGTTGCATCCACCAACGTAGTTATAGAAAGGAATTCCATAGTAATCAGCAGCAGCCCAGGCAGCAGCCATGGAAACAGCTAATGTGGCGTTAGCACCTAAGTTGGATTTAAAATCAGTTCCATCCAGCTCCAGCATAGTTTTATCGATCAGGATCTGATCGGTTACATCCATCCCGATGATGGCAGGTGCGATGATCTTGTTTACATTTTCAACAGCTTTAGTAGTTCCTTTTCCCAGGTAACGGTTTTTGTCACCATCACGCAGTTCGAGGGCTTCTCTTTCACCAGTAGAAGCTCCACTTGGAACCATAGCGCGTCCGTATGCTCCGGATTCAGTTGTAATTTCGCATTCAACTGTTGGGTTTCCACGAGAGTCGAGGACTTCGCGTGCGTAAACATCCGTAATAATAGGCATTGTTTAATTTCCTCCTTCGCCTTCAATTCACCTTCAGTATATCATTTCTGAATCCTCAATGTTACTTGTTTTCAACGAAATGAAAAGAGCTGTCATTCTCATTTTTTATGGCATGTAAATGGAGCGCATTCATCTATTTTAAACTTCAAAATGCTTTGAAAATCGCTCCAGAACTTGCCTGGTCTGATTTTTATCTTCATCACTCATTGACAGCAAAAATGAATCGATTCCCTGCTCCTTGAAACTTTGAATCTCATCAATATGGTCCACTTTATCTTCATCAAAAACCTGCATTCTGCATTTTGGATCTCCATAAAGCCAGGCCCGTTTTCCATCTTTACCTTCCAGACGATAATCTGCTTTTCTGCATTCAGCACATTCTTTTCTTGTTCCATCTTTTAAAGCAGTATTAATTGGGCAATGATTCATTAACATCATCTGGTTTGCTCCATAAACCGGAAGAATGACAGGTGCTTTCTGATGATATCTGCTTTCAAAGGATTCAATCATTTCTTTTCGGCCTTCATCGGATAATTCCGGTGAGAGAATTGCTCCTTCATAACCCATTTCAAGCAGCGCAGCCAACGCGTATGAATTGGTTATGTTCATGCCTGAAACAATAGGTGCTTCACCGAGGTGAACACCGACAAGCCCCTGCTGATCACTTAATGAAGCTTCCCTATGTGTATTTTGTATTGGAAACTGACTGATGATCGTCCACTTACTATTCTGGTTGTCATCATCATTCAATTCGGTTGAATTTATTACCTGTTGTGGCTTTTGAATTTCGAGAAGGTTAGGCATCTGTCTGACTTGATTGATCTGGAAATCATAATCTTTTCTGTCAATTTCTTTTGGTTTTAATATCTGTTTGGCCAGAAGGTCAAGAACATCATCACGTAATCGATTCAACTCTTTTAGAGGAACAAAAACCGGTTCAAGAATAGTCACATCGATATGCTTTGTTTTGGCAAAAGAATTGCCAGTCTTCGAGAGCTGTTTAATGAAATCATCTTCGGCGGTGGGGCGTTTAACGGGATTTTGAGCAATCATTCTTTCAATTTGGGCTTCATAAGGACCGCACAGAACCCGGAGCAATACCGGTTTATCCGCTCCATCTGCAATCAGTTCAAAATGAACTGACCGTTGCCTTTTAGTCTGCTGTACTTCTCTTTTCACTTCTTTTTCAAGCAGAGAATCTACAGTTTTAAGAACTCGTGCTCCATTAAAGACACCTTTAACAAATGGAATCTGAACAGTTTCAGCTTTTTTGGCTGATGATTTTAATCGACCATCTTTGCCATAAAGAAAATTGACACGGCAGCCTGTTGAAGATCGTTCACTGTCAAATCGAATACCATCATCCTGATGAAGATCATCAGACAGTTCGACCTGGATTCGATCTTTACTGATTCGAACCACCTTTCCAATTTCAATCCCCTGATGCGAACCGGAATGACTGTTCATCAGATCGTTGCCGCGCTTATTAAATGTATGACCTCTGGTAAATCCTCTGCTGTACGCTAAACTCAACTCTCGAATATCCTGATCAGAAAGATGAATTCCTTTCTGCGCTTTTCTTGCTTTCAAAACGGATTCATAGACATAGACCGGTGATTTCATACGGCCTTCTATTTTCAAAGAATCCACTCCTGCTTTCTGCAGGGCTGGAATATCCTGCAAAATTGAAAGATCTTTAGGAGACAGAAGATAAGTACCTGAGGCATGAACAGGCTTTCCATTTTTTAGCAAAGTATATTCCATACGACAGGGCTGCGCACAAGAACCTTTATTCCCTGATCGACCATACCGGATCCGTGAAAACTGGCATTGCCCAGAATAAGAAATACATAGAGCCCCATGGACGAAAACTTCCAACTCCAAACCAGCCTTTTTACAGGCTTTAATTTCTTCAAGTGTGGCTTCTCTGGCAAGTACAACTCGAGTGACACCCAATTGTTTCAGCTTTTCAATTTGTTCTGGCCGATTAACAGATACCTGAGTTGATGCGTGAAGTTCTATTTCCGGTAAGGTATGGTGTAAATAGTGAATCAATCCTAAATCCTGAATAATCAATGCATCTGCACCTGCACGAGAGACTTCTTCAGCCAGGGCAGCAGCTTCCAGAATTTCAGATTCTTCAAGAATCGTATTCATAGTGATATAGATTTTCATACCTGCCAGATGGGCTTTATGAATAACTTCTTTCATTTCACTCATACCAAAGTTTGCTGCATAAGCACGAGCCCCAAATTTAGGAAGCCCCATATATACAGCATCTGCACCAGCCGCAAAGGCCGCTTCAAAAGCTTCTCTGTTTCCCGCTGGCGCCAAGATTTCAGCTCTCATCATCAATCCTCCATCTGCCAGTAAAATATTAATCATTTTCCGGCTACTCCTATTGTAATCAGTCTTCCTACGGATTGCTGAATTATACAAAGCATGATCAGCTGAGTCCAAAGTATTCGCATTAGATTATTGAAAACTTATTCATGCATCGAAATTTAATTAACTTATGGCAAATTTAATTAACCTATGACATAAAAAAGCTGTATCCGTGTTATAACGGAACAGCTTTTTGGAATATCACTATTATTTTCGTAACATTAAACCGGAAGGCGCATTGGATACCTTGGTGCTGGGCCTCCATAATGATAGGCAATGTCATACATTGAACCAATCTGACATCCACCTTGGGCCATGTACATAATCATTCCATTACCTACATAAATTGATGAATGAGTAAAACGTGTTGTCACTGGAGTCCAAGTTCCACAATACACTACGAGATCTCCAGGCACCAGGGAACTAACACTTGGCAGCATATAAGCATATCCTTTTTGTGTAACAAATTCATGAACATTTGCTGCATTCATATGCAGATCAAATGCCTTATTGAAAGTTCTCATAACAAAACCAATGCAATCAAGATATTTATCATTGTCACGGCCACCGGAAGAAAATTGTGCACCCCAATGTTCGGAAGCAGAAAGCAAAAGCTTACCCAACTTTGTATTAGCACCCGCGTATAGCGTAGGATAACCAGGGGGATCGAAGATAACCTGACCATTGACTATCTTGCACCAACTTGGGCGAGTTGAAATTTGTTTTGCCTTACCCGTTGCTGGATCAATTTTGAACTTACTTCCGTTAATCTCGTATTCTGCTTGATAAACCAGATTTCCATTTTTATCAAAAACATAGTTCTGATCTTCATTATGAATACTGTTATAGGCTTTTTTTATATTTACAAATTCGTTAACAGCCATTGCTCCTGAGCCAGGATGGAAATATTTCCAATTATTATCAATTTTGCGAGTGCCATACACCATTTTTCCATCAGATCCATAGTAAACTGTCTTTTCACCCTGAGGTTCAAGGTCCTTCGTCAGTTTTACCAGTTTGTTTTTGGCAACCTGTCCATTCCGATCCATGAAATACCAGCCGCCCTGATATTCAAACTGTGTATTAACCGCCCGATCTCCATTCTGGTTGTAGACAGCAAAACCATCTTTTTCCACTCTGGCATATTTGTTTTTCAGTTTTCCACTTCCAGGAGCTGCATAGAAGACTTTAGAGTCCCGTTCAATTTCTCCATACAGCATTTTACCTAGTCCGGATCCAGGTTTACCTGTTGTTTCATAGTAAACCCACTTTGGATCGTTTGGCTGATAATTCTTATCTAGATAGAATTTTCCTGTAATCATTCTTCCGGATCCGCGTTCAAAGCAATACCAGTCATTTCCAATCTGGCGCTGTCCATATACCATGATTCCTGTTTTGGTGTCGTAATAGACCGTCTTATCCCGGTCAGTTTTGTCCGCGGTCTTCTTCAGGTCATGGAATCCTGTTTTCATCAATCCGGTATTGTAATCAAAGAATCTCCACTGGTTGGGGCCTGTCTCTTTTTCTCCAGTCACCATTACTCCATTGCCATCCAGATAGATTTTTCCGCCAGTAACATCTACCAGTTTATTGACAGCTTTCGTTCCAGATCCTGGCATCAGATAGTATTTTTTTCCATTGATTTCCTGCAGACCATAGAGCATGGCTCCTCTGTTTTCCTGTTTAGGACTGTAGTAAACCAGTTTGGGATCATCCGGCTGATAGTTCTTATCTAGATAGAAAAATCCAGTAATCATTCTTCCAGATCCGCGTTCAAAGCAATACCAGTCATTGCCAATCTGGCGCTGTCCATATGCCATGATTCCTGTTTTGGTGTCGTAATAGACCGTCTTATCCCGGTCAGTTTTGTCCGCGGTCTTCTTCAGGTCATGGAATCCTGTTTTCATCAATCCGGTATTGTAATCAAAGAATCTCCACTGGTTGGGGCCTGTCTCTTTTTCTCCAGTCACCATTACTCCATTGCCATCCAGATAGATTTTTCCGCCAGTAACATCTACCAGTTTATTGACAGCTTTCGTTCCAGATCCTGGCATCAGATAGTATTTTTTTCCATTGATTTCCTGCAGACCATAGAGCATGGCTCCTCTGTTTTCCTGTTTAGGACTGTAGTAAACCAGTTTGGGATCATCCGGCTGATAGTTCTTATCCAGATAGAAAAATCCAGTAATCATTTTTCCAGATCCGCGTTCAAAGCAATACCAGTCATTTCCAATCTGGCGCTGGCCATAAGCCATGATTCCTGTTTTGGTGTCGTAATAGACCGTCTTATTCTGATCTGTTTTATCTTTGATTTTATCCAGATCTTTGAATCCGGCAACCATCAGATGAGTGGTCTTGTCAAAGTATCTCCACTGATTTGGTCCGGTCTCTTTTTCTCCGGTAATGGCCTTACCATCACTGCCTAGATAGATTTTTCCTTTAGTTCCGTCAACTGTGACCTCTGCAATACCATTCGTCAGCATCTTTCCGGAACCATCTTTGAAATAATAAAGGTCCTTACCCACATTAGCCATTCCATATACCATGGCTCCATAAGGGGTCTTTCCACTTTTGCTTGTGTTGTAATAAACCACTTTTGGATCGTCCGGCTGATAACTCTTATCCAGATTCACAATTCCTGTCTTCATCACTCCGGTCTGGTTATCAAAGCAATACCAGTCATTATTAACCTGATGCTGACCATATTGCATCGTTCCGTCTTTTCCATAGTAATAGGACTTATCGTCGGTAACCGCCACAATTTTGTTGACGGCCATAGCTCCTGTTTTCTGATCAAAGAAATAGTTCTTATTATCTAAAGTCAGCTGGCCAAAATGCATGTAACCGTTCTTATCATAGTAAACGGTTTTTTCACCTTGAGGATTGTATTCTTTTTTCAGATGAGTCAGCCCGGTAAACAGAACACCAGTCTGCTTGTCCGCACAGACCCATAATTCCCTGCCGGCTTCTTCTCCGACTTTATTCTGACCATAAATGATTTTTCCATCTAAACCAAAGTTATAAAGCTTTCCATCGACTGTTTTAACACCAATCAGCGCCTGTCCGTTTTCAAAGTAGCTGAGCTTATCGCTGCTCCAGCCATTCAATTGAACTTTCGGAGTTTCAGTGACCACCAGTTCTGTAATGATAGAGGTCTTATCGTCCAGGTTAGATTCTTCGTTTTTCAGAAGAACATTTTCATTTTCTTTAACTTCGTCAGTCTGATCTGAACCCTCCGATTTATTTTCTTCATTTTCATCCTTCAGATTCGTTTCATTCTTATTATTTCCTGAAGGCAGGTCTGTAATCGTTTGGTCTTCAGCAGGACCTGAATTTGTTGAAACCACATCCAGAACTTGAGAACCCTCTGAAGGTAAAGCTGAAAGATCTTGTTCTGCGGTCTGAGCCTTTTCATTATCATTAATGAAAGGGGTACTTGATGTTTCCTGCGTAGTCTGTTCATCACCAGAAACTGCAATAACGGCATCTTCTGCAAAAACTTCAGCAGCAGCTGCTGTGCTGAATCCTGTCGCAGCAATGACAGCGGCAGCAACAATTGATTTTTTCATAAGATGTTTCCTTCCTAAAAAATTATTACTACGAACAAATTATATTCGTTTCCGAAACTAATTCTATAGGAAAAACATAATTTGTCGTAATTTTTGTTATTTTGAATAGAGTTTTACCATTTTGTGAATATATTCAAGCATTATGAGACAATAAATCAGTCTTGTGTGATTGTTTTTTCCAAAAGATTCCTTAACAAATTGACTTAAAAAAAAACGGTTTAACATGGAATTGATGCTAAACCCTATATTTTTTGATCAAAACAAAGCTTCTATTTCCCTTTGTTTCATTAACAGCATACATATTTTGTATTCTTTATGATCCAGATGACGAGGCGCTGGATAGCCTTGATGAAAATTGTATTAAATAGGCATTTGCCGCAATAAAAAAATGGCAATTTTACGCTTATTCATTATTTAAATTATCCAAACTTGAAGGGAAGGAACCGAATTCTCCATCGAGATCGTGATACTGAACCGCTAATGATGAAATATGGTTACAGGAATAGATATGGGTACGGATAAAACAGATCCATTCGATGCTGCTGCAATTCCCGTGTTTCGTCCCTATGACAATATAGTAATGATCATCATTAATATTTCGTTGGTTTTTTTGTTTTGGAGCTGCTGTTCCAATGAAACTGCAGGAGCGTTCCTGCTGTCCAGCCTGTCCACAACTAACCGGATAAACCCATATACAATGCCAATGCACTCTTTCGCCCAAACAATCCAATACTTCCTGATTGCAGATTCGTAAAATCTCTCCTACCTCTCATCCTCTATGTGAATAGTATATAAAAGGCAGGCGGTTTACTCCTGTCGAACATCTTCCTGATATCCTATTTTGACCGAAGAGTAAAACACGAGAACGATAAACTTATGAGTCCATTTAAGTCGTACCATTCCAGAATTAACACTAAATTTAAATCAAGCGAATATCTATTTGGACTTATTGAATATAAATAATCCGAAGAAGAGAAAGAAAATGATATCAGCGCGCCTTATCTAGCTTGAATAAATCCCATGGAGTATCACTCCATTTATTTAATATGGATGTCGACTTATAACATTTCCTCAATAATGCCCATTGAATTTTGACAAGAAAAAAAGTGGCTCTATTTCTAAGCCACTTTAATCACAATATTTAGCCTTTTTTCGGTACAATCCTGTCTCTATTAGTTGCTATCGTCGCTGCGTTTTGATTCTAACTGCTCTGCTTTCTGATAGAAATTTTGAATTGCTTCAAATGTTTCTTCACTGATGATGTGCTCAATACGACAGGCATCTTTTTGAGCAATATCTCGAGGTACTCCTATATTTTCAAGCATTTCAGAAAAAAACAGATGTCGCCGATATGTAGACTGAGCGACTTCCTTCCCGTTTTCGGTAAGGATCAGATATTTTTTGGGATCGATCTGAAGCAAGCCTTCTTCCTGAAGCAGTTTAACCGCGTGAGATACAGAAGGTTTAGAAAATCCAAGATAACTGGCTACATCCACACTTCTGACATGATCAAGCTGTTCAGACAGAACCAGAATAGATTCAAGATAGTCTTCTACCGATTCAGTAAGTGGTAGTTTTTTGTTCATAGTTAAATGATAGTTGACGCTAACTCAAGAGTCAATCCTGTCGATAGTTTCAATAGTTGGCTGTTCATTAGTTCATCTCAATATTTAAAACCTGAAGAATATGCCATTTTAACTAATTTTTAAGCATACTTATACGGATCAACCGATAAACTTTATCCATATAAGCCATTGAAATAAAAGGGACCTGAACCAGGCTAGAAAAAGCTTTAATCAGATTTCTATTTTTTAACAATGTAAGCCCATTGTTGAACTTTCGATTAGCGATTGTATATTTTTCGGATTCTTCTATGTTGGTATCAGCCAACACCTGTTTCTTGATCTTATCAGGATCAACCACCTTATTATTTCGATAACTATCTGAAAGGATCTTCATCGTTAAGTACTGGTCATAGAGGCTGCTGCGGCTGACAGAACCAGTACTCATACGATATTGAAATAACACTTCCGGAACATTCCCAGCTTTTGCACCTGAAAGAACTGCTCGCAATGTGAAATCATAGTCTTCAGCTGTTGGAATATCTCTATATCCATTTAACTTTTCGTAAAGTTCTCTTTTCATCATCCAGCTTGGATGAGCGAGGACCTGACCATATCTCAAAGCTTTTTTAACTTTCTGACTCTTAGTGGGTATCATTGCTGCTGAATACATGATTTTTCCATTATCATCAATGACCTCGGTCTGCGTTCCGCAAAGATCCAGTTCATGGTCTTTCATCCAGCTCAGCTGCTTTTTAAATCTATCACGTAATGAAATATCATCCGCATCCATCCTGGCAAAGATCTCTCCCTTTGCATTAGAAAATCCTTTTCTCAACGTACTATTCACTCCCAGATTTACTTCATTCTGAAAGAATCGAATTCGAGAATCCATTAGCTTCTTCTTATCCATAAAGTTGACTATCTGTGAATTTTTCGGATCATCCAGAATCACTATCAGTTCAAAATCCTTATAACTCTGATTCAAAATCGAATCAATTGACTGCTCAAGTAAATCGATTGATTCTCTGTAGCATGGCAACACGACTGAAATCATCTTTAACACCCCTTCGTTTATTAACCAGATTTTCAGAAAAAAGCTGGAATGTTCCAATTGAACGTTCCAGCCGGATCAAATTTATTAATGATTATTCATTACAGAATTCAATTACATCTCTAAGTCAATAATTCTTTCCCACGGAAGTTTAGGATCCCCGAAATGTCCATAGTTAGTTGTTGTGCGATAAATTGGTTTTCTTAAATCGAGCTCATCAAGAATGTTTCCAACTTCAAAATTGAAATTTTTATTGATGATCTCAAGTAGTTTTGCATCGCTGACTTTTCCTGTATTGAAGGAATCAACCATGATAGCTACCGGCTCCTTGCGTCCAATCGCGTAGGCAACTTCTACTTCAACCTTATCTGCCAGACCGGCTGCTACCAGGTTTTTGGCTACCCATCTTGCATAATAAGCGGCTGACCGGTCGACTTTGGTTGGATCTTTTGATGAGAAGCAGCCTCCGCCGATATGTCCCATACCTCCATAAGTATCGCAGACAATTTTTCGTCCAGTCGTACCAGAATCTCCGAAGGATCCCCCAACGACAAACGATCCGCTTGGATTTATAAAATATTTCGTATTTTCATCGAGCATCTCTGCTGGAATAACAGCATCAATCACCTGTTCGCGCACGATCTTCTGAACTTCTTCTAAATCAACATCCTTAGAATGCTGAGTGGATACGACAATTGTATCGATTCTTACCGGCTTATCATCCCTGTACTCAACAGAAACCTGGGTTTTTCCATCTGGTTTAAGAACATCTGGCATGCTTCTTCTGACTTTAGAAAGCTGTCTTGAAAGAAGGTGAGCATAATAAATTGGCGCTGGCATCAGCTCTTTTGTTTCATTGGATGCATAACCGAACATGATTCCCTGGTCACCAGCTGCCACTTCCAGAGTTCCATCCTCATTCTTATTGACGGCATCATGAATTTCTTTGGATTGCTCGTTCACGACCACTGTCACTTTATAGTCTTCTGGATATCCAATTTCTTTGAGAACGTCTTTTGCAATTTTTTCATAATCCAGAACAGCCTTCGTATTTGCTTCCCCATAAACGAGGATAAAATCATCCTTGATTGTGGCTTCTACAGCCATGTTCGACAAAGGATCCTGTTCTAATGCTGCATCGAGAATAGAATCTGCGATCAGATCGCAAACTTTATCTGGATGCCCTTCTGTGACTGATTCACTGGTAAAAATATAATCTTTCATATTCCTGCTTCCTTTCCAAATCTATAATGACTCAACTTATTAAAAAACTCAGACACGCCTGAGCATGTCTGAGCTGATCTCTTCTGCTCATTATCGATGTTAGCCGGACCACCGGATGAACGGTTGGCGCAGGATCTGCGAGCTAACTCTCTCCCCTGACTCTTGATAACAGATTCATTAGAATTATAAGTGATTCAATCGGCATTTCAACTGTCCTGAATCAGGTATTTTACAACCTGAGAAAACAGCTCACAATTGATTCGATTTTCTCACTGGTTAAGCGATTGCGAAAATAACCTTATTGTTTTTTCTCTTTCTTATCATCAGATTCCTGAAGATTTTCCTGACTGTCTACCAGATTTCTCCAGGAAAAGGATTCCTTGAGAACTGGATTATCGTCCACGGCAGGATCATCATTTAAAGCGATATTTTTCATCAATTTTTTTAATGTGAGAAAGCGAATCAGCCCAAACAGGAAAATTCCGGCTCCTACGAAGATAAAAATTTTCAGTGAATCATAGCGCAGAATTCCCATGGCCATGACGACAATTCCTAATCCGGCTACCTGAAGCTGAGTAAACAGGGCTTTCTGGTAATTATTCATTCTGGTTACTAACGAAGGACAGTTCCCGGTTGAATTGAGTCTGGAAGGAAAATGACTTCATAGCCATCTGCTGAATCAGCACAGAGAATCATTCCGCTTGAAAGTTCTCCACGCAGTTTGGCAGGTTTCAGATTTGAAACTACCAAAACTGTTTTCCCAGTAATTTCCTCTGGAGTATATTTTTCAGCGATTCCACTGACGATCTGACGAACATCTCCGTTTCCAAGATCTACTTCTTCAATCAGCAGCCGATCCGCTTTAGGATGTCTTTTCGCACTGAGAATCTTTCCAGCTTTCAATTCGATCTTTTCAAAATCACTGAACTCAGCTTCTTTTTTGATTTCAGATTCATTCTTCTTTTCTTTTTTTGATTCTTCTTTTTTTGCCTTTTTCTGCTGCTTCTCTACTTTTTTATTTTCCTTCTTTAAATCTGCAGCCTGTTCACCCATTTCTTCTGCAAATTTTTTCGGATCAATTCTGGCAAATAAAGCGGGAGCTTTAGGTGCTGTATGAATACCTTCTTCAAGAAGCCCAAATGTTTCTGCGGATTCTAAAGAGCGCTGATCGGTGTTCAGCAGATCAAGGATCGTCTTTCCAGTATCTGGCATGAATGGCTCAAGAAGAATTGCACTAATACGGAGACTTTCAAGCAAGTTATAAAGAACTGTCTGCAGGCGGTCTTTCTTTTCTGGATCTCTGGCCAGAATCCAGGGTTCTGTTTCATCGATATATTTATTTGAACGGCGAAGCAGAGTGAAAATTTCATCCAGAGCATCCTTAACGCGGAATTCTTCCATTTTAGCGATGGTATTGTTTACAGCTTCCTTCGCCGTTTCCTTGAGCTGTTCATCTACTTCTTCATTCACATTTGGATTATGGACTTCCCCATCAAAATACTTCTGATTCATGGCAATCGTTCTGGATACCAGATTTCCAAGAATATTCGCCAGATCTGAGTTGATTCTTTCAACGACTAAATCCCACGTAATCGTTCCATCCGATCCAAATGGGATTTCATGCAGACAATAGTATCGAACTGCATCTACCCCAAATTTTTCAACCAGGTCTTCTGCATAAATAACATTCCCTTTGGACTTGGACATCTTTCCTTCGCCCACAAGCAGCCATGGATGTCCAAATACCTGTTTTGGAAGAGGCAGATCCAAAGCCATCAGGAAGATCGGCCAGTAAATTGTATGGAATCGTAAAATATCTTTTCCAATAATATGAGTTCCCGGCCAGAATTTGGTGAACTCTTCACTTTGTTTTTCGGCATAAGGATCATACCCAAGAGAAGTAATATAGTTTGTCAGGGCATCCAACCATACATAAACGACGTGCTTGTCATCAAAGTCTACTGGCACTCCCCAGGTAAATGAACTTCTTGAAACGCACAGATCCTGCAGTCCTGGACGCAGGAAGTTATTGAGCATTTCATTCTTACGGCTTTCAGGCTGAATAAATTCTGGATGATCTTCGATATACTGAATCAGCCGATCCGCATATTTTTGCATATTGAAGAAGTATGCTTCCTCTTTTGCTTTCTGTACAGGTCTGCCGCAATCCGGACAGTTTCCATCGACGAGCTGAGATTCGGTCCAGAAAGATTCACATGGAGTACAGTACCATCCCTCATATTCGCCTTTATAAATGTCTCCCTGTTCGTAAAGTTTCTTAAAAATTTTCTGAACGATACGAACATGGTCTTCATCAGTCGTACGAATAAAGTAATCGTATGATGTATTCATTAAATCCCAGTTGCTTTGAATCTGCTGTTTAACACCATCAACAAATTCCTGAGGGCTTACTCCAGCAGCTGCTGCTTTTTCTTCAATTTTGATTCCATGTTCATCGGTCCCAGTCTGAAAAAACACATCGTAGCCCTGCTTTCTTTTAAAGCGGGCAATTGCATCACTGAGAATAATTTCATAGGTATTCCCAATATGGGGACGGCCGGAAGTATAAGCAATAGCCGTCGTCAGAAAATATGGTTCTTTCTTTTCCATAGCTCTTCATCCTTTCCTGTTATCTATAGGCAGCAAGCCGCTGCCAGAATTGGGCAGATCGTTTTCAGGTGATTCTCTGCGCAATGAATTTCTTACTCTGCAAAAAAACAGAATGGTATAGCTAGTGTATCATATTGAACAAAGGGTCTTACAACTCGTCACAAAGTTCATCGTGTCTTATATGAAACAAATCTAATTTTGAAATATTGAGCATTTTGAATGTTCAGGAGAAGAGAATGCAAAATACAACACTTGGATATATTGAACGAAACGGATGCTGGCTGATGCTGCATCGAGTCAAGAAAAATAATGATATTAACCATGATAAATGGATCGGGATCGGCGGCAAATTCGAACCTGGAGAAACCGCATTGGAATGCATGAAAAGAGAATGTCTTGAAGAAACAGGATTAGTCTGGCATGATCCAGAGCTTCGAGGAATTGTGACTTTTAATTTCCGAAAGCATGAAGAAGATGACCTGTTTTCTGAACAGATGTTTCTTTTTTCCGGCAGTGAGATTTCCGGAGAATTAAAGGAATGTTCAGAAGGTGTTCTTGAATGGATCAGATTGGATGAAGTTAACCAATTGCCCTTATGGGAAGGTGATTTTCTGTTTTTAGATTGCCTTAAAAATAATGCTCCATTCTTTTTTCTGAAACTTGATTACGTCGGTGATCGCTTAATTCACCATGAATTTTCATTTGATCCTTCATAACCCAAACAACCGCAATCCATATAAAAGCAAAAACACTGCATGAACCGGATCTGATTCATGCAGTGTTTTTGTGTAATCAATTCAAGAGAAACATATCCTGTTTGTCCAGGCTGAAGTTATGCGCGAGGCATATTTGGATCCGGCTTTTCATTGTCCAGCGCACGGGTAAAGACTTCAACAGAATGAAGTCCTTTAGCAGGACAATTTGTTTTTCCAAGTTCACGGTCCGGACGTTTGCTTCCGTGATAATCACTTCCAGCAGTAACAAACAGTTTTTCATCACTGGCTACTTTTAACAGGAAGGCCGCAGTTTTTGAATCGACATCCGGGGTGAAGACTTCAAGACCATCCAGACCGGCTTCGATGAGATCCACCAGAGTTTCATTGTCGAGTTCATCGACATGCCAGCCAGACAAAACAGCCATACCTCCGGATTCGTGAATGGCATCAATAAAACTGATAGCATCCGGATAGGTACGTTCGATATAGCAGGGTTTGCCTTGCGTGAAATACTCCTCAATAAAGATTTCACGTGCTTTCTGTTCATCGCCTTCTGCCTGACGGATTGCCTTTTGTACTGGTTCAAGCTGTCTGGTTCTGGGATTTCTAAATACCATATTGGTAAGATCCGCTCCAGTCAGGATCTGAAAGCGGGATTTGGAAAGGATTGAATCCAGATCAATTCGAATATTCATCAGCTTCTCAAAAGCCTGTGCTCTTTTCAATGAAGCTTCTTTTTCGCGCTTCAAAGAATTCTTCTCGACTTCATCAAAGACTGGATTCGTCCAGTCGATGTAGTAACCGAGAATTCGGACTCTTTGATTATTCAAAGAGACATCTGCTTCCATTCCAGGGATATATTGGATGTCATACATGGCCGCAAACCGTAAGGCCTGCGCGTTGGCTCTTGCGCAGTTATGGTCTGTAATTGAAATCACCCGCATATTCTGCTGCTTGGCCTTTTTAAAAATTTCCTCAACATCATCGCTGGCATCATCCGAATAACTCGATCGGATATGAAGATCAATCGGCGAAACGGATGATGAAGGCACTGGATTTGCCGGTTCAGCTTTCTGCTCTTCTTTTTGTTCAGGCTCTGCTTCTTTTGGCTGCTCAACTTCATTTACAGGCTGTTCTTCATTATGAGAAAGAATATGTCTGAATGGATTTCCTAATCGAATTTTATAGGAAGGAACGTAGACTGGAATCAGGGAAAAAACCCAGTCAAACAAAGTCTGCTGCTTATTGCTGGCCAGAACAACCAGGATGGATACAGCCCACCAGACTAACAGCCCGGTAATCGAAAAGAAATATCCAAAAAGCATGATTGGAATTCCAAATCCAAGAAGCTCCCGAAGAACAAGCCGCATGAGGGGAGCTTCTTGCATCGAGATATCTACCAATTTGATTCCAACAACCTGCATACCCCATGTCTGCCCTCGCGTAGCCGCTAAGCGCAGCGGCATTAAAACACAGCTGCAGAAAAACAGAAGAGCATACATCAGATAAAACAGCCAGTCAAAGAAATGGGGAGGAATCAGCCCCGTAAGGATCAGAATAAATTCAATAGCCCAGATATAAACCGGCAGCAGACAGATGTTCAGATCGATCAAAAAAGCAAAGAGATGATTTTCATAATCATCAAAGGTTCTTTTAAGTGGTTTTGCTTTTCTGAACCCTTCTTCACGATACAGCTGCTGTTCTTTCAGCTGGGCGGCCCGGTTAATTTCACTTTCACTAAATTTTGTAGATGGCATCAAACCGCCTCCTGTGGTTAATCATAACAAAAACATCACAATGAAAACAGCAGAGTAAAATTACGTTTCTTACTCTGCTGGAGGATATGAATTTCAAAAGCCATAGGCTGTTAATCCGGATCCTTTTTTAAGGATTTTTTCAAAAACAGACCACAAAGCGATCCAAAAAGAACTGTCATATAAGAATAGGTCAAGCCATGTTCAGCTGTGGCAGTCGCCGGACGATTTGCTGCGGTTGGTTTCTTAAGCTGTGTGTTTGAAGAAACAATACCAAGCCCGAGCAGCACCCGATGAGCCTGTCGATAAAGTGATGTGTATGAAACAGATCCGACTTCGGCCAGTCTGGCATTAATTGCCTGTTTATCTGCAAAATCCAGTGTTTTCCAGACTGAATATCCTGACATGATCTGTTTGTAATTTGCTGACCAGGCCTGCAGATAAATCTGCCCGGCGCTATTCGAACAATAGGTATTGATGAATGAGTTGACCGCATTCGAATTCAATCGGTTCACTGGCTGAATTCTGGAAGAATCGGACTTCCTGGAAGTATTATTCTTATTCACCGCAGAAAGCGAAGAAGCATCTCCAATGGCTCCGACGCCATTCTGAACCGCTTTAGTATTTGTACCTGGTTTAACTTCGGCAGCCAATGCGATTATTGAATTCTTCTGGGGTTCTGCAGAACCCTTTACAAGCGCTAATCCTTCGTTCAATGAATGGTCTGGCATATATGGGAGATCATCAGTATTTATTGACTCTTCCTGTTCAGAATCGTTTTTTTCAGAATCTGGTTTTTCCGTTTCTGTTTTATCTTTTTCTTCTGTAGCAGAATCAGATGAATTGTCTGAGTTTACAGGCTGATTCGTATTTTCATTTTTATTTGCAGTGTCTGTCTTTTCATCAGATCCTGCTTCTGCATTTGCAGAGTCATCAGGATCTTCAAGACCAGAAAGCAGGACTGAATCCTGGCTTGTTGATGAAAACGAGATCTTACCTGAAGCGTAATCAATTCTTACTGAAGCTGGCTGAATCCAGGTTATCGTTCCCTGAGTCTCATCTTTTTCAAGGGTATAGAATCGGCTGAACCCTTCATTATTCACCTTCACTGCAGAAATTGGATCTGAACTGGCCTGAAAACCATCTTTTGTGGAAGTAAATAAAACATCGACATAAAGACTCAGATCATCAGGATCAACCTTCAATGCATTGGCCAGAATCAGCGCTGTTTTTGGATCCCTGATTTCCTTTCCATGGGCAGAATACTCAATCGTGCCAAGTGAATCTGAGCTCAGGGAAGATTGATACAACAAAGCTTCCTGGTTTTCATCATTATCCTTGTTCTCATTCGAATCGTCTGGATTCTGATCTGTATTGTCATTTACTGTATCTGATAAATCCGAGCCAGGTTTCACCGGATTTTTATCCTCGTCAGTCAGATCAGCAGAAGAATCCGTCTGATTCTGATCAGAAGAGTTATTCGCTGGTTTATCTTTTGAAGAATCTGTTTTGTTTCCAGAATCAGTCACTGCTGAAGAAGACTGATCTGTCTTAACATCATCTTTTATATTTTCTGTATTTTCTGGCTTTGCAGCAAGTTCAGGCTCTTCATCCTGCTGAGTCTGCGAAACTGTCGCTTCAGTTTTTGAAGGCTGTTGTTGAGGTGAATTCTGAATATTCTCCTGAACAATTTCATCAGCTGGCTGATTATTGGAGTTTTCTGCAGCTTTATTAGCTTCTTTTGCTGCTTTAGCCTCTTCTTCCTGCTTTTTTAAATTCTGAGCTTCCTGCTGCTCTTTGATCCGTATTTCTTCCTGAATTTTTGCATTTTCCTGATCAATCTGTTCCTTGATATTTTTCGCATTATCAATCAGAACAAAATAGTCAATTTTCTGTTCATTATAGGAAGCCAGAATTTCTTTTTGGATTGGCTCTGAAAGCTGATTAAAAACAGAATTTCCATCCAGAAGAAGCTGATAATTTTCGCGGTTTGCTTCTTTAAACCAGATCCATTCTTCCTTAGTCGCTTTTAAAGAGTCCTGTGTCGTAATTTTAGTTCCGGCATACGTCTGAATAAAATCCTGACTGCTCATATCCTTAACATCAACAACTGCTGCCACAGGTACAATCGGCTGGCTTTTTACATTGGCTAAAACAGGTGAAGTACTGCCAAGCCAGACAACAGCGCTCAGGCTGACTGCTGCGAGTTTATTCATGAGAATCCTCCTTTTTTCAGGCAAATGTGCCGGTTTTTAATCCTTTTTGCAGGATACGCAAACGTTATTATATTACAAAGGTCAAAAAAGATCCCGGACAAATTGTCTTGCCTCTGAATCGGCTTTCTTAAGATCTTCGAATGTAGGGTTTTCAACATTTTTAATGTTTTTCAGGGCTTCTAATATACAGGTTTCTATATCAAGAAAGCCAATCTTTTCATCCAGAAACAATTCGACTGCCTGTTCATCGGCTGCATTCATGACAGTTCCGCGGTTTCCTTTTTCCCTACCCACAAGCCATGCAAGTTTCAGCATCGGATATCGTTCAAAATCCATTTTCTTAAAATGAAGATCAAGCGTCTGCGTCATATCGAGCGGCTTTTCTTCAGTAATGTTCATACGGTCTGGATAACACAGGGCATATTGAATCGGAAGATGCATATCGGCAGAACCAAGCTGGGCGATAATTGCATGGTCCTTAAATTCAACCATCGAGTGCACGATACTTTCTGGATGAAGTACAGTTTCAATCTGATCAAACGGAATTCCAAACAGATAGTGCGCTTCGATCACTTCAAAAGCCTTGTTGACCATTGTGGCAGAATCAAGCGTAATTCGTTTTCCCATTGCCCAGTTTGGATGAGCCAGAGCTTCGTTTACGCTGACTCCTTCCAGTTCATCCCGATTTCGGTTGCGAAAGCTTCCTCCTGAAGCTGTAATGATGAGTCTGGCCGCCTGATCTATTCGGTTTCCCTGCAGGCATTGAAAAATAGCTGAATGTTCTGAATCAATCGGATAAAGCTTACAACCATGTTTCTGCAGGGCTTCAAGAACAAGATCCCCCCCGCAGACCAGAGATTCCTTGTTGGCCAGGGCTACATCCTTTCCTTTTTCAATGGCCTTCAGCGTTGGTTCCAGGCCTCGAAATCCAACCGTCGCATTGACTAAAATATCAAAGTCGAGATCACGAATCATATCACACATCTGATTGTCCCCTCGATAAAGTTTTTTTGATGCCAGCATTTCAGGGGCATCATTCAGAGCGATTCCTCCGGCCTGAACGGCAGGAAACTCTTTCATAATTTCTTCAAGTTTCTTTAACGAAAACCCTGCGCTGACTCCAACGAGCTCAAAGTGATCAGGATATTCACGCAGAATGTCCAGAGTCTGGCTTCCAATCGAACCGGTCGCCCCTAAAAGCAGGACTTTTCTCTTCTTATTCTGATGGTTTGTATCTGATGATACTGGTTCTGGGATCGCTGAATACATAATGCTGCTTCCTTTCCTTTAATCGGGCATTTAAATCCGATCATGATGAATGTTTTCTGTTTCAAATTTAAGTCTGATTTTTGCTTTTATTATACTTCATCCTACCGCAGGAAAAACGACCTGAAAAAGCAGCAGATCTTCAGTGACCTGCTGCAGAAATGGATATTCAACAACTCAATAATAACCAGAATCGTTTTACTAGAATTATTTTTTGATTGATCGGATTATTTTTCATCCTTTGAATCAAAATCGAGAGGTTTAAGTCCCCAGATATGATCTGCGTATTCCTGAATCGTACGATCAGAAGAGAAATAACCGGATTTTGCGATATTGATCAGCATTGCACGTGCCCAGGCCGGTCTGTTTTCATACCAGCTCTGAACATCTTCCTGCGCTTTGCAGTAGGCTGCAAAATCAGCAAGAACGAAGAATTCATCCCGGTTGAGCATCAGATCATTATAGATCAGCTGGAACTCATTCGGATTACTTGAGAAGGTTCCATTGCGCAGACTTTCAACAACCATGCGGATACGTGAATCGGAATTGTAATAAGACCATACATCATAGGAGTTTTCACGGCGCATGATATTGACATCTTCTACACGAAGGCCAAAAATCTTCGCATTTTCATATCCGACCTGTTCAACGATTTCAACATTCGCTCCATCCAGTGTACCAATCGTCAGGGCTCCATTCATCATATATTTCATGTTTCCAGTTCCTGAAGCTTCTTTACCCGCTGTTGAGATCTGTTCAGAAACATCAGCAGCATTAATCAGCAATTCAGCAATGGATACGGAATAGTTCGGAATAAATACCACTTTCAGATACTGACTGATTTCTGGATCATTGTTCACCTTTTCGGCAACCATATTAATCAGCTTTATGATTTCCTTTGCCAGGTTATAGCTTGGCGCCGCTTTCGCTGAGAAGAAGAAAGTTCTCGGATAAATGCGGAAACCTGGATCCTGTTTCATTTTCAGATACAGGTAAATGATATGAAAGATATTCAGCAGCTGACGCTTATAGGCATGCAGTCTCTTGGACTGGCAATCAAAAATTGAATCCACATTGACTTCAATTCCAAGATTTTCCTTCACCCAGGCAGCCAGAATTTCCTTACGTTCGCGCTTAACCTGCATGAACTCGTTTTGAACTTCCGGATTATCCACATAGTCCATCAGACGGCTCAGCTCTTCAGGATGCTTAATAAAGCCATCCCCAATGGTCTTTTCAAGTAAATGAGTCAGCTGCGGATTGGAATAAACCAGCCAGCGGCGATGAGTAATTCCATTGGTCTTATTATTGAATTTTTCAGGATAGAAGCTTGCAAATGTACTTAATACATCGTCCACGAGAATCTGCGAATGCAGCTTGGCTACGCCGTTAACAGAATGGCTTCCAACAACAGCCAGATTGGCCATATGAACCTGATTATCCTTAAGAATCGACATTTGATAAAAATCATTACCACGTCCGGCATGATTGACTTCATAGCGGAATCGACGTTCGATTTCTTCAATGATCATATAAACTCTGGGCAGCAGTCGGCGAACCATCTTCTGATCCCATTTTTCCATGGCTTCAGCCATAACCGTATGGTTTGTATAGGCAACTGTTTCCTTTACAATGGCCCAGGCATGATCCCATGAGTAATCATAATCATCCATCAGCACACGCATCAGTTCCGGAATAACAAGCACCGGATGGGTATCGTTTAACTGAATGGCCACTTTTTCACCCAGATTATCAAGCGTTGGATACTCTAAAAGGTGAGTTCTGATGATCTGATCCACTCCGGCACACACAAAGAAATACTGCTGGCGCAGACGCAGTTCTTTCCCTTCATTGGTTGAATCGTCAGGATAAACATTGACAGTCAGTTCACTGACATCATTGAGATATTTTGTCAGCTGGCCTCCTGGAACAGACTCTTCATCAAGTTCTGCATCCCAAAGGCGCAGGGTATTCGTGGTTGTTGTATGGTAACCGACAACCGGCATATCGTAAGGGACCGCTTTTACCGCAAAATCAGGTACATGAGCAGAATGGAATTTTCCATTATTATCCATATAGGCATTCAGCTGTCCGCCAAATTTAACACGGACGGCATGATATGGCTTCCAGACCTCCCATACGTTTCCAAGTTTCAGCCAGCAGTCTGGTTTTTCAACCTGCTGACAGTTAACAATTTCCTGACGGAATAATCCATAGTGGTACCGGATGCAGTTTCCGTTTCCTGGCAGATTTAAACTGGCAAGTGAATCTAAAAAGCAGGCTGCCAGACGGCCAAGTCCGCCATTTCCTAATCCTGGATCCTGTTCCATCATTTCGACATCATGGATATTGATACCCAGTTCCTCAAGGCCATCACGAACAACGTCATAGACGCCAAGATTCATCAGGTTATTGGTCATCAGACGGCCGAGCAGAAATTCCATCGAAAAGTAATACAGCTGCTTGGCTCTTTGTTCTTTTACAGCATTTTTCGTTTCGCGCCAGTTTTCATTGACGTAATCCGTAATCATTTTCCCTAAAGCGACATACTTTTCTTCGGGATGAGCCTCCTCGAAGTTCCGGCCGAAAGAGTGCGAGATTTCATCTTTGTACGCTCTCTTAAAGTTCTCTTTTGAGCTGAAATAATCGTTCATATCGTTCTAATTCCTCCGCAACACAATTATAGATTTAATGTTGTCAAAAGCAATCAAAATTCGGATTTTGAAACAGAATCATAACAATTTAGACATTATTTTTCCGTATTATTCACATGATTTCTAATCTTGATTATTTTCCACAAATTTCTGACAGTTTCTGATTTAATGTTCATCTCTGTACTATTTATGTAATTTGTCCATTAGCTTTTTCAGACAATCGGCGGTTTTTGACTAGTTCGTATCATTTGCTTTTAAAGGAATTTCAGGCGTTATGCTGAAACGGCTTTCAATATACGTAGATTTAATAAACATGTCGATTTCGTACATTTTCAGTCTTCAGCAGGCGAAGACATGCTTTTAGAATTCTCCAGATTTCCCCGATGTTCATTTGCGAGCTCGGCATCAACGAGTGCTAACGCCTGGGGCAGCCCCAGTTTTTCCACCGGAACGGCCCATTGATAACCAACTGAGTGACAGGTTCGGATGAAACTTTCCCCACCAAAATTTCCAATCTTATGGCGTATTCGATTGATATGCTTGCTCAGAGTATTGTTTTTGAGAATATGCGAATAATAAGAACCGGCTATATCCAGAAGCAGTTGTCTGGTACATGTTCTGGGGGCATTCACAATCAGACAGAGAATCATGTCAAATTCTACGCGGCCTGCGGCTACAGGCGTTCCATTTCGAAAGATAGTACATCTTTCCGGATCGATAATCAGGTTTCCTGTTTTATAACACACCGATGTTATACAGGAGGAGTCATAACCGGCGGCCTGTGAGGTAATGGTCTGACTCATCAAAGATTCATTGTTCTTATGGATTTCCATATTTCGTTTTTTCCTTTCAGATTTAAATCCTGTGATACATCTTCTTTTCAACAATAAGTCAATCCATCCAGGATGAATGTCTTATTGTGATAACATTATGACAATTTATAATGACATAATTGTGAATTTTAACATTTAAATCGGAAATTCCATAAAGATTTTTAAATGAATGCTTATAAAGCAAAAAAAGAAGAGAATTATTCTCTTCTTCGACATCTTGGCTATTCCTCCTGGGTCGCTGGATTTTTATCAATCGCCGGGAATTTAAAGATCTGTTCCCCTTCTTTGGTCACCAGGTACTTTCCACGAGCAACAAATTCCGCGTAATCCGGATTGGAAAGATTTGTTTTTTCAGTTTCGAGACTCTCTTTTTTCTCCACCAGCTGGTCTCTTTTTTGCGAATTCGTTCGTATATTCTGATTCAACGCTACATAGGTACCGATATCCCGAACGATACTGATACTGAAGCATCCGATGGAGACAAGCATCAGAAACATAACGAGTCCGCGAAAAGCATGAAACTGAGCAGATTTTTTCTTCATCGAATCACTCCCTTTCAAACCTTAAACAGTCTGTTTTTACTTAATCATTATAACAAAACAGGATTCTCTCCTGGACCAATTCCAGTCAATCACTCATTCTAGCGGGCGTACATCGACAAAACAGCGATATCTGCCGGATTGATTCCAGATATTCGACTGGCCTGGCCAAGGGTCTGAGGCCTGATTTTGTCAAGCTTCTGTCTGGCTTCTAAAGCCAGATTATCCATATTCAGATAATCAAGATCATAGCTGAGTCTTCGGCTTTCAAGCTTTCGCATACGCTCTGCATCTTTTTTCGATTTTTCAATGTAACCGGCATATCTGGCTTCAATTTCGATTTCATCGGCAATTTCCTTATCCATTGAAAGTCCAAGAAGTTCAGCGACATGATATAGACTGATTTTTGGACGCTTAATTAGTTCGGAAAGATTCAATGATCGAGTTAATGGCTCATACCCTAAAGAAACTAGATACTCCTGAACCAAATCGTCATGAATAGATACTTTGACTTCTTCAATGCGCTTTGTCCATTGTTCAATCTGTTCAACCTTATTTAAAAACTTCTGATATCTCGCTTCATCGATGAGTCCAGCCTCATGTCCCTTTTTCATCAGTCTCAGATCTGCATTATCATGGCGAAGAAGCAGCCGAAATTCTGCCCGGCTTGTCAGCAATCGATAAGGTTCACTTGTCCCTTTCGTGCTTAAATCATCGATCATCACCCCGATATAAGCTTCATCGCGGCCTAAAATCAGTGGGTCTTTTCCTTCGGTTTTCAAAGCCGCATTGACTCCAGCCATCAATCCCTGACCAGCTGCTTCTTCATAGCCTGATGTGCCATTAATCTGACCGGCGGTAAACAGATTTTCCACAATCTTACTTTCAAGAGAAGGCTTCATGGTCAGCGGATCGATCGCATCATACTCAATAGCGTAAGCATATTTGAGTATTTTTGCATGTTCAAGTCCTGGAAGCGAATGGACCATTAATTCCTGAACATCCTCTGGCATGGAAGTAGAAAAGCCCTGAACATAAATCGTGTCATAATCCAGCGTTTCAGGTTCAAGAAAGAGCTGATGTCTCTCCTTATCCGCAAAACGCACCAGTTTATCTTCAATACTTGGGCAGTAGCGAGGTCCTACACCTTTTACCAGACCCGAATACATTGCTGAATCCTGAAGATGATTCCGAATGATTTCATGAGTTTTTGGTGTTGTATGAATCATGTAGCAATCCAATTCATCGGATTTGCTGATCATTTCTTCGGATGTGCTTTCCGTTGAAAAGGAATAAAACTCCTCTGAGCCTTTCTGGACTTCAGCCTTTGAAAAATCAATCGTATCGCGAACAATCCTGGGCGGCGTTCCGGTTTTTAAACGAAAGGTTGGAAGCCCGGCATCACGCAGGCTCTGCGAAAGACTTGTCAGTGTCGGCTGTTGGTCGGGACCACCTTCAACGGCGGTATGGCCTTTAAGTATTGTTCCAGACATATAGGTTCCAGTAGTCAGAATGACTGTGCGGGATAAAATCCGAGTCCCATCTGTACATTCAATGCCAATCGCCTTTCCATCCTCTACGAGCAGTCTGGCTGCCTGTGATTCAAGCAGATCAAGGTGTTCCATGTGTTTCAGGGCATTTTTCATCCAGCGTTTATACGCTTCCTTATCGGATTGAACCCGCAGACTCCAGACTCCCGGTCCTTTAGACGTGTTGAGCATCTTCACCTGTAAAGCCGTCTGATCCGCCGCTTTAGGCATCAGACCTCCTAAGGCATCAATTTCCCGAACAACAATCCCTTTGGCTGGTCCGCCAATACTTGGATTGCATGGCATAGAACCTGCAAAATCCAGATTTCCTGTCACCAGCATCGTTTTTTTATTCTTTCTTGCAGCCGCTGCTGCGGCTTCAATTCCGGCATGTCCGGCTCCAACGACCAGAACATCGTACATGGGCAGACCCTCCTTAATTAACTATTGAATATAAATGATTGAAATATTGTGATGAGCCAATATGCTTTTTGCGTCTGATAATCACCTTTTAGTTCAGTCTTACATCCTAAACGTTTTTTTATCGATGTCAAAGCCGGCAATCAAAAACAGACTGCATCCTCTTCCAGTTCTGAAATTTCCTGATAAATCAAAAAATTGATGAATGAAGAAAACGACGATTTGATGCCTCGATAAAAATAAAAAGAAGAAGATCAGTCAATGCCGTAATGGCTGGTGTTCTGGTCTTCTTCTTTAAAATTGTGTTCTCTTATTTCCTGTTCAACTTTTGGGTATCACCATTTTTAATGCTTAACGAGGCATTTTTAGTCTGAAGTGGAAAAGCTGCTGCGGCAGCTGCAGGACTAAAGCGGCAATCAGGAAGACGATCGTTGAAACAACACCGGAAACAAGCATTGTTCCAAGACAAACCAGCTTGGAGGATGCCGGATTCGCTAATCCAAGATTGCTGAGCAGCCAGGCACATAATCCCATGCAGCACAGTGAAATCATCGTTTTGATGAATACCTGTGCAGTCGATTTCAGAGACACTCCGAATTTCTCAGAAAGTTCCATCGTATTAAAAGTCAGAATATATCCATAGGAAACCATGGTCGCCAATACGGTACCGGGAAAGCCCATCCAGATGGTGAGAGGAACAATCAGCACCCCTTTAATCACCGTACCGATTGCCAATCGCCGAAGCAACGATTTCTGTAAAGAAAGGGCCATCATAATGCTTGTTACTACAGGCGTAATGGTTCCCATTAATCCTTCCAGACTGATCCAGCGAATGATATCCGTCGATAATGGAAGGTCTGATGTATAAAACAGGGTATGGAAAATTGGCCCAGCATAAATCATAATCGCAAAGCTTAAAAACAGTCCCATAAAAAGAACGATATTCATACATTCACGAATATCTTTTCGAATTCGTTTGTATTTCTTTTCAAGCAGCGAAGATGAAAGATGAGGAATAATGGCTGCAGTAAATCCAGGAGCAAGAATCATCGGTATGGCAGTGAGCTTTGTACCTACATAATTGGCAGCAGACATGACGGTATCAATCTGTTCAGGAGTATAGGATGAATAACGCAGTCCAATTGGAAGCAATACCGAGTTATAGATATCATCCGAATAGCCCAGAATGGCACTTCCCATATACGGTAAAGCCAAAATAACAAGTTCCTTGAATAAAGGACGGATGGGAACTGTTTTTACCTGCTGCTTTTTTGCCATGACTGAAAGCATTTTTTCCTGTTTTCTCGAGAATTTCGAGATCTGAATAATTCCAGCCAGAGCAGCAACTGAAGTGGATAGAACGGCTCCATACAGGGCCCAGACCCGATCCATGTGGAACCCATAGACCAGCAGACAGGCTGCTGATAAAAGAAATCCAACCCGGAAGATCTGTTCAAAAGCCTGAGAAAACGCGTATTCTTCCATTTCCTTTCTTCCCTGAATGAATCCCCGGTAAGAAGAAAGAATTGGAACAAGAAAGATCGCTACTGCCAGTATACAAAGAACCAGAGTCATGACATGCGCTCCGTCGGCTGTTTCAGTCATTAACATGGCTAAGAGCCCGGATAAAAGCATCATGATGATCATTCCCAGAAAGCCAACGCAGGCCATGAAGATCAGGGATAGTTTGCGAACCTGAAGCACAGTCTTCCAATTCTCAAGAGTGGAATATTTAGCGACCAGAGTGGCGATCGCAAATGGAAAACCGGCTGTAAATACGTTTAAAATGTAACTGTAGATTCGGTATGCCGTTCCATAATAGGACATATAGGCATCCGAACCAAGAATTGTTGAGAACGGTATGGAATAAACCAGCCCGATGGCTTTTGCGATTAAAAACCCGGAGGTCCCTACCAGTCCGCCTACAATAAGAGATTTTTTGGTGCTGGAAGATTTCATGACAAACCTGTCCTTTCAGCCAAAAATTATATCATGCAGAAATTCAAATCGATCTTTCTGTCATATCAATACAACAGTTCCCTATAAAAACTGACATTTAATAGGATTTGCGTTTTTTTGATGGACTTCGAAACAATTTTGATCATTAAAAATTATCACTTCAGTTTAGAAAAGGAGAATCTATGTTGATTTTCCAGAAGATTCAACTTGAAAAGGGAGACTCCAATTATGAAAGAACCCACCTTCGAATTCGATCCTTCAGCAATGTTTTTAGAAAACATCCAGTATTATGCTTCAGAGCCTGGCGTTCATAGTTCGTCTGCAGCTCGAAAATTCGATCAGATCACCATTGAAAACTTTCATATTCCATCTCTGGTATTGATGGAAAATGCTGCCCGGGGTATGGCGGACAGAATCATCGCCAACTATCCAAAAGCAAAGAAAATAGCCGTTCTTTGCGGACCGGGAAACAATGGCGGAGATGGTCTGGCTTTAGCCAGGATTCTGTATCTGAAAGGATATCGCGTTGCCATCTTACTCAAAGCTGATTCTGCCCTCTCGGATGATGAAACGGTTCAGTTTGAAAGCTGTCTGGCTCTTAATATCCAACTTTATCCTCTGGAACTTTTTGTTGAAGATTATCGCCCATTTGATGAGTCCTATGATCTCTATGTGGATGCACTCTTTGGTTCCGGACTCAATCGCCCTCTTGGCGGAATCTACAAAGAAGCCGTATGCGCTCTTAACCGCAGTATTAAACCTGTTGTTTCCTGTGATATTCCAAGCGGAATTTATGGAAACACAGGTCAGGGAGAAACTTTTGTATATGCGGACCTTACCCTTGCGCTGGATTGTCGAAAATTTGGACATATCATCTCTAAAGGTCACCAAGCCAGCAAAACAGTCGAAGTGATCGATATTGGAATTCCAGCAGCTGTCCATGCTTTGGACCCAGGACAAATTAAATGGATCAACAAAAAGAGTGCAGCCCATGGTCTGCCTGTGCGAAGCAGGTATCTGAATAAAGGCCGTTTTGGAAAAGTCCTTTTGTGCGGCGGTTCCTTTCGAATGCAGGGAGCTCTAGCCATGGCCGCTTCTTCGTGTTTTCATGCCGGGGTGGGCACTCTCAGTTTGTATACTCCAAAGTCTGCAGCCCGGGCCATTGCCGCAAAAATGGATCTGGCCATGATTATTCCTGCTGATGAAACTGATGGATATTTTTCAGAGCAGGCAGCAGATCGATTGACAGACTTATTAGATCAATACACTTTTGTCTGCTGCGGGAATGGGATGGGGACAGAAGATGGCGCTTTGAAGGTTGTCCATACTCTGCTGAAAAAACGCATGAACATGATTCTTGATGCTGATGCGATCAATATTGTCTCCAGACATCCAGAATGGCTCAAAATCAATTCAGAATTCCGAACACTGATTCTGACCCCTCACGTAGTGGAATTCTCGAGACTTTCCGGATTCACAGTTGAACAGATCCAGAACTCGCCGATCAAATGCATTGATGCATTTCTGAGAGAATATCCAAACATTATTCTTGTTTTAAAATCTGATGTGACCTTTGTTGCGGATGCTGAAAACATCTCCGTCCTTGATCATCCAGATTCAACGCTTTCCAAAGGGGGCAGCGGAGATGTTCTTGCGGGTCTGATCTGCGGTTTATGCGCTCAACAGTCTGTTTTCTATGAGGCCTGCGCCAGTGCAGTATGGATTCATAATCAGGCAGCCAGCTATCATCAGAACAATCAGGACCGGATCAATCCAGCCTGTTTTACCCCATTAGATCTGATCGAAAATTATTCTTCCATTTTTAATGAACTCGAAAAAGTTCGAGAACATTGCGCCTGAGATTTCATTACATCTTTGATTTATCAGTTTCGTATTTCGGATTTGTCATCTGTAATCTATATCCTGATACGTAAAAAAAGGGGCTGTTAAATTTCGACTGATTTTTCATCAGCGAGATTTACAGCCCCTTTTTCTATGCTTTTTATCTGATTCAATCCTGTTTTATGATGTGTTTTTCCGCTCAAGTCAATTTTTGAACGCACTGAAAAGAGCCAAAACTCAAAAAGACTGTTTATAATCTTTTTCAGATTTCGCTTTTCTGCTCCTTTAATTTTCCATAACGTTCGAGTTCTGGGCAACTCATCCGATTTCTGTTGTTTAATTTTCTGATATTGTGTCCCATGGCCACAATAAGCACCTCAAATTTTACGTTTTCCAGTCCCCGGCGTCTCAATCGGCTGTATCTGTAGTTTTCTTTAAGATCTCCGAAGGTTCCTTCCGCCTGAATGCTCCGGCTGACCATAATCTCATGTCCTGCATCTGAAGACATGTTCTCCCG
>NZ_MPJW01000164.1 GCF_001945525.1 Ileibacterium valens
CATGTAATTGATCACCTTTCCGGTACCTCCTGTTCTCCTCAGATTAAGGAGCAGAAGATACAAAAATAGTGGCAACTTTTCAACCGATATTCGTCAAAAAGTAGCCACTTTTAAACTAACAAATACAAGAAGTTATCAAAAATGTTTTTAACGGTCCTGAAGCCTATGCGGTTTGTCTAAAAAAGGATGGAAAAGCGATTGGAGCTATCGAGTTAATGTTTAAAGATCGTACGAATTTAACTGAGCAGGATGATGAATGTGAGTTAGGATATTGGTTGGGTAAACCATTTTGGGGCAATGGTTTGATCCCTGAAGCCGTTGAAAAAATTCTTCAGTATGCCTTTGAGAATTGTGGAATGAATAAAGTCTGGTGCGGTTACTATGAAGGGAATTTAAAATCCAAACGCGTTCAGGAAAAATGTGGATTTAAACCACATAAAATTATCAAAGATTCACCGGTTCCATTGTTGAATGAAAAACGTACTGTTTACGTTAATGAACTGAGCAAAGAAGATTGGGAAGCTAGACAGGTATTCAAAATATGAGAATAGATTTTGTAAAATTACCAGAGATTGCAGTCATTGGAAAAGAAGGTTTTTGTACTTCTGAAGAGAATCAGGTTCAGAAACTTTGGAACGAAGCAAATTCTCATTTTGACGAGGTTGCAGCTCTTGGAATGCGTTATCCTGATGGAACTTATGTCGGATTTTGGGGCGTTATGAGTGATGAAGCAGATCCTTTCTTTCCTGGACGGATGAGTTTAAAAGAGGTCTTTACTTAGCTGGGATTGAAACTTATCTTGATTCCTGTCCTCCAGAAGGATGGATAAAATGGATTATGCCTGCAAGGAATTATCTTGTTGCAGAAGTGGAAAGTTCGAACTATTCCCAAATTTTCGATGAGGTAATCAGTCAGATCATTCCATCAGAAGGCTTAAAACTTACTGGCGATGTCTGCGACTATATCGAACCGAATACCGGAAAAAATAAGCTGTTTTTCCCAGTCGAAAGCTCATTGACTGGATTAAAGAAAACAAACTAAACGTTATCCTGGAAAATGAAAACTCCCACAATTTCATAATCAATTTGCTATGAAATCGCGGGAGTTTCGTCTAATACATGTTTATTGTGAATATAGACTAGCATTATTATGTAAAGCAATAGATCATGGGGAAGTTTTGGATAGGTCGCCGGTTTGTGCTCGTTATGATCGATATTCTATCTATACTTGCTTCGATTGATAATTCGGATTATAGACATCAATCAATTCAAAAGATTGATTTTCAGTATCGAAATCAAAAACCAAAACAGCACAATTGTATAGCCGAGTCGGTATTAAAGATTTATCATCAGGGCACCAAAAGCGTTCAAAATTGCGGATAGCTCCTCCATGGCTGACTGCGAGTACATTATGGTTTTCATTTTCTTTCATAATTGAAATTAATGTGTCATTCATTCGATCGATCAACTGTTGACGACTTTCACCGCCATGACTGCTGAAAAATTCATCATATTGATCGAGAGGTGGGTTAAGGTATTCTGGTTCTCCGTCCAGCATACCAAAATTCCATTCTTTAAGTCCTTTTAGACGTTTGTAAGGCAAATCACTAACTAATTCAAGAGTGTCACAGGCTCTTTCTGAAGTCGATGAAAAAGCGTGATCTATTTCAAAAGGCAATTTATCGATAAATTGTTTTGAATATAGGGCTTGAGCTTTACCTAATTCAGTTAACGGGGAGTCCACCCATCCCTGAATTCTTTTTCTCTGATTAAACAATGTTTCTCCATGTCTCATCAAAATTAGCTTCTTTTTCATAATAATTCCTTTACTCCTTTCATGATGATGAATCGTCGATTTGTTGATTCGCCGATCAATGCCTCAATATTCATTGTACTTAGCCATGAAAATCGTTCAATAAGAAATAAAAAATATAGGAAATTGGCTTACTGTTAAGTTAAGGCTTGATATTAAGCCGCGACTTATTTTAGACAGTCTGCTTAGACGGTTGAGTTTTAAATCAATGAGTAAGTTCATTCGATTAGTTAAACGTTGATTGATTCCTATCAATATTAATCGTGATTCGAATGAAAATCAGAAGCATGGGACTGTTCGTATTTATCTTTTATCTCATCTGGCAGCGAATGCGGAATCATATTCTTAACTATTTTTTCATCGCCTGCCTGCACGGCTGTTTCATAATAACAGCATTTAAAATCAATCATCAAAAACGGAAATAATATTTTTCAAATTTGAAACAAATACCAGCAGTTTCCGTTGAATTGTGCGTATTTTAGTCATCATAATTTCATCAGCCATTTGTCCATAGGATAATTTTTGTATTAAAAGGAGATGTTATTATGTGCACATCAGTCTTATACAAAAATCAGGGCTTTTCTTATTTCGGCAGAAATCTAGATCTTCAATTTGCAATGGGCAACAGCGTAATTGTTACCCCAAGAAATTATGAGTTTAAATTTAAGGAAACAGATTCGATACAGTCTCATGCCGCAATGGTTGGCATGACTATAAATGCAGACAATTATCCATTATATTTTGAAGCTGTTAATGAATATGGAGTTGGAATTGCAGGTCTTAATTTTTCAGGATTTGCTGAATATAATCCTGAAAAAGTTGAAGGTAAGGTAAATATTGGTTCGTTCGAACTGATTCCTTATCTGCTTTCCAGTGCAAAATCAATTGATGATATTAAAAAGATGGCGCAGGATATTAACATCCGTGCGATCAGCTACTAAGACCAGTATCAAGCATCTCCTCTGCATTGGTTATGCGCTGATGAAAATTCATCGATTGTTATCGAACGTACAAAAGATGGTTTGCATATTTATGAAAATCTGCTGAATGTTCTGACCAATCAGCCAGAATTCCCATCTCAGTACTATAATTTCTGCAATTATCTTCACCTAACTGCAAGTTATCCGGATAATACGATGGCTCCTAATGAACCACTTCAGATTTATGGTACCGGTATGGGCAGTAACGGACTTCCAGGAGGACTGAGTTCAGTTGAACGGTTCGTACGCGCCGGATTTACTTTAGCCAATTCGAGAGCTAAGGCAACAGATGAAGCTTCTCTTACCCAGTATTTCCATATTATGCAGTCTGTAGCTCAGGCTGATGGATGTGATCAGACCTCTGACAAACTGTATGAGATTACTCAATACTCTTCTGGAGCTAATCTGCAAACTATGGACTTCTTCTGGACAACCTATGAAAACCAGCAGATTAATGGGATTCATACCAAAGCTCTTAACCTTGACCAATCTGATTTGTTGGTTTATCCAGTTTCTCAAACACAATCTGTGCATTTTATCAACTGATTAGTTTGCGACATTTTAATTCATAAATTTTCATTTTCAAGCGGTCTTGATGCAGGACCGCTTTTTAATATTTGCCATCCAAATATCGTGACTGAAATATTTATGATATTTCTTAGTAGTCAGAATGAGGTTATGAGTTAGGTAGTAACCTTTTGAAATTTGCACGGGCTTAGATCCTCCGGTTCCAGTCGATATTCTGTATTCGACTAGAACTGGAGGATTTTATGCATAATTATCTGTTTTCCAAATCCCGTGAACTGAATCAGGAACAGTGGATGAACCTGGTTGATCAATACCAGGTGTCAGGTCTGACTCAGGCTGGCTTCTGCGTCCAAAACGGCCTGGCTTTATCCACCTTCCAGTACTGGCGAAGAAAAGCTGCCGCCGTATCGCCTGCTTCAGCGGCTCTTGAATTCGTAGAAATTGACAGGACGGTCTTCCTGGATTTGGAAGGATCAGACGAGAGTCCAAAGCCGGTGATTGAAATCACTGACAGCGACCGAACGATCCGT
>NZ_MPJW01000134.1 GCF_001945525.1 Ileibacterium valens
TTACTCACCCGTTCGCCACTGTATCCAAAGATACCGTTCGACTTGCATGTATTAGGCATGCCGCCAGCGTTCATCCTGAGCCAGGATCAAACTCTCCATTTGATTTGACTCAACGCTTTTGCGTTTTATTTTATTTTTTGATTGTTCAGGTTGAATTGACTTGTACTTGGTTTGTTTGTTTAACCTGTACCAATTGGTACTTGTACATACTGTCTGTAAAGTTTTCAAAGAACGAGTTATTTGTGAAGATTTATTTATCTTTCACAAGCTTGTTTATCTTACTCCCTGTCCTGATCAAAGTCAAGGCTTTTTTGTGAATTTCTTTTTGAATTTCACAATCAGAAGAAGACTTCACTTGTGAGAAACAAGCCGTCTCTCACAAGGCTCATTAAGAATACCACTCCAACAGTCATCGGTCAACCCTTTTTGTGAATTATTTTTAATTTTTCACAAACAAGGATTTCTGCCCTTAGATAAAGGAGTCTGGATATTCCAGGATGCCGTTTCAGTTTGAATTTTTCAATTGATTCCATAAACAGCTTGTTAACTTTAATCCAATTTGAAATAAGTTGCAACCAAAATTTATGCCGTTTACCAAATCTGTTTTACATCTTTTTTTACAGTAGTACCTTAACCATACAACTTGAATCCGAAACTTCGCATAGTTAATCAAATAAAGCAATTGCTCCTATAATTGTTTGTGTGATGAACAACAATAAAAGCGAGGCGATGTTCTTCTTCCTCCAGGTTGTAAAAAAACAAAAAGAGGGCACCAGCAAGTCCATCATTTAAGAAGCAAATAAACAAACCTGAATATGACACCTACGATCTGCATGTCCCGATTCAGATCAACGCATCGCACAAAACAAACTGTATTGTTCCATATTCATTTTTTTATTATCTGTTCTGTCAGGCGATAGAAATTTAATCTATCTGATCAAACGGTAATAAAAAGACGAGTCATAGACTAGTTAAAAAGACGAATACCTCAAAAACTGCCATTTCAAACAACTTTGCTAAAATACTTCTGAACAAAGAGCAGTTCAAGGATTTATTCTCAGGAAAACATTTGTGATAATAAAGACTATGCAGATTGAGATTAAACTTCCTGGATCAGCTCCAATTCTCAATCAATCTTTATTTGCATTAAACTTTGAACAACCAATTCTGAATCCAGTCTCGATTAATCCCTGTTATATCCTGGCGTTCTTAGACTCACCAGAAAACTTGATGATTCATTAACCAACAGAGAGGTCGCTGGCACATGCTAAAATCTGGTTTTCAGACTCATTATCAGAATTAGTGAGGTATTTGATGAAATATGCCATTACATCAGCCGCCGTTCTAATCCCCCTGGCGATGATTTTATTTATTCCCACTTTTTATCAGCCTGTTAATTTACACGCATCAATAGAATACGACACCAAAAAGGGTAATCCTTCCAATTCTTCACCTTCATCCAAGGACACTGAAAACAATCATACGATTGAAAAGCTGCTGAAAACTTCAATGAAGCCAGTCGGCAGTACTCTATATATATGGGGCGGAGCATGGAACGAAGAAGATACAGAAGGTGGTATTGAATCAATGACGATCGGAACCTCTGATAACTGGAAAACATTCTTTGATTCACAGGATGCAAATTATGACTTCACCGATTTTGCTTATCAGATCCATGATGGACTTGATTGTTCTGGATTTGTAGGCTGGACGATCTACAATACTTTTTACAATGAAAACGAAAAAGACAACCTGGTAGTTCACAGTGGAAATTTCGGAACTTTTTTAAGTTCAAGAGGGTATGGAGAGGTAATTCCTTCTTCTGAAATCACCAGTTATCAACCGGGAGACATCTTATTTAATAATGGACATGTTTATTTTGTTTTAGGACAATACGATGATGGAAGTGTTTTATTAGTTCATTCAGCTCCACCTGGAGTCAGAATCAGCGGAACCCCAACAGCAGACGGAAATCTCCATTCTCAGGCCATAAGTTCTGCTGATCAACTGATGAAAGAACATTATCCTGATTTCTATAATCGATACCCGGCTGTCAGTGTGGATTTTTCGTTTCTGACTGATTATGATCAATTTCGCTGGAACGAGAGCACAATGTCAGATGTGAATGTTATGAGTTCTAAGACACCGGAAGATATCATCTCAATGCTTTTTCCTTCCTGAGAAAAATACTTTTTCCATTGATTTTTTATGATTCAACTGACCAGTTCAATACTGGTCAGTTTTTTATAATTAAAGAGGTATATTGTTTCCATAAGAATAATCTGAATCGGAGGTAATTATGTTTAAAAGAGCACAAAGAATGAACTCATTCCATACAAGCGTCTTTACTGAACTTCTGGAAGAAAAAAAACGTTACGAAAAAGAAAAAGATGAAAAAGTAATTGATTTTTCCCTGGGATCGCCAACAATTCCGCCTTCACCATCAATTATTAAAACAATGACTAAGGCTGTATCGATTCCTTCCAACTATCGATATGCGGTAATGCCGCTTTCTGGCATGATCAGCTCTATTCAAAAATGGTATCAGAGCCGGTATCAAACCAGCCTTGAAGAAAACGAGATCACATTATTGCAGGGATCTCAGGAAGCTCTTGTCAATCTCCCTCTGATTTATTGCAATCCAGGAGATATCGTACTCGTTCCAGATCCTTATTATCCTGTTTATGTTGATGCGCCTCGACTGGCAGGTGCAAATATTCATTTCATGCCTTTGAAAGCTGAAAACAATTACTTAATTGACCTGGACGCAATCCCAGATGACGTTGCACAAAAAGCAAAAATGATGATCGTGTGTTATCCGAATAATCCTACCGGAGCATGTGCACCCGATTCTTTTATCAATGATCTAATCGCCTTCGCCAGAAAAAACAATATTCTTGTTGTCTATGATAACGCCTATTCTGACCTGGTTTATACAGGCGTTCCCGGCAGATCTTTCCTCTCCTTTGATCATGCGATAGAAGTCGGAGTGGAGATTAATTCTTTTTCAAAGTCCTATGGAATGGCTGGAGCAAGACTCGGTGTTCTTCTGGGAAACCAGGAAGTTGTTGAAGCTTATAAAGTTCTGAAGTCGAATATGGATTATGGTGTCTTTATTCCTGTTCAGGAAGCAGGAATTGCGGCTCTTGAATCCGGAAGTTCTCTGGTAAAAGAGACTCAGCAACGATATGAACATAAAAGAGATTTGATGGTTGATTCTTTCCGGCTTGCCGGTTGGGAGCTTCCCTGCCCAAAGGCAACCATGTTCATCTGGGCAAGAATCCCAGAAAAGTATAAGAATTGTTATGAATTCTGCCATGAACTGTTAAAAGCCACAGGAGTAATGGTTACTCCGGGAACAGCCTTTGGTCCAATGGGAGAACGATATGTTCGCTTATCTTTTGTATTAGAAGAGGAAGATATTTTGGAAGCTGCCAGCAGAATCAGGGAAAGTCAGTTTTTCCTAAAATCTGATTACTCTGATTAAGGTAGAGAACACATTCTCTGAATGTTTTAGCAGAAGGATAATTTAACGTTTTTTTCATCAGGAGTATCATTTTGTTAGTCAATCATCAATTCAAATAAATAAAAGTCCTAAAAGGGGCTGTTAAATTTCTGACAGTCCAAAAATAAAAAGAGGCACCTGATCCGTAATGGATGAGGTGCCTCTTTTGGTAAAATATGTTCATGATCAATAAACAAAATTACCAAACACACTATAACTCGATTCAGGGCCGTTTGCCACTGCTCCATTCTCTCTTCCCTCATATTGAGATGGATTCTGTCTTCACTACTGTCAGTTCCTTTGTCGATGATTATCTCGACCTTGCCCTTTATCCTTCTTTTGCC
>NZ_MPJW01000243.1 GCF_001945525.1 Ileibacterium valens
ACAGTTCTGAGGTTCATCAGGATTGGGCAGGATTGGAAAGTTGGATCCGTCTACGCCAATGAGTCTGTATTTTCCTTTGAATAAAGGAGATTCCTGAACAAGCTCATCAGTAAAGCCCAGACAGGCGATCTTTAAAACTGTGTGGTCGAACTTGCTTCGAGCCTGACATATGGCAGAGTCAGTGACCTGGATTTTATGCGTCTTGAAGTAAGTCAGATTCTGCTGGCCAATAGAGCCGCTTGTCAGAGAAGCGATAAAACGAGCAATACGGGAAAGGCCAATTTTTCTGTTTCGCGTGAAGGCTTCGCCTTCAATCAGGGAACGATCCGGGCAGTCTGTCAGACCGTCCAGGTAAGAATAGAAGATTTGGCGATACTGTTTAGGGGATTTCGAATGGGTCAAAATAACCACCTCCGAAATCCTTCGGATTATGGATTAGTTCCGAGCTTCGGTCTGTCAAGTGCCATATTCGGATAATTTATAAACTTTTGGAGTAACTCCACTGCTTGTGTTAAAAATCAAAAAAACGAGGAGCGAATTCCGCATGGAAGACACTCCTTAACTTAACGACATTGATAAAAAAACTGTAAAAAAAGAAACAATGATTTTCTGACAGAAAAAATGAATCACAGATACAAAGCCGGACTTCAGGATCTCTGTCCGGTTTTTTTGCTTTTTGATTGCTGATGAATTTGAATGCGGGGAGAATGTTGGTTCTATTCAAAATGCTTTTGCATTCTGCTCGTCTATATACAAAACAGCTATGACAAGCGCAAATCTGATTGAAACTATAGAATAGATTGTGAAATGAATGCATCGTGGAATTGAGTGGAGGTGTTATTTATGTCGCATTATTATCAGGAAGACTTAAATGTTCAAAGCAGACCGATGCAAATCCATTTTGAGCTCAATCAAAAATCATTCGAACTGGAAAGTGATTCCGGAGTGTTTTCGAGTGATAAGTTGGATACCGGAACACGCATCCTTCTTGAAACCGTACTTGAACAGTCTAAACCGCAGAAGAATGTTCTGGATCTGGGTTGTGGAACCGGAGCAGTCGGTGTGGTGTTAGGAACGTTCTGGAATTCGACAATCACAGGTGTGGATACAAATGCCAGAGCTGCCAGATTGGCCAAAAAGAATTATGAGCACACTAAAGTGGATGGCACAGTAGTTGTACAGGATGGTATTCAGAATCTGAATGAGAAATTTGACTGTATATTGTTAAATCCACCGATTCGAACTGGTAAAGAGACTATATATCGACTTTTTGATGAAGCAGTGACCCATTTAACTTCAGATGGAAAACTGTGGATCGTGATTCGAAAACAGCATGGAGCCGCTTCGGCGGTTAAATATATGGAAGATCAGGGGTATATCGTAAGGCGGGCCAATCGGGATAAAGGATTCTGGATTCTTGAAGTCAGTCGATAAGGCTGGCTTTTTTTTGTTTGAAGATTGCGCCGGATGAAATTTAAAATGTCAGATAAGAGAAGTTTCTGAAAGTTAAAATATAAGGTAGCAAAGTGTTTTGGAGATTGGAATGGAAAGGATGTGGAACGATGTATCGAATTATGATTGTTGAAGACGATGAAGCCATTCAAAATTCTTTGAAGCAGGCGCTGTTGGGATGGGGATTTGAAGTCAGAACTCTTAGATCGTTTAAACAGATTGTAGAAGAAGTGATTGCCTGGAAACCGGATCTGATTTTGATGGATCTTTATCTGCCCGAAAAGAATGGCTTTTACTGGACGGCTCAGATCCGCAAAATCTCTTCGCTACCGATTATTTTTATATCTTCCGCAGATGAAAATTCGAGTATTCTGACTGCATTAACCCAGGGCGCTGATGATTACATCACGAAACCTTTTGATATGGCGATCCTGGTAAGCAAGATCCAGGCATTGCTCCGAAGAACATATGACTATACTCCAAAATCAAATATTCTTGAACATCATCAGGTTCGTCTGGATACTGATTCAGGAGAAGTGTTCTATAAGGATCAAAGTATTGTTCTGTCTAAAAATGAAGAGAGAATTCTTAAAATTCTGATGGAACATAAAAATCAGATTGTCAGCCGCGAAACCCTTATGGAGGCTTTGTGGAAAACCGATTGTTATATTGATGAAAATACGCTTTCGGTCAATATCAATCGATTGCGAAAGAAGCTGCTGGCGTTGGGACTGGAAGACTATATTCAGACCCGCAAAGGAAAGGGTTATATGATCTGATGAAAAAGAGAACGATGATTCGAATGTTGTGGGATCAGATTCGCGCGGTTGTGCTGACTCTTCTGATATCCGATGCAGCGATTTTGTTTCTGAATTATTTATATGTGAATAAATTGGATCTCTGGCTATTTTACAGTGTGCTGATCCTGGTTGGTATCGCATTGTATACCGGATTTAAAGTGTTTGAAATCAAAAAAATTCAATCGGATCTGCAGGTGGATGATTTTAATGAATCGCATTATTCAGATTCCGCCTATCCTTTTGTGATGAAGCTTCAGGAGCTGGAGACAAGAATCAGACAGCTTGATAATGAGTATGAGTCTGAAAAAAAGGAGCTTTCAGATTACTTTTCGATGTGGACTCATCAGGCAAAACTCCCGATTTTCGCAATGAAACTGATGCTGGAGTCAAACGAAACAGAGCCTGGAGAACTGAAAAGTCAGCTTTCGCGATTAGAAAGTTATGTGAATTCGGCCATGGCGTATATTCGCCTGAGTTCAGCGAGTACTGATTTTGTTTTATCCAGACAAAATATCGATCAGATTGTCCGGGAGGAAATTCGGGCCAATGCAGGATCTTTTATTCGAAAGAAAATCGCTGTTGATTTTCAGGGAGAAAATCTGATGGCGGTAACTGACAATAAGTGGCTTGCCTTTGTAATCTCTCAGATTCTTTCGAATGCATTAAAATACTCCAGCTCAAACAGCGTGATAAAAATACAAAGTCTTGCAGACAGAGGAGAATTAATTATAGAAGATCATGGATGTGGTATTTCTAAACAGGACTTGCCAAGAATTTTTGAAAAAGGTTTTACAGGAATATCAGGCCATACTAGTAAGGAATCCAGTGGAATTGGACTCTATTTGTGCGGCAGGATTTTGAATCAATTGAATCATACAATCAAAATTGAATCAGAGCCGCAAAAGGGAACTCGAGTTATTTTGGGATTTCCAGAAGAGCTGAAGATTCAGGATTAGTTCAATGCCTATCGGTAAGCAGCTATAAAAAGGATGCTGCAAAAAAAAAGAATTTAATATAGGTCTGAGTCGGGCATAAAAAATGTTCAAAAGCCTTGATCTTTCTTTTGTTAGGGATTAAGGTAAGCAAGCTGTTTAAGAAATTGATTGAAAAATTCAAACTGAAACAGCGGTCTGGAATATCCAAACTCCTTTATCTAAGGGCAAAAATCTCTGATTGTGAAAAATTAAAAATAATTCACAAAAAAACCTTGACTTTGATCAGGACAGGGAGTAAGATAAACAAGCTTGTGAAAGATAAATAAATTTTCACAAATAACTCGTTCTTTGAAAACTTTACAGACAGTATGTACAAGTACCAATTGGTACAGGTTAAACAAACAAACCAAGTACAAGTCAATTCAACCTGAACAATCAAAAAATAAAATAAAACGCAAAAGCGTTGAGTCAAATCAAATGGAGAGTTTGATCCTGGCTCAGGATGAACGCTGGCGGCATGCCTAATACATGCAAGTCGAACGGTATCTTTGGATACAGTGGCGAACGGGTGAGTAA
>NZ_MPJW01000110.1 GCF_001945525.1 Ileibacterium valens
GAGCTAGGCGCGCGGGTATAGGAGAAGACACTTTCCATGGAAAGTGTCTTCTCCTATACCCCACCCACTGCAAGAAATGGTAACTTTCTCACTGCAATAATTGGCACATTTTATCTTGCATTTAACAATATGTGGAGCTGGAAGAGATCAGAGTGAAATAAAAGTTACTCTTAAACAAAATGGAAAAACGATTCAGGAGCACTCTGTTCTAACAAAACAGGGAAGATGGCAAGTCATATTGAATCCTGAAAGTGCAGGAAGAAATTATGAACTGCTCATAGAAGAAAATGGAGTAAAGAAGACTCATTTATGCGATCTGGCCTTTGGTGATGTCTTTCTTTTTGGTGGTCAGTCGAATATGGAATATCCTCTGAAGGATGAAGCAAATTATGATGATTCCTTCAGTCTTAAGAATATCAGAATCTATACTGTTCCCAGAGTTGAATATATTCAGGTCAATCAGAAGTTTCCAGCGTTCGAGAACTCTGGATGGAAATTGGCCAGTTCATCAGCTCTAAGCGATTTTTCGGCCATTGCGGCTTATACAGGTCAGATTCTCAATCACCTGAGTGAATTCAACGGCTCAAATGAGGAAGAAATTCCGATCGGTTTAGTTTCCTGTAACAAAGGAGGAACTTCTGTCTCCTGCTGGATGGACGAAAATTCATTAAAGAAAGATCCTGATCTTTATTCTCACTTTTATAAAAGGTATTGGGATGATATTCAGGATCAAAGTGATCAGACAGAAGATCTGAAGAGGGAAGAATTCGCGAAGATTTCAAGACGATATCTTGAAGCCTGCAATCAGTTTAAGATCCATCATCCGAAGGCTTCAAGAGCAGAAATGAAAAGAGAATTAGGTCATACGCCCTGGCCAGGTCCGAAAGGAAAGAAAGATTTCGGCAGACCATGCGGTTTATTTGAGACGATGTTCTCGAACATTTCAGGCTTGCCTTTTAAGGCTGTTATCTGGTATCAGGGGGAAGAAGATACAAAGGATGGAGAATTTTACGAATCCTTACTGCTTCAACTGATCGAATGCTGGAGAGCATCCATCATCAACAGACCCGATTTTTATATCGTTCAGCTACCAGGCTATAACGATGATCCAGCAAAAAAATGGCCTCTGGTTCGAGAAGCGCAGAGAAAAGTCTGCTCAAAGCTTTCCTATTGTCATCTGATAACGGCAATTGATGCTGGAAGCAGTGATAATATTCATCCTGCTGACAAATTAAAACTTGGAAAACGAATTGGTCAATTCATTTACAGACATGAATACTGTAAGGAATCTGTAAGCCATCCAGAAATTATAGAAGTCATTCAGAGCGATCAGAAGACTCTTGTTCGATTTGATCAGCCACTGTTTGTTAAAAATCCAGATGCTGGTCAAGATTCTAATCCAGCTCTTATCCCGATCGACTTACAAGATACAATCGTTTTCAATAAAGGACAGACAAGCTCTGCATATGAAAACGATCCAACTCCTGTCTATTTCTATCAGGATGGATCACCGCTTTCACCATTTACTTTGTAAGTCAATTCATTCGAATATAAACAAAAATCCTCTTCGATCGATCTTTGAAAGACGATTAAAGAGGATTTTGTGCAGTTTTTCTGTTGTTGCTTCAGAAATGATTGTTTTGAACTGTTTGTGTTCATCAGGATGGCTCAATGTCCTGTTGGTTCATTCGATTCATTTTTTGAAAAAGTTATTTTACAGATCCGATCATTCCTTCAACAAACTGTTTTTGCATGATGAAGAAAATGATTGCCATTGGAATGGTTGCGATTACAATCGCGCACATGATCATTCCATAATCAGGTGCATAGGAAGCTCTCATTGCGGACAGAACTAGAGGAACTGTTTTCTTGTCTGGAGTCTGTAATGTGATTAACAGCCACAGATAAGCGTACCAGGAATTCATGAATGTAATGATTGCAGCGGCTGCATAGGTATTTTGATTGAAGGCATGAAAACCTTAAAGAAAATACCGATTTCAGAAACTACATCCACTCTGGCTGCTTCGCTCATATCCTTTGAAAAGGACTTAACGTATGGAAAGTTGTAATTAAATACCGAATTTGTACTGAATTAGCGACTAATTTGAAATTTAAAAAACTTAGGATCATGTAGAACTTATACAGTTGAAATAGAGAGTGATTTCATTAAGATAACGTATTTCGAAACGAAATTTATGGTCATCCGCCTACAACAGTTAAGTAAAGGCTATTCCGTATCCGCTGTAAACAGCATCAACGAATTATCCTAAATGAGTAGATCTTAGGTGTGTTTGATAGTCATAGGGCATTAATAAGATCTGAAGGCTCAGTTAGCTTCGTTTTAGAATGCATTCAACTTCGCATAATGTATATTATGACACGTGATGGAAATATCCTTTATATAAAGTACTACTTTAAAGATTTAAATTCTTTATGGATCTGATCGTGCGAAATATGGCTATAAATATCCAAGGTCACAGATGCGTTTTTATGACCCATAACATACTGAATTGTTTTAACTCCAATACCGCTTAAAACCAGATTTGAACAGAATGTATGTCTAAGACTGTGGACTGAAGTTTCAAATAATTTAGTTCCATATTCTTTATCGATCTCACGGACGAGATACCAATATCGTTTACCAATCGAATTCCGACTGATTGGCTTACCAGATCTGTTGCTAAATAAAAATCCAGTTTTACCATCAAGCATGTAGTCATAGTTTGCATTTAATATAGCTTCTTCAATGACTGGTCTTAAATCATCTGTGATTGGAATATAACGATCTCCGCTTTCTGACTTTGTTGACTGAAAAGAATATTCGTTTTTATATTGAATCAGCTGTTTTGAAATATGAACTTCATTGTTTATCAGATCAATATCGTTTACAGTTAATGCGGCTGTCTCGGCTGCTCGTAAACCCAAACCTAAAATAATCAGCATCAGGTTTCTATTACGATTACAAACGGGACAGTCTCTTTTTAAATATTCCAAAAATATAGCGAGTTCACTTGAGGTTAACGCTCGTCCTTTATCAGATTCCTTATTAACCACGTTGTTTAATTTGAATGAAGCAGGATTTCGTTTAATCAATTCGTCTTCGACAGCCATTTCAAGTGCTGGTTTAATCAGTCCAGTTAAATATGAATTTATAGTTGAAACTGCTTTTCCCTCTTTCCCTTTTTGTACAGTCCATAATTTAATAGCTGAAGTTTTAAGAGTCCTAATGTTTTTGCTCATAATCGAGTCATCCCTGATCGAATTAAGTAAACTGTAGTTCCCAAAAATTTTCTACCTAGACCCTAAATTGAGTTCATCAGGGACTTTAATCTTGAATAACTTATATCCCTGATTTGCTTTCGAATCAGCCTCATGAATAATAATTTTGTCTTCGAATACTGAACAACGTTGATATCCCAGGTTTTGAAACAGACTGATTGGATTCAATTTCTTGGTTCTTTTATTCTCATGATTCAATAGTTCCAACTGGATTCTTTTGACAATCATTGAAGCGATAAAAGTAATCAGAAGATGACCTCTCAGACGGTCTTCAGATTGAATACGTACTGGCAATAATCCTGTATAGTTTTTCCCGATATCAAAAGTCTGTTCAACCTGCTGTCTTGTGTAATAAACAGGCAAGATCTCTTCGATGGCTAACTCATTTGAAGAAGCAAGGATGAAAAATCCTTCGGATTCAAGTTTTTCAAACAACTCAGTTGAGGTTCATTAAACCGGATCCAGATGATTAAACT
>NZ_MPJW01000194.1 GCF_001945525.1 Ileibacterium valens
TCAGACCAGTACTCATCAGGCGGCCGCTTTTGTGATTGCCCGGCGAGCCCTTGGATTTACGGAATGGTATGAGCCTGAAAAGAGCAAGTCAAAAAGAATGAATGCAAATATTGGAATAAGAAGTTGAAGTTCATTAAACCGGATGGATTGATTCAAATAAAACATGGGTACAGGTGTTGGAATCAGCAGGATGTTTACAAGAAAGATAGCCTTCTGTCGATGATTTCAGTTTAGCCTGTACCTGTGTTGGGTTAGCCGTAAGACCCAACAACCTTTATTAGTTAAATTGGTGGTTTAACAGTTACGGTAAGCTGCTCAGAACGCATAAAGCAAGGAGATGAATTTTTTGAATCGAAATGTAATCAACAGGTTTAATTCAGCCTGGTTTTTGTGGGGAGCCATCAGTACGGTTCTTGCTTTTGTCACGCCATGGATTGGCTGGTATGGATTAGGAAATGCAGCTGTCCTTTTGAGTGCCTGTTATGTCATCCATCTGACCAAAGACAGAAAAAAACGCATCGAACAAAATCAGGATGTGATTGCCAGACTCACGAAAAAACAAAAGCAGCAGATGAATACGTTGGACGAGCAGGAAGGAAAGAATATTCTGATGCTGGCATTCAGACTGATTCCGGCATTGACCATATTCTGTGGAGCAATAAATGTTTATACGTTTGTTTTTTCAATGAAAACAGGCCATCCGGCTGCACTGTTTAAATCATTAGAAACAATGAAGCTGCCGGGTGAATGGACTTTGCTCTGTCTGGTTTTATTTTTTATGGTGATGTTCTGGATCGCCTTTTCTGGTAAAGTTCATCAGATGATGGATACACAACGACCATAGTTTCCAGGATGAAAAAAACAGATAAAATTAAAAGCGTCTTTGATTCCTGTGTGCAGAAACCAAAGACGCTTTTATGTATAGAAAGCTCTGAATAGTAAACAGAGATTATTTTCAAATGGCTGGGGTACCTGGATTCGAACCAGGGCAATGCAGGAGTCAAAGTCCTGTGCCTTACCGCTTGGCTATACCCCAACTTCTTCTGTGGGCAAACCATCAGAATCTAATTTATATTACCAATTTGAGTTTTTCTTGTCAAATGATTGAGATAAAGCTTTTTCAAGAACCTGAAATTGTATTCTGATTGCTTTTTCCAGGATGTTTCTTAAAATTCCTGCATTTGCCTGCCTGAACTGACAGAGAATCTGGTCCTGATCCAGTAAAAGCAGACAGGGACGAAATACCTGTCGATTGACTCCAAAAACTTCCTTGTTAATGATACAGGAGAAGTGCTTGGAGATTTCGTGATCCGAATCTGCAATCATCGGAAATTCAAAGCGGTATTTTCGGGATATGGACTCAGCTTTTTGCTGATCCGAAGATAAAAAGACATAAGGGTTCACATTGATAAAATCCATAAACCGCATAGAATTTTCCAGATGAATCAAAAAGCGCAATCCGCTTGTCCGATGAGGCTGGTCAATAAAAATAAAGAGGTTTAGTGGATGATTTTTTAGAGGGGAATTTGAATTTAAGTTTTGTCTTCTGGGTAATCGTACATGCTCAGATGAGTGTAAAGGCAGTATGGGTTTATTCATCAGTAAGTATCGGAATGCAAGTTTATTCTAAAAATAAGAAGTGACTTTTAAGAAGTTTCTGCCCATCATCCATTAAACTTTGATTCCTGAACAGCTCAGAACAAAAGAATGCGGATAACTGCGCAAATTTGAAGACTGGTTGTAAATATCGTTGAATTAAAATAATCTTTTTATAGCATTAAACCAAATAGGCCTCTATTAGAGTACTGAGCAGTTAAACTCAACAAAAACGCAAAAGAATACAATCTTTAGTTATAGAGTAAAAATAAAATAGAATTTCTTATATATCTCTGCGTTTGAAGAAGGGAGTGTGAAGGATGAAAGCGAAGGAAAAAAGGAAACCAAAAACGATTCTCGCTGGAATCGATATCGGATCAAGCCGAGTGCGCGTCCTACTTGAAGATGAAGGTCTTGTTTTTGATGAACCCTGTGTTCTGGCGGTAGACCGAAAGGGGCAATGTCTGGCTATCGGAGAACAGGCGTGGCAGATGCGGGGATTATCAGACGATGAAGTCAGAGTCATACGGCCGCTGGAAAATAATGTGGTGAATTTTCCTGCACTGGATACTTTTCTTGAACAGTTGTGCCTGGATACCGGAATTTTTAGAATGTTTAAGAAAACCGTTATCGCTCTATCCTATCCAACCATGCTCAGCTCTCAGGATGTACAGGTCCTAAAAGAGCATCTGATTCATCTTGGAGCTGAAAAAGTATATTTTGATCAGGAGATTTTATTTTCAGCTTTAGGCAGCCGCATTGATCTGTATGCCCCTGTAGCCAGCGGTATCATGAATATTGGTCATGAAAATTGTGAGATTGCGGTTTATGCCAAGGGACAGCTGATTGAAAAAAGTGGGTTTTCAATGAATGGGCAGGCAGTCAGCCGGCAGATTACTGGTTGGTTTCACGATCAGAAACGGCTGCTGGTCTCAGAAGAAACAGTTGAATCCATTAAGGAAAACCTTGGAGGCTTTATACCTGTTCGCAGACCCAAAGCCATGGAAATTCGGGGAATCAGTCTGGATACGCATAATCTTGAAAGTGCAGTCATTGATGAAAATCAGATTGCACAGGTTCTGGAACCTATTTTAGAGCAATGGGCGATATGGATTACCGCTTTTCTGGAAGCGCTCGATCCATCTGATCGGCAGGACATCATCATGCGGGGAATCGTTGCATGCGGAGGATGCCTGAAGCTCAGAGGTTTAGCGTCTTCACTATCCAATTTATGCGGATTGCCAATTTATTGCACCGATGAGCCCAGCCTGACAGTGATCCAGGGACTCAGCTCTCTGCTGCAAAAAGCAGAGCTATAAATAAGGGACCGATAAGGAATGAATACTCGGTTAACTAAAACTCGGTTAATTAATGAACAGGATCCTGCCAGAAGATCAATCAATGGATGAAGATGAATCGTCATGAACAGTCTGATGATGAATGGTCTAATGATGAAAAGTCTGGTCGAAGAGTATATGAATTTGCAAAAATTCGAGTTCTGATCCGGTCAATCAACTTTTATGGCGGGTTTTTTAGTCGGTATAATTTCAGAGCAGAGGTCTTCTGCTCTTTTTCGTTGCAAAAATTCCCGCCCATCGGTATAGTGATATTTGGCATTTTTATGCCTGCATCATTTCTGAATTGGAGGGACAAACTCAATGGCTAAACAGGATATGATCGAACTCGATGGTATCGTAACGGACACACTTCCAAATGCGGCTTTTAAAGTCAAATTGGAAAACGGACACGAAATCTTAGCTCACGTTTCTGGTAAAATCCGTATGCATCACATTCGCATTTTACCAGGCGATCGTGTCACAGTCGAAATTTCACCTTACGACTTAACACGTGGGCGTATTACATTCAGACGCAAGTAAGGAGAATGACACAACATGAAAGTTAGACCATCTGTTAAACCGATCTGCGATAAATGCCGTGTTATCCGCCGTAAAGGCAGAGTCATGGTCATCTGTGAAAACCCAAAACATAAGCAGAGACAAGGTTAATAAGGAATA
>NZ_MPJW01000020.1 GCF_001945525.1 Ileibacterium valens
TGCTCAATCATCTGGATCCAGATTCAGGAACCTCAACTGAGTTGTTTGAAAAACTTGAATCCGAAGGATTTTTCATCCTTGCTTCTTCAAATGAGTTAGCCATCGAAGAGATCTTGCCTGTTTATTACACAAGACAGCAGGTTGAACAGACTTTTGATATCGGGAAAAACTATACAGGATTATTGCCAGTACGTATTCAATCTGAAGACCGTCTGAGAGGTCATCTTCTGATTACTTTTATCGCTTCAATGATTGTCAAAAGAATCCAGTTGGAACTATTGAATCATGAGAATAAAAGAACCAAGAAATTGAATCCAATCAGTCTGTTTCAAAACCTGGGATATCAACGTTGTTCAGTATTCGAAGACAAAATTATTATTCATGAGGCTGATTCGAAAGCAAATCAGGGATATAAGTTATTCAAGATTAAAGTCCCTGATGAACTCAATTTAGGGTCTAGGTAGAAAATTTTTGGGAACTACAGATAACATAATAACCCATAGGTTTAATAGGAATTGTGTACCTTTTTTATCATGTTCTCCGCTCTTCGGCACAGAAAGGGGGTGATACAATCCACAGGTGTTCAAATCGCCTGATTACTGTGGATATTATCCCTCGGTGCAAATCGTCTTATATCATTTCGACAGAACGTTTTCACTGAAACTTATTCATCAAAATATCATCTTCTCACTCAGGAAGAACTGAACATACGTAAAGAGCAATGCTCAAACCATGAATTGAATGTCTAGGGGATAGAAACGTACTTTCGGTTTTAAAGAAACGAGGATGCTTATGAGTCGACATAATAGAAATTTTAATTTTTTAGCTTTTTTTCTTTCTGTTGCTCTGAGTGCTGTCCAGATTCTTCCTGTATATGGTCAGGAAACAGAACCAGAAGATGTAAAGCCTCCTGAGGTAACTGAACAGGGCAGTTCAGAGAATAATCTCTCAGAACCAGACCCACAGGCTGTTCCATCCGATTCTTCAGATAGCGAGTCAGCGCAAAAAGAAAGTGAATTACCAGAAGAAAAAACGGAGAACAGTCAGGATGGTACAGATCAGAACTCGAATTCTCCGTCAGATTCCTCTGAGGCAAATACTCAGGATGATGTAAAACCACCTGCTGTAGAGAATAACGCAGAGAGTGTCAGGGAGGAAGAACCCCCGGCTGATCGTTCTGAAAACACAGAATTGGAAAAAGAAAACAAGAATAATCAGAACTTATACACGCTCAGCGCATCAGAAGGGGCACTGAAGCTGAGTGTGAAAGGAAGTTTTGATACCAAACCGGATGAAATCAAAATGAAGATTGAAAAGATTCCGGCAGATGCAGAACATGAAAAAAAACTGACTTCTTCCCTGTTTGCAAAAGATGAAAAAGTCAGCTTGTATGGATTTCGAATCACCTGGATGACAGAGGATGGCAGAAATATCATTCCCGAAAATCCAGAATTTACCCTTGATTTCGACTTAAATGAGGCCGGGTTTCCTCAGGATGCTGTTACCAGCAGCATTCTGAAGGAGACAGGCGGACAGGCAGCCGTCATCATTGATGAAAGTACGGGTCTAACTCGTACAGATCAAAAGCTGCACGCTGAATTCAGCACTATCGATCTGGAAAACTTGTATGTAGCAGCCATACAATCCGACAAAGAGCCTTCAGATGCAGCATCGGTTCAGAATCAGTTCGCCACAAGTCCGAAAAATGAGACTTCAGAAGAGACGACTTTATCAGAAAAACCAGAAACCATTGAGCAGACTGTTTACTGCTACACCGTAATTCCTGGAGTTAAAGTGACTCCTGATGGGGATTGCGATTCTGAGTGGAATGGTATGGGTATAGGATTGGTAACGGGAGCGCCGAAGGCGCATTCTGTTCCATTAAATTCTGATGTGAATTATCTGCATCTGCTGGGAATTCATCTGGTGAAACCAGCAGAGCTTCCTGATCTTTCCCCGAATAACAGATATCCGGATTCCTATCCGCCAATTACGGCAGTATCCGGAAAATCAGGTGAAACGAAAGTATATAAGTATGCCGCTCCCAATTCGGGAAATGAGCACACCTATGGTTATTATACGATTGATTGGGACCAACTTGTCATGTCAGACGGTGCAAACGCAGGACATAATGGCTATAATCCGACAGTTTCTTACTACCAACCAACATGGCACTTGAATGGAGTCGTTTATCTGAATCAGGAAGAGTATGTTTCCATAGGCTTTTATCTCAAAGAAGCGGGTTCAGAAAACTGGCAGAATATTTCGGCTATCCGTGCTCCAACCGGTACTACGGAGAGAAAAATTTTTGAAGACAACGAAGTCCCTCTGATGGATAGTGAGCAGTATCCGGAATATAAAATAGTGAATGGCATTGGATATCGTTTAGTGTACTGGTCAGATGAACAGAACATGAGTAATCCTCATCGTCTTGATCAGGATATCCCGATTACAGATAATACTGCGTTCTATGCAGCGTACATTCCAGAGCCTTCCAAGAATCTGAAAATCACGAAACAGGTTGAAGGTCAATTCGCAGATCCTGATCAGGAATTTGAATTCAGTATGCAGGTTCACTGGAAAAACAAAAACTGGAATCCAGCTGCTGCCGACATTGAAAAGTATGATATCCAGTATCAGGATGGAAACTACGTGTTCAAACTGAAGGCCGGACAGACACTTTCACTTCAGATTCCGCAGGATGCTGTGATTTCTGTCACAGAAAACCTGCCTGCTCATTCAGGCTATGTTTCAGAAGTCATGCGAAATGGAAGACCAACAGACCAGAAAAACGATTCCTTTCATCTGACTGAAGATACCCAGATGTTATTTACCAACATCCGGCAAAGTTCAGAAGTCTTCTTCAAATTCAGAGACTTCGACCAGACTGAATTCAAATTAATCAGCTCGGTTAAAATTCCGGCGGATACCACAACCGGAATGTGGCTTGAAAATGAAAAGCTGATTCCTTCATTGGCGCAGTATCCCCAAACCCGGATTTTGAATGGTCAGATTGACCACCTGGTTTTCTGGTCTGAAAACGACAGACTTGAGAATGCGAAAGCTGTTTCAGAGTATGGAAGACTTCAGGACGGCCAGATATTCTATGCTGGCTATTTACCTGTTGACATGCATCAGTTTTCCATATACAAGACAGTGTCCGGAGCGGGGATTAATCCGGATCAGGAATTCCAGTTTGAAATTTCACTCAGCTTTAATGGGCAGCCATTTGACCTGAATGAAAACCAGCTCGCTTTAAGTAAATGGCGAAAACTGGCCACGGGCAAATATTCACTGAGTCTGAAAGCCAATGAAAAGAGTTTAATTTCGCTGCCTGAGGGAGTTCATATTCATATTGATGAGCAAAATGCAGAAGAACTGGGATTTGCTTCGAATATCTATGTTGATGGCCAAGAACTCAAGAATCCCTATGATGCCGAAATAATGAAGGACTCTCTGGTTGAATACTGTATTTGTTAGTTTAAAAGTGGCTACTTTTTGACGAATATCGGTTGAAAAGTTGCCACTATTTTTGTATCTTCTGCTCCTTAATCTGAGGAGAACAGGAGGTACCGGAAAGGTGATCAATTACAT
>NZ_MPJW01000087.1 GCF_001945525.1 Ileibacterium valens
TTACTCACCCGTTCGCCACTGTATCCAAAGATACCGTTCGACTTGCATGTATTAGGCATGCCGCCAGCGTTCATCCTGAGCCAGGATCAAACTCTCCATTTGATTTGACTCAACGCTTTTGCGTTTTATTTTATTTTTTGATTGTTCAGGTTGAATTGACTTGTACTTGGTTTGTTTGTTTAACCTGTACCAATTGGTACTTGTACATACTGTCTGTAAAGTTTTCAAAGAACGAGTTATTTGTGAAGATTTATTTATCTTTCACAAGCTTGTTTATCTTACTCCCTGTCCTGATCAAAGTCAAGGCTTTTTTGTGAATTTCTTTTTGAATTTCACAATCAGAAGAATACTTCGCTTGTGAGAAACAAGCTGTCTCTCACAAGGCTCATTAAGAATATCACTCCAACAGTCATCGGTCAACCCTTTTTGTGAATTATTTTTATTTTTTCATAAATAAGGATTTCTGCCCTTAGATAAAGGAGTTTGGATATTCCAAGCCACTGATTTTCGAATCAGCTTTTTAAAAATACTCCTCATTTTTTCTTGTGACAAGTCTATTGATGAAATTCTTATAGTTTTTTGTATGCTGACAACCTCTTTTTCAGAATACAAAAAAAGAGTAAGCATCTTTAGAAGATACCTACTCTAATTTCATCAGATTATAATTAAATCCAGTATTTTAAATCTAATTTTATCGAACTTATTCCGCTGTACCTGTAATTTCTGCCATTGCTTTCTGATACTTCAAAGTTTTGTCATGAGCATCGGCTTTATCAGTACCTTTTACGCAATAGTAGAATTTACATTTTGGTTCAGTTCCAGAAGGACGAACTGCAATCCAGCTACCATCTTCAAGATAGTATTTCAGAACATCAGACTTAACAAAGCCTTCGAGTTCTTCAGTCTTTCCATCTTCTTTAATGACGGATTCTTTGTAATCTTCAAAACGTACTACTGGTACTCCAGCAATTTCAGTCAGTCCATCAGTTCTTAAGTCAGAAAGGATCTGTTTAATACGATTAGCTCCAGCTTCTCCTTCTAGAGATAAAGCAACCTGAGTTTCTTCGTAAGTTCCATGTTTAGCATAAAGATCATTCAGAACATCAACCAGGTCCTTACCTTCTTTGTTTTTGTAATAAGAAGCAGCTTCAGCTAACATCAGGCAAGCCTGTGGCGCATCTTTATCACGAACAAATGGTTTAATCAAAGATCCATAGGATTCTTCATAACCGAATACATAATTTCTTTCACCAGACTGTTCGTATTTGGCAACCTTTTCACCGATGAATTTGAATCCAGTCAGAGTCTTTTCAGTCGCAACCCCATGATCAGCAGCAACTTTTTCACCAAGATCACTGGTTACAACCGTGTTGAACATTACTGGATTGGTAGGCATCTGCCCTTTTTCTTCAAGCTGAGAAAGAATATATTCTAGAAGAACAGCACCAGACTGGTTACCAGTCATAACCACGTATTCACCATCGTGTTTAACACCTACACCCATACGGTCTGCGTCTGGATCGCAAACCAGGATAATATCTGCATCATTATCTTTAGCATATTTAAGAGCTAATTCATAAGCTCCCGGCTGTTCCGGGTTAGGTGTTGGAGTGTTAGAGAAATCTGGATCAGGTGTGCACTGTTCCAGTACAGGAATTACATCATAACCAGTTTCTTTGTAAATTTCACGAACAGGAACATTTGCAGTACCATGTTCAGGAGAGAATACAATCTTGATGTTCTTTTCAACTTCTGGATTTAGCTGAATACTTTCAACTGCATCATAGTAAGGACGATCGACATCAGCACCAATTACCGTGTAGAGTGCTTCCTGCTCAGGTGTAATATCGGAGCTGATCGCCAGTTCATCTTCAATGGCATTTACTTTATCAATGACCTGAGAAGCCAGTGATGGGATCAGCTGACATCCTTTTTCATCATAAAGTTTGTAACCATTGTATTCTTTTGGGTTATGACTGGCAGTAATCATAATTCCGCCAAAGCATCCGAGGTGGCGTACCGCGAAGCTTAGTTCTGGTGTTGGTCGCAGACTTTCAAATACGTAAGAACGAATTCCATTCTTTGCAAGCAGCTTTGCACAGTCAAAAGCAAATTCTTTTGACATATGACGGTTGTCATAACCGATGGCGATACCTTCTTCACAGGCTTTTTCACCATGTTCTTTAATGTAATCCGCAAAGCCTTGAGTTGCTTTACGAATCGTATGAAGATTGATTCGGTTGGTACCTGGACCAAGCAGACCTCTCATACCAGCTGTACCGAATTCAATAGTGGTATAAAATGCGTCATTCTTTTCTTCTGAATTCATGCTTTCAAGAACTTCTTTATAACTCTCATCCAGGTTTGGTGAATTGACCCATTTTTCGTACCGTTCTTCAACAACAGACATTTAAATTTCCTCCTTATAAAGTTCACATCACTGGTTAAATTATAGCATTGGAACAAGGTAAATTTCTCCAACTTCTTTATCATTATCAAAGCGGATTTACCTGTTTATCTCTGAAGAAACAGGCATAAAAATGCCCAGACGTTTTTTTTACTCGTCCGGGCTGCGGCAGTTTATGAATTTACTGATATTTTTGGTCTTAACCTATTTAAGAACTCTCGAAAACCAAAAAGGTTTTCATTATTTGATCAGACTTTACATGATTGACTATTCAAAAACTGATTGAAGATAGTTCCAAAACAAAACTCAACATTTTTAATCCATATACTCATAATTCGTTCCTTAAAGTTTTTAAGAACACTGATATTATAAAAGATTCGTTTTGGTCAGTCTGAACAATCTGGATCTGGCCGCTATCTAACTGTAATGATCAATCGCTTCATCCTCGGAATTTCGCTGAACGAAGACTGAAGTTCAAATTCCTGTTTTTAGCTGCTTTACTTAATAATTTGTAGTTCTGGGATATTCAATTGTCGGGCGTTTCTATCTTGATGCACTGCGCAATCAAATTTTTCTAACTATGTTTGAATATTCAAATTCACTGAATAAAGCATTTAAGGGTAATTCTTATTTAAAACTTTGGTAATTTGATTACTTATAATTCAATTGTTTGTACTTTTCTATGCTAGTACTATACTGTTCATTTTCTTTTTGCAGCAAGTCTGAAAGCAGACGGTGAATTGAAACTTTCAGTATTAATCACTTATCAGTTGATTTCTGTCTCTATAATACATGATTATCAGATCCATTTAATCTCATGGTCTAAATGAGTCATAAATCTGGTCAGACAGGTATTATGGTCAAAATTGTTGTGATTTTTTATGTTTCAGATTTTCCCAATGTCATTAAGTTAAGGAGTGTCTTCCATGCGGAATTCGCTCCTCGTTTTTTTGATTTTTAACACAAGCAGTGGAGTTGCTCCAAAAGTTTATAAATTATCCGAATATGGCACTTGACAGAACGAAACTCGGAACTAATCCATAATCCGAAGGATTTCGGAGGTGGTTATTTTGACCCATTCGAAATCCCCTAAACAGTATCGCCAAATCTTCTATTCTTACCTGGACGGTCTGGCAGACTGCCCGGATCGTTC
>NZ_MPJW01000275.1 GCF_001945525.1 Ileibacterium valens
ATCAGTGGGGGAATTACCTGCTCATCACTCGCGATCCATCGTCGCATTCAGACCCAGAACCCGCCAAGGGCCGCTTCGCTTTTCCCCTTGGCAGAACCTGTTTCTGAATGCACTCTGTCATCTGCGAACAATGAACAGATAATTCATGTCCAGTTGGTCTGGTTGTTTTTCCTGCGTAAACATCTGGATTAACTGAAGTGTTACTCAAAGTTGTCCACATTCAGGGATATCTTTCTTTTTTGTGTCCTTGACATGGGATACCTTTCATTCTGATCGGATCATTGAATGTTCTGAATTCTGAGTTGTCTGTAAATTTGGACAAGCCCTGCACTTTTTTGATCCTTTTCGAGATTTTTGATGATTGCATCTGGAATATCGAATAGCTGATTCGACAATGAATAATCCATTAAGACGTATTGGATTACCGCAAGCGAAAATTTTTGATCGCCATTTTTTTGATCCGATTTTTGCAGCATCTCATTAATCCGTGATCGCTCAATTGTCTTAACCTGAATCTGATGAAGACTTAAGGAATAAAGCAGCTCTTCCAATTCTTTAAAATTTCCGGAATTTTCAGGTTCTTTTTTCTGGTTTTGATCCATTGTTTCAAAGGATTCGAAAACTTCCCTGATCCAGGGATCAAACGCTTCAGCCTTTGCCTTTTGATCAGCCGAGGTTAATATTTTTATCCAGTTCTTTCCGGATTGAAGATCTTCGGGAACATTTACTTTTTGCAAAAGCAATCTGGATAGAAATGGATTTTGTTTTGAGAAACCAGCCACCTGATCAATCAGTTTTTTTACTGATGCTGGTTCATTGAATGAATCCTGAACCTTTGTCGATTGAAGAAGTTTCAGAATTTCATCTTCAAGATGAGTCTGTTCAAACATGGAAGCATCCAGATGAAACTCCGTCTGCAACATCTGGTTTTCTTTAGAAGCAGCATTTTTACCGTTCAGGATTGGAATAAAGAACACACCAAGAACCATCATGAAAATTCCACAGACCATAATTGGTAATTTGCGGTCTGGAAATGCAGCTTTTTTTAAGGCTTCCAATGACTTAAAGCGTTGATTTCGATCTTCCTGAATGCAGGTCCACGAAAAGTTGGAAGGTCCAAATAATAATCGATGAATCGTTCCCAGCCCTGGAAAATCAGCCTGCTCATTGAGCTTGAGAAGTCCATTTTCAGGTGGCACAGCCAGCTCATTGGACAGAATGACCTGCGTCGAACCAATGGGAATAATCGCATTGAAATCAATGAGCCAGGTCTGGTCATTTTCACCAACTAAAATGTGTTCAGGTTTTAGATCCATGTACAGATAGCCAAGCTCATGACAATGTTCAATTCTTGCACAGACTTCAAGAAAGACTTTTTTTCTTCTCTTTTTTGACGGCCTGTCTTTGAGCCATTCATTCAGATTCTTTCCCTCGATATAGGTTTCATAAAGAATCAAATGCTCACAGTTGTTTTCCAGATCTTCAAGAATTGGAAATCCATCCATCGACGCTTTTGAAAGCAGATCGATTTCTCTTTTTGCCTGCTGCAGAAGAATCTGTGGACAGCTTTTCAGAATAGCCTTAGCTAAAAGATCCTGCTGCTTCTGAAGATCAAAGACCTTCATAACGCACAGTCCGCCTTTATTTTTGAGCCCCTTCTTAAACTGATATCTGCTTTTCATGGAAGATGGCCTCCTGTGATGAAAACCGAAGATGCATTCCTTCACGCAATCTCATTTTTCGGATCACCTGATGGTCTTCAATAAAGGTTCCATTGCGGCTGTTTAATACTGAAAGATAATATCTTCCGTTTTCAAAAAGTATCCTGGCATGATGACCTGAGACATCAGGCATATTGAGTACAATGTCACAGTCTGGATGACGGCCGATGATGGTTTCGGCTTTAGACAATGAATATCTGCGATTTTTAATTTCAATCCATCCACTTGCTTCAGGTTCAATGATCAGCAGCTGCGTTGGGGCTTCAGTACTGGTTTCTGTTGATTCAGTAAAGGCAGATGTTTGTGTTAAGGCACTAAAGGGATCCGATTGAAACACCTCTTCTTTGAGACCTGTATAGTTTTGAAAAGGATCCTCTTTATCCCTTGTTTCAAAAAATTGATCATAGAAGACCTGATTTGATCGTGTGGGTTGATTGGATCCAATCAATCTGTTTTCAGAGTCAAATTTTGCAATTTTTTGATCATTTCTTTTCGAATCCAAGTGTTCTTCCATTTGATAAGGAGAATTTTCCATTTCAGGATCTGGATTTTTCAGATGTCTGTTCAGTGAGGTCTTCTCGATTCGGCCGGAATTCACTGAATCAGAATTTGTTTTCCTTTTTCGGGATGATCGGCTGGCAAAGGAAAATCTAGAATTGGGGTTGTGCGTTTTCTGCTCTACAACTTCCGATTTCAATCCATCCGCTCTGATTTCATTTGAATGAAGAAATTCCTGTTTTGGCCGAATGGCGTGGGTTGCTCGAAACGGTGGATAAGGCTGCGATCTTTTCCAGAAACTTCGAGGATAATAAGTACATTCAAGATCTTCAAGACCATAGATGAGTGACTGAAAAGAAAAGCCTGGCTTCTTCATCATCATTTTCAGGTAACCGATAATTTCAAAAGCATCATCAGTGGTGAATACTTCAGAGAGTCTGTTTATAAAATTCAGGTTTTCTTCCTTTTGAAACATCCAATATTCCAAAGCGACCGGTATGGCCGCAAAGTAGATTTCATCTCCGTAAAATGAACAGAAGATCGTGTGAAGATCGAGCAGAATGGGTTTTGTTCGATGCACGCTGGCGACCTTACTGAGCAGGTTGATCAGAAACTGATAGCCTTCGGTCTGAGAAAAGCTGTATTGTTCAAGAAATGAACTCAGCGGTATCAGGTTTTTTACAGAATAGATCAGAATGTCATTCCTGGATTCACTGATCGAAAAAGGCAGTGTATTCAGATCATTCTCAATTCGGCCTAAAATCGATCGATCAAGCATCTCTGGCTTCTTAAATTGAACCAGCATGGTATCTGAATCTGGATATCTGATTTCAAAGTTTTCTATCATACCTTTTTACGGGCTGGAAAAATAAGAGATTTGTTTTCAAATTAGTACCCGTTCCTTTCTAAGGAACAGCCAGATAAGGCAGGTTCCCTTTTCTTTTTTCTGGCTTATCCCGGTTTAAAATGGTTTGCATCAAAAAATTGTTAATGTATCGAATCCTGTAAGATCGAATTACAGTATTCGATACATCTTCCTTATCCACCGCAAATTTGGTTTCGACACAAATTTCTCGAATTATTTTACTTTTTCTTAAATCAGGATGAGATTTCAGTCAAAAAGCGTCGATTTTTGATTGCTTGTCAAGAAAACGGAATTAACGATAAGTAGATATGACTGTTCGTAGTCAATAAAAAAGTTAACAATTTGGGTGATTTATAAGTTAACAGTTTGGGTGATCAAAATGGGGGCTGAAAGGCTCAGGAACAGACATAAGATAGAGTAGCCAATGTCTGTTTCTGAGC
>NZ_MPJW01000145.1 GCF_001945525.1 Ileibacterium valens
CAAAAGGCGGAAATCTTCCGTTTCCGACTTTCCTGAGAGGAAAGCTGGAGCACAGAGAAGATTTCCGCCTTTGATGGTATTCAGGGATAACCGGGAATAAAAGCCCGTGCAAATTTCAAAAGGTTACTGTCAACCAGTGCTCTGACCAGATCGCCATCGAACGCATCCACATGGTCCAGCTTTTGGAGAAGCTCCAAGTAATGCTGCATTCGTTCGCCTTCATACTGCAGGTCTCTGATCTTGGCAGCCAGCTTTGCGTGGTCTTTCTCCAGTTGCTCGTACTCAATGAGAAGCTCATTGTAGGCTTCGTTGAAGTTGGCGGGTGTTTGTTCAATCAGCTTCTCGGCCTTCTCAGCGATCTTCTCCATCCTTGCCTGGATGCGATCGGCTCTGGTTTGGAGCTTTTCGGTATTGTAGGTAGCGTCGAACTTTTCACTCCATTCGTCGAGAATACTCTGTTTATCTTGGAGCAGTTCGTTAACCGCGTTCACAAATTCCTGTTCTAACACGGTCTCCATTACCTGATGTGATGGGCAACGCTGGTCGCTCTCGTATTTGTTCTTCCAGCATAACCACACCGGTACTTTCTTTCCGTTCGACCTTGTGGTAACGCTTCTGGTGTACCAGGACTTGCAAACAGCACATTGAACCCGGTGGCTAAATGGATATGGAGTGTGGCAGCCTAGCCGCTCTTTACCAAACCTGTACTTGCGGTCTTTGATGATCTTTTGGACCTTATCGAAATCCTCCACGCTGATGATGCCCTGGTGGGAGTTGGTGATGTAGTAGGAAGGAATGGCGCCCTTGTTCTTGACCTGTTTCTTCGTGATGAAGTCTGGCGTATAGACCTTCTGGAGAAGCAGGTCGCCTTTGTATTTCTCGTTCATCAACATTTGCTTGATGACATTGCGGTCCCATTTATCCCTGCCAAACTTGGTCTTGATGTGCTGGCTCTCCAGATAGTTCTTGATGTCTGTGTAGGTACTGCCTTCCAGAAACATCTTAAAGATCAAACGGACCACTTTGGCTTCTTCCTCAACAATCTTAACGCCACCATCTTCTGCTCTTGTGTAGCCCATGAGGTTTCCGTAAGGGATGCGGTAGGATCCTTCTTCATATTTTTTCCGGACGCCCCATTTCACGTTCTCAGAAATGCTGCGGCTTTCTTCCTGCGCCAGGGAGGACATGATGGTCAACAGCAGCTCGCCTTTGCCATCGAAGGTCCAGATGTTCTCTTTCTCGAAGAAGACCTCCACGTTGTGCTCTTTCAGCTCACGAATGGTGGTCAGCGAGTCGACTGTGTTTCTGGCAAACCGGCTGACGGACTTGGTGATGATCAAGTCGATCTTATGGTCCAGCGCATCCTGGATCATCTGCTTGAAGCCTTCACGGTGAGCAGTGCTCGTTCCGCTGATGCCTTCGTCGGTATAGACGTTCACAAAGTTCCAATCCGCTCGTTCGCGGATCATGTTCTCGTAATAAGAAACCTGGGTTTCGTAGCTGGTCTGCTGCTCGTCTCGGTCGGTTGAAACTCTGGCATAAGCGGCAACGTTCTTTCTTGCGATGATTGGCTGAACTCTGGCCATTGTTCTGGTTACTGGGATTTTTCGTACTTGCATGTCTTTCTCCTTCCGTCTGTGAAATGGAACTCCAAGGTTCCATCTGGTTCGACTTCGATTGCTTCTACCTGAGCGCGAAAAAAGGTAGGGTCGAACTTTTTCATTTCCAACATTCTGGCTGCAATGGTCTCAAGGGTTGGTTCATCAAGATCGATGGAATGGCACTCTGCCAGGTGGTTTCTTCTGGAGTAACACTGCCAATACAAGGTGAGCTTTCCTTTGTATCTTTGAGTGATTCTCTGAAAATTTCGTCCGCAGTCTTTGCATTTCAGCTTTCCCGTAAAGGCGTTGATCGTTTTTCGGCTCATATTTGAACGACGATTTTGCTCGGTCCGTTCCTGAGCTTTCTGCCAGGTTTCTTCGTCCACCAGCGGTTCGTGATGGCCTTCCACCAGATACTGAGGGAGCTCTCCCTGATTCTTGTGCCGATCATGGACAATCGGATCACCGACATACTCTTTGCAAAGAAGAAGGACACCTGTGTAGGTCGGGTTTCTCAGGATGGCTTTAATCGTTGCTGCCTGGAATTTATTGCCTTTCCGGGTCTTCACACCGGTCTGATTCATCCACTCCAGAATGTCTCGAACGCGCATTCCGTTGGCATAGTCTTGAAACATCTTTGTCACGATCCAGCCTTCGTTCTCGTTTACGACCAGATCGTCTCCTTTCCAGTCGTATCCGAAGACCGGGTTTCGTCCGTTTGGAATTCCTTGCTCAAAGCGCTTCTTGATACCCCAGCGGACGTTGTCGGATATGCTGCGACTTTCCTCCTGGGCAAAAGAAGCCATGATGGATAGCATGAGTTCTCCATCATGGCTGAATGTGGAGATGTTTTCTTTCTCGAAGAACACCTCCACGTTGTGTTCTTTGAGCTGGCGGATGGTTGCCAAAAGGTCGACGGTGTTTCTCGCAAATCGCTGGATAGACTTGGCCAGAATCAGATCAATCTTGCCTTGCAAAGCCAATGCAATCATCCGGTTAAACTGAGGTCGGTTCTTGGTGTTGGTACCGCTGATGCCGTAGTCTGCAAACACACCTGCGTTCTGCCACAGTGGATTGTCATTGATCTTGTTGGTGAAGTGGGCGATCTGGTTTGTGATGGAGGACTGCATCAGCTCGGATTCCACAGAAACCCGGCAATAGGCTGCGACCCTTTTCAGTTTTCTGATCATGCGGATCTCCTTTCGTTGGTCCATATATCACTCTGAAAGGCCACATTATCCAGTAAATTCGATGTAAGGATTACTTCAAATTGACGGCTTTGTCGCGACCAAATTTGCCCATGTGGAAGCAATGGGAATTGCAATACTGCTTCTGATAGCTCTTGTAATTCTCGATCGGGCTGCCGCAGGTCTTGCAGTAAGTGATAACCGGGTTTCGCTTATGGACCAGATGCTGGTGCTTGTTCCACCAGTCTTCCCGACACTTTTGACAGCAGAAGATCTTTCTTTTCGGAGCATCCTCGGGAAGAAGGGCTCCGCAGTGTTTGCATCTTTTCCGCTGCTTGGCTTTCTTTCCGGCAAGACCGGCTTGTCTGCACACGTTTTGGACAGCAGACTTTGTCAGACCCAGCTGTCTGGCGATGAAGTCGTAACTTTTGTTTGCTTTGCGCATTTCGATGGTAACCTTTTGAAATTTGCACGGGCTTTTATTCCCGGTTATCCCTGAATACCATCAAAGGCGGAAATCTTCTCTGTGCTCCAGCTTTCCTCTCAGGAAAGTCGGAAACGGAAGATTTCCGCCTTTTG
>NZ_MPJW01000123.1 GCF_001945525.1 Ileibacterium valens
GTATGTCCAGGTACCAAAACTTGGACGAGTGCACCTCAAGGAGAAAGGTCGAATTCCGACTTATGTTCCAAATGAAGTTGAGATTGTAAAAGGACGGATTGGACAGAAGAACGGCAGATGGTATATGGGTGTCTATGTCGAGTACGAAGTCGATTCTGTTCCTTCTTATCGTAAAGATTCAGATGGTATTGGTATCGACCTCGGGATCAAGGAATTGGCTGTTCTCTCTAACAAAGAGGTCTTTGCAAACATCAATAAGAAACGTCCGATGAAACGAAAACTCAGAAAGCTAAAGCATCTTTCGCGGATCTATTCTCGAAAGCTAAAAGCTTACAGAGCAAGGAAGAAAAAGGATCCAGACAATAGGCCAACCAGGAGCAATCTGAACAAAGCGCAGAAACGATTACAGACTGTTCAACAAAAGATGAACAACACCCGAAATACATACCGCAGGCAGACGGTTGCCCGGATCATGGATCTGTATCCGTCCTACATCACGATGGAAGATCTTAATATTGCCGGCATGATGAAGAACCGAAAACTTGCTCATGCCATTGCTCAGATGCAGTGGTACGCCTTTAGAACAGACGTCCAGTTTCAGTGGGCCAAACGAGGGATCGAGTTCCGTTTGGCTGAGTGTCGTTACCCTTCCAGTAAGACATGCCATCAATGCGGACATGTCCATAAGGCTCTGAAGCTTTCCGATCGGACTTTCGTCTGCCCAGATTGCGGATATACCGAAGAGCGTGACCTCAATGCAGCTCATAATCTTCGGGATACTGCCGCTTATACTGTGCTTGATCTTCAAACCACTATGTTTTAATGTTTCGTTTTTTTGCTTTAATGTTTCGTTTTTTGTCCTCTTTTACAGACAATAAGGCCCTTTATATTGACGCCAAGATGCAGTGTCTGAAGACAGGAAGAAAAACCCAATCTTTCGAATGTCTTCAGAGCAGATCAAATCAACAAAGAAAGGAAAAGCTCGCAAAGATCAAAATGAGTCTGTAATAGAAAAAAAACAAATCCATCCATAGAAGACAGAGCAATGGATTTGATATGTACCGCAGGCCGTGCGGGAATTTAAGCCCCTGGAGAACTATACCCCCGGTTCCGGATCTTCTGATCAGGCAGACCGGAGTTCGTCGTTTCCTCTCGGACGAAAGGGGAATAAAACATGACCTAGTATTTTCTAATGTGAACAGCAGAAAATATCAGATAAATGCGAGCAGGTGACCGGATGAACATGAGTATATTTTGGATTATTGCGATCGTGGCCATGCTCGTATTGGAACTGTCAACGACTGCACTTGTGTCCATATGGTTTGTCGGCGGAGCAATTGCAGCACTGATTCTGGCACTGCTGCATTTTCCAATTGCTTTTCAGGCCGCAGCGTTCTTCTTTGTCTCAGCAGCCTTATTAATTACCTGTCGCGGATGGCTTGAAAAACACTTTCATCCAGTGAACGAACCTGATGCTCTGGGACGCTTAAAAAATGCGGTAGGAACGGTGACTACTGAAATTGAGCCTGTTAAGGGCGGAAGAGTTCTGGTCAATGGACAGGACTGGAAAGCCATTTCTGCAAATAACCAGCCGATTGCACAGGGAGATCTGGTTCGAATACGGGAAATTCGTGGAGTCAAACTGGTGGTCTCCATGATTGATCAGCCGCCAAAACTGCCTTAACCTCAAAGTTGACATAGAATCGGTTAAAAAATGTAGAATATTTTAGAAGACAGGAATCCAGGAAAACAGACATAGACTTAAATTTAAATTTGACGAAAGTCTGAATTGGATTTTTAGAACAAAAACAGAATGATCATTAAAAAATAAAAATTACGAATGAAAGAATTGTAAAACTGTAATTCATTGTTCATGAATTACAAGCTCAATGGATTGCAGAATACTAGAAAGATCTGGTGAAAATTAGAATGTTATCAGCATTAACTCCTATTATTGTCATTGCCGTTATCCTGGTTATCCTGGCCGCAATCCTTCTTGATTGTGTTCGTATCGTTCCTCAGGCTCATGCTTATGTCGTTCAGCGTTTAGGGGCCTATCTAGCAACCTGGACAGTTGGGCTTCATATCAAAGTTCCATTTATTGACTCTATTGCCAATAAGGTAGATCTCAAGGAGCAGGTCGCTGACTTTCCTCCTCAGGCTGTTATCACCAAGGATAATGTAACGATGCATATCGATACGGTGATCTTCTATCAGGTTACTGATCCAAAACTTTACACTTATGGTGTAGAAAATCCGCTCAATGCGATTGAAAACCTGACTGCAACAACATTAAGAAATATCATTGGAGAAATGGATCTTGATAAGACCCTGACCAGCCGTGACGACATCAATACAAAGATGCGTGCGACCCTGGATGATGCGACTGACCCATGGGGAATCAAAATCAATCGTGTCGAATTAAAGAACATCATGCCCCCAAAAACAATCCAGGAAGCCATGGAAAAACAGATGAAGGCAGAACGTGAAAGACGTGAAAAGATTCTTCGTGCTGAAGGTGAAAAAGAATCAACAATCCTGGTTGCTGAAGGTCAGAACCAGGCTGCTGTATCGAGAGCTCAGGCCAGCAAACAGGCCATGATCGAAGAGGCTTATGGTAAAGCCGAAGCCATTCGCTCGATTCAAAAGGCAACCGCTGAAGGTCTGAAGTATCTTCAGGAAGCAAATCTTGACGAAACCGTTCTTCGCTTAAAAGCCATTGAAGCCTTCTCTACAGCCGCAGATGGCAAGGCGACTAAACTGATTATTCCATCGGATATTCAGTCGATGGTTGGACTTACCGCTTCTTTAACAGAAGCTGGAAAGTTTGCTTCACAGAAGCAAGAACAGGCTGCGCCTGCAGTTTCTCCAAATTTAACAAAATCACAAATCAAGAAATAAAAGCCGCAAGACAATAAATAACAAAGGGGCTGTTAAATTTCGACTGATTTTTCATCAGCGAGATTTACAGCCCCTTTTTCTATGCTTTTTATCTGATTCAATCCTGTTTTATGATGTGTTTTTCCGCTCAAGTCAATTTTTGAACGCACTGAAAAGAGCCAAAACTCAAAAAGACTGTTTATAATCTTTTTCAGATTTCGCTTTTCTGCTCCTTTAATTTTCCATAACGTTCGAGTTCTGGGCAACTCATCCGATTTCTGTTGTTTAATTTTCTGATATTGTGTCCCATGGCCACAATAAGCACCTCAAATTTTACGTTTTCCAGTCCCCGGCGTCTCAATCGGCTGTATCTGTAGTTTTCTTTAAGATCTCCGAAGGTTCCTTCCGCCTGAATGCTCCGGCTGACCATAATCTCATGTCCTGCATCTGAAGACATGTTCTCCCG
>NZ_MPJW01000135.1 GCF_001945525.1 Ileibacterium valens
GCCAGACCGTCCAGGTAAGAATAGAAGATTTGGCGATACTGTTTAGGGGATTTCGAATGGGTCAAAATAACCACCTCCGAAATCCTTCGGATTATGGATTAGTTCCGAGCTTCGGTCTGTCAAGTGCCATATTCGGATAATTTATAAACTTTTGGAGCAACTCCACTGCTTGTGTTAAAAATCAAAAAAACGAGGAGCGAATTCCGCATGGAAGACACTCCTTAACTTAACGACATTGGAAATTTTTTATGTCAATAAGTATTACTTCTCTGCGAATAAAGAACTAAATAAATTCAGATTACCTTTTGAAAATTTAAAGTAATGAATTGATCAGAAATAAAAAAACAGATTGAATAACAGAGTACGAAAATATATAAGAGACTATAAAATTGTGATATAAAGGAAATATAACTCAGTATAAAATAACAATAACTCTTCTTAGCTCATTACCAGAATCAAAGCGATCAATTCTTGAAGAGTCCAGCTATTTCAGGGGGATAAGAATGACAAAAAATACAGAACATCATAATCCAAGATCACCAGAAGCCAGAAAAAGAAGAAAGAGACGAATTCGAAATCGGAGAATACTGCTGGGTGTTGTTCTGCTTCTGCTGTTAGTGCTGGTGATTTTTTTAGTTCTGAAACTCAGTTCATGCCACAAAGTTCCTGGCCAAACTGCATCGCATAATAGTTCAGAAATTACCACCATAGAAATTTCTACGGATCATCAACTGACCTCCGAAGACTTTGTAAACGGAGGCTTCAGTGCAACAGATCTGAGTTTTGAAGATTCCATTGCAAAAGATGATCAGGGAAATTATGTGCCAGGAACCTACACCATTGACGTTATGGATGCGGATGGAAATAAACACAAAGTTTCTGTCGTAGTCCTGGCCAAACAGAGCGCCGAATCTTCTGAACCGTCAGTTTCGCAAAAACATCAGGTTTCCATTGAAAATGGAACGACAGTTGTTGATGGAATTCTGATCTCAAACAAGAAACATCCATTGCCTGCTGACTTTAATCCAGGCAATGATCCTCTCGCAGAACAGAAAGTTCAGGAATTAATCGCTGCAATGCAGTCTCACGGATTGGATGTTCAGAATACAACTTCTGGTTTTAGAGACTACACCTATCAGGAACAGCTGTATAACGGCTATGTAGAACAATATGGTGTAGAAGAAGCGGATAAGATTTCAGCCAGACCTGGTTATTCTGAACATCAGACTGGATTGACCCACGATTTGATCAATACCGCCGGCGAATTAATTACCAGTGAACCAGAAGCTGCATGGATCAGAGAAAATTGTGCTGACTATGGATTTATCGTTCGCTATCCACAGGATAAGGAAGATGTTACCGGTTATTCATATGAGCCATGGCATTTACGATATGTCGGAGAAGAAGCGGCAAGAGAAATCATGTCCAAAGGAATTACTCTGGAAGAATATCTTGATGTAGAAGGAGGGGACTATGCATAGCCCCTTTTTTTTATGTTCTTGTGTTTCGTTTGATCTTTTTGATACTTTCAAATAAACCTCCCATAAATCAATTGAATACTCAGCAACGAAACTGAACGCCCAAAGTAATTCGAAGAGAAATACGAAGAAAAATTTAAATTTCGAAAACACTTAAAGAGACAGGAAATTTCCCGAAAATATCATCTGTTTGATTTTGTAAGAGGAAAATCACATCTTCCGTCTTAAGGGGCGTTGTATAATTGGTTAGATACTTTGAACCGAAAGAAAGGACGATCAGATGAGACGATTTACCAAGCTTCAGCGAGGGCTGATCATTGCCAATGTGTTATTGATTGTAATCTCGTGCGCCATGTTGGGACTCAGGCAGAAGACGATATCAAATCTCGGCTACAGTGCCTGGACCTATATTAAATATGGATTGATTGACTATCCTCTGACATCAGCTGGAAGCATGATCCAGGATGTCGCCAATCTCTGGCATGTTTATGATGACAATGAGTATTTGAATCAGCAGCTGGCAGACCAGAGATCCTATCAGACTCTTTACGAAGAAGAACGAAGTAAGAATGCAGAGCTCGAAGGACTGATCGAAATGAAAAATGCTCAGGAAGCGGCGGTTGAAGTTTCCTGCAGAGTCATTTCCAGACCTCTTGATGCATGGGATCAGACGTTTACAATCTCGGCTGGAAGTTCTTCTTCGATTGAAGAAAATATGCTGGTTGTATCAAGTGATGGAGCCGTCGGACTTGTTGAATCTGTTCAGAATAATACCTCGGTAGTTCGTCTGCTCAGTTCAAGTGAAATGACAAACGATATTGCCGTACAGATTTCCCTTGAGGATGGAAGTTCAGTTGAAGGAGTTCTTCGTGGATATGATGCCAGGGAAAACCGCTATGAAGTGACTTTGTTTGATCATGAAGCACTCGTTTCTCCAGGGCAGCTGGTTTCTACTTCCGGTAAGGGCGGGAACTATCCTTCCGGTATTTATATCGGAGCAGTTACAGGTGTAAAGATGAGTGATGATGCGATCATCTCGACCATCTATGTTCAGCCTGTAAAAAATATGAATTCTTTTACTTATGTGACCGTTATTGGCAACGGAGTCATTTCATGAGAAAAAAGACAGCAATTCTGATCGGTTTTTCGGTTTTGGGACTGCTGGACTCAGTTCTTTCTTACGGCCTGCCGCTAAACTTTCAATACACCGGATTTTCCATCCTCTGGCACTGGTATCTGATTGGATTGCTTGTTTTTGTTCGTGATAAGCCAATCCTGCTTCGCTTTCTGATCAGCTCATTAGCAGCCATTGCTTATGGCATGCTTTTTGGAAGCGGATCGCTCTTTATCTGGGTTTCGTTTGTTGGATTAGCCGTCCTGATCGGCTTCTTTCAGAACTGGATGAATAACCATACCAGACAGTTTCTGGTCTACCTGCTGATGGTTACAGTTTTTGATCTCTTCTCTTATCTGTGGATGAGAAGTGCAGGAGCCATTGGTGTCAGCTTTTTCTTCTGGCTTTATCGAATGGAGGCTGTCACGATCTTTGTGAGCGCAATTTGTATTGTGACCGTCATGTTTGCAGATAATGTAATGGTTCGATTCTTCCTGATTCAGCGACATCTGGAAAGAAAGCATGAAAAGAAGCTGCTGGCTAAAATGCAAGCTCAGAAAGCCACCGAATATTTGTAATTCAAAAAACGTATAGACAATTGTAAAGTCGAAGTCCTGCCTTCTGGTGAAAGCAGGACTTTTTTCGAGAGATCCGAAAGGTTCTGTCCGTTAAAAAGGCAGGCAGCTTAGTGATAAGATGAAAGGGAAAAGCACTGATTATAACTTTGCTGAAAGGAAATACGCTATGAAAAAGCTTTTGCTTGTCGATGGAAACTCTGTCTTGTTCAGAGCCTACTATTCGACAATTTATACCAATCCGATGAGTACATCGACCGGAATTCCAACCAATGCGGTTTTCGGTTTTATTTCCATGCTGAACAAAGCCATCTCCACCATGCAGCCGGATGCCATTCTGGTCGCATGGGATGCTGGCAAGAAAACCTTCCGGCACGATAAATTTGATGACTATAAAGGAACCAGAAAGCCTTTGGATGAAGAACTGATCGTCCAGATGCCGATTGTACGTGAATTCCTGGACGAAAATGGAATTGTCCGTTATGAGCAGGAAGGATATGAAGCGGACGACATCATCGGTTCAATGGCTAAAGCAGCCGAAGATATGGACGTTTCTATTCTGACTGGTGATAAGGATCTGCTGCAGCTGGTCAATGATCATACGAAAGTTTTGATGATGAAAAAGGGAGTCAATCAAATGGCGGTGATGGATGAGGCAGCCATTGATGAACAGTATGGTCTTAAACCAATTCAGATTATCGATCTCAAGGGGCTGATGGGGGATCCATCTGATAATATCCCGGGGGTTAAACATATTGGAGAAAAGACAGCTCTGTTATTGCTTCATAAATATGGAAGCATTGAAGAAACCTATGCCCATCTTGACGAAATTAAAGGCAAACGTCATGAATATCTCGAAGAAGGCAGGGATTCGGCTCTTCTGTCCAAGGAACTTGCAACCATCTTTACTCAGATGAAGCTGCCTTTTGATATTGCCGATCTGATGTATAATCCAAACGAGAAAAATCCAAATACGTTTTATCAGAAATATGAAATGCGCTCCTTACTGACTTCACTTCCAACACAGCCTGAGGAAAGCAAATCCGCAAGTATTATTCATACTTCAGAGTGTCCGTTTACTGCTGAAGATGAAATCATCCTGATGCCGGTCGCCGACCAGAAACCATTTATGGAGCAGAGCCTGTTTGGTTTTATGCTTTGTGAAAATTCGCCAAAAAAAGAAGCAGATAAGGTTTATTACCTCAATAAAGAGGATGCATTAAAAGATGATAGTTTTAAAAAGCTGCTTGAAAATGGAAGAAAGATCACCACATGGAATGTGAAGGAAAGCCTCCATTTATTTGATCGCAATGGGTTTGCTCTTCCGAATTTTCAAAAGGATCTTCACTTAGCGGCCTTTTTGCTTTATTCTCAAGCAACCAGTCTGGAAGCTCTTTTAGAAGCCTGTGAAATCACGCTGCCGGTTTCTCTGAAAGACCTGAATAAGAAATCACTGGGTGGATTTACCGAAGAAAGAGCCATTCCGGTTTTCGGAAAATGGATCAGTGAGCTGCCGGCCCTTGATCAGAAGCTCTTTGCCTTGATCGAAGATGAAAATCTGCATGAACTGTATTGGGATGTTGAATTTCCACTGGCCCGGGTTCTTTACGAAATGGAATGCCAGGGCATTTCCATCAGCAAGTCCATTCTGCTCGAAATCGGTAAAAACTATCAGGCCAGAATGGATGAAATCGCTCAGAGAATATATGGATATGCAGGCCATACCTTTAATATCGGTTCTCCAAAACAGCTAGGAGAAGTCCTCTTTGATGAGCTGAAGCTGAAATCAAGCACGAAAAAGCGGTCGACCGCTGCCGAGGTTCTTGAAAAGCTCAGAGACGCCCATCCAATCATTGAAGATATTCTCGAGTATCGAATGTATTCCAAGATTGTGACTACCTACGTCGATGGACTGAAAAAATACATTATTGATGACAAGATCTATACAACCTTCAATCAGACTATGACACAGACCGGAAGACTTTCCAGCTCAGATCCAAACCTTCAGAATATTTCGATCAAGTCAGAAGAGGGAAGAGAGATTCGAAAGGCGTTTGTCGCTCCAGAAAACGACTATTTCATTTCTGCTGACTATTCCCAGGTCGAATTGAGAATGCTCGCTCATATGGCCAATGAAGAATTCATGATCGAAGCGTTCCAGGAAGGGATTGATATTCACAATCGGACGGCATCCATCATCTTTGGCGTTGAACCCGACCAGGTGACAGATGCTCAGCGCCGGACCGCAAAAACAGTGAACTTTGCCATTATTTATGGTCAGACCGAATTTGGTCTTTCTCAGGAGCTGAACATTTCCAGAGTTCAGGCACGAAACTTCATTCGCGCTTATTTCCAGAGCTATCCCAATATTCATCGTTTTATGGATGGTCTGATCAGTGGATGCGAAGAAAACGGATATGTTGAAACCTTAATGCACAGACGCCGATACATCCCGGAAATAAAAGATAAAAACTTCATGACCCGCGAATTTGGAAAACGCGCAGCCATGAACGCTCCGATTCAGGGGTCGGCTGCCGATCTGATCAAGATTGCCATGTTAAGGATGGATCAGGCTATTAAAGAAAAGAACCTGAAAAGTAAAATGCTTTTACAGATTCATGATGAACTGATCTTCAGAGTTCCGGAAGATGAACTTGAACTGATGCAGAAGCTGATTCCTGAAGTGATGGATTCGGCAATGAAGCTGAATGTTCCATTACAGGCTTCTGTCAATACAGGCAAGACCTGGTATGAGGCGAAATAATGCCAGAAGCACCAGAAGTCCAGAATGTGCTGAATTATCTTCAGGAACAGCTGCAGAATCATAAGATTACTTCAGTCGAAATCAGCCATCCTAAACTTTCCGGCAACATGGATTATCATGAGATGGAAAAGAAACTGACTAATCAGACATTTCATAAATTCTTCAGGCATGGGAAATACCTTGTTTTTGAACTCGATGATCTCGATTGGATTTCTCATCTGCGTATGGAAGGTAAATTTCTGATTGAAGATAAGATCCCAGAAGATCCTAAGATTAACAAGCATATTCATGCGAAGTTTCATCTGGATAATGGGAAATGGCTTCTATACATGGATACGAGAAAGTTTGGGCGAATGCAGGTTTATCCCAGAACAGAGGATTATTATTCGCTGCCTGCTTTTGATAAGGTTGGCCCGGATGTTCTTTCAGATCAGTTCAGTGCAAAGTATTTGCACAATAAGCTGAAGAATAGAAAATGTGCAATCAAAACTTCACTTTTAAATCAGTCCATTGTGGCAGGAATCGGGAACATTTATGCCGATGAAATACTCTTCGATGCGGGTCTGGATCCAAGAAGCATATCGAGTCATCTGGATCTTGAAGACTGCAAGAAAATCGTAGATGCGGCTAAACAGATTCTTTCTGAAAGTGTGAAAAGCGGTGGAACGACGATCAGGAGTTTTGAATATGGCAATCATCTTAGCGGAACTTACCAGGATTCACTCAAAGTCCACCAGAAATCAGAGGAAATCTGTTCGAGATGTCATGGAACGATTGAAAAAGTGATCGTCAATCAAAGGAGTACTTATGTATGTCCAGCCTGTCAGATAAGAAAGTGATCGGCCTGACCGGAACCATGGGTTCTGGAAAAAGCACCGTACGAAAACTGCTTTCAGATCGACTAGCAGCGATCGATTGCGATGAATTATCAGCCAGACTACTTGAACCAGGAAATAAGGGATATGAAAGCCTGAAAGAGGCTGGAATGCTTTATGTAGACCCGAATGGCTTTCAGGATAAACAGAAAACTGCAGAGCTTGTTTTCTCAAATCCGAAATATAAAAAGCAGTATGAAAGAATTCTGCATCCTCTCATTCTCGAAGAAATGGATGAATGGGCTAACAGACAGACAGAAGACTGTGTAATCGAAGTTCCTCTTTTATTCGAATTGAATCTTCAGGATCGATTTGATGAAACCTGGACAGTCACTGCTTCAGAACCTGTTGCATTAGCCAGAACAAAGCAGAATCGTCATATCGATATCGAACAGCAGCTGGCCAGAAGAAAGCATCAGATGCCGGATTCCTTAAAAATAGAGTTGGCTGATCGTGTAATCACAAATGATGGATCCCTGAACGATTTGAAGGCACAGCTTGATGTACTGCTTGAAAAACTTCATTCCTGATGGAAACTGTGTTTTAGCTTTTTATAGTCTTCCGGTCGGATCTGAAAGAAAGCCGTGCAAATTAGACGTTGATCTGGATTCAACTCGTCCTGTGAGTCATTTGGAAACTTTCAGGGAAGCTGAAATACTAACTGAAAGCTGATTCAGCAGGATCATTTTGTATAGGCTATTTAAGAAATTAAAGATATTTAGAAATCAAGCCCGATCAGAACGCGTTGAATTTTTTCGTGTTCAATCGGGCTTTTATGCATCGATGAATCTTTGAATCAGAACCCGCAAAGTAATATGATGAATCCTGTATCGATTAAAAATGAAGATAATTCAGAAAAAAGGGGAAGTGTATATGAGCGAAATGGGAACATTCAGTGCAAACATGCAGCCAGAACAGACAAAGGTTTCCTGTGTGCTGAAGATGAGTGATGGACTTTCTTCAAAATCATTGGGGTATTTAAGCCTGCTCTACCGCCCGCTCATTAAAGTCCGTCCATACCTTCTCTATACGGTTTTGGTCTCGCTGGCAGAGCTGCGTGAAAATTATCGTATGGAAGATCTTCTGAACTATACGGGAATGAACATCGGACTGTTTACTCAGTGTCGAAAAGAGCTTGAGCGCTTTTCACTGATGGCAACCTATGCGAATGAAGATGAAACGGAATTACTGATGTATATCATCCCTCCAAAAAGTCCACGTGATTTTTTACGTCATGATATTTTCGGAAGACTGTTCGTAAGCGAAATGAACAGTTCATATGTTCAGAAGATTAAGTCTCTTTATTCGCTGGACTACTCTGTAAAGGATCTGACCAATATTTCTGAAAAGATTCAGACGGAACGTCTTGATTCACACTGGACGATGGAAAAAGAGATGGCCATGCAAAAGCAAAAGCCAGAGCGTCTCGATTTCTCCTACCCATTCAACTGGCAGATCTTTTTTCGAGGAGCTGACCGGACTTTGCCTTCGAGACTTCGTACGGATGCGAATAAGGAAAAAATCGCTATGCTGGCCAATATTTATGGAATCAAGGAAGAGGATATGCGGCGTCTGGCTTCCAGGTATACCAATGAAAATAAAACCGGATTCAACTTTGATCAGATGGAAAATGATCTGAAATATTCAAGGAAAAGAAACCCACAACTTGATGAGGTGGCCAGAAAATCGCCTTATCAGCTTCCGCCGATTAGCTATTATGAAAGACTGCAGAAAAACGGTTCTGAAGCCATGCCGGATGAAAAGGATTTTATCCGCAAGCTGTGTGAACAGTTCGCTTTTTCCAATGAAGTGATGAATACATTGCTTGATTATTGTCTGCAAAACTGTGAAATGAAGTTTATTCCAAAAATCATTCGCCGCGAAGCCAACGTCTGGGCCAGAAATAACATTTCAACTCGTGAACAGGCTTTGGCATTTATCAATAATCAGGGGCTGTTCAAAGAAATCAATAAAAATTCGAAAAGTAAGAACAGCCAGCCTCTTAAAGCCGATGGCAGCACACTGCCAGACTGGTACAAGGAAACAGCAAGCCAGGAGCAGGTACCTGCCAGTGAAGAACTGGTGGCCCGGCTCAAGGAACTGCAGGCTAAATTTAAAAAATAATAAACTCTAATCTTAAATATTCCTGGAGTATTCTGCCTTTTAAATTATTGATGAAGCAGTTAAGCATTCTAACTGCAATCAAAATCAAGAATACATGTATAAAAGATTAAAAAGAGTGCGAGAACAAGAATACAACGGTAAATAAAGTGAAGATACTTAAGAGCAAGTGATCAAACGATTGAATTGAATCATCTGGCCTGGATAGTAGATTCTCTAGATAGTGGATTCTAAGGAAAGGGGACCGACATGAAAAATCCCTATGAAAATCTATCACCGGAAGCGGTGGCTTACAGAAAGCAGCAGATTGAAGCTTTGCGAAAAAATAAAAAAATTGTCAGTCTGCTTTCTCAGAATAAAAAGAATCTGAAATTTCTTGAAGATCATTCGTCTATTCTTACAGACTGGCTTAAAAACCAGGAAACCTGTTATGAATGTGTGGGTCTGAGTAATTGTGCCTATGCAAAAAAGGGAATTGCAGGAATGAGCAAAGAACTCGAATTCGATGAAGATGGCTACATGACGGAAGTTCTCAGACCCTGCAGATACAGGCAGGAGCAGGAAAAAAGAGATGCTCATCTGAGAAACTTCTGGATCAATCATATGGATGCCAATGGACACCTTGTCAATCTGCCTGAAATTTCGCCTGCAGAACCTCAGGCCTATATTAATGCGGCGGTTACTCTGCTTGGAAGTTTTGATATGAAATTTGGAGTCTATCTATATGGACAGGCAGGGACTGGGAAAAGTTATCTGCTATCAGGTCTTGCCAACGAATACGCAAAGGCAGACCAGAGTGTGTGCTTTGTTCGTTTTCCAAGAATGATCAGTGAATTAAAGCAGAATTTGGCAGATGAACAATACAAAAAAGAACTGTTGTGGGATCTGAGTCATTGCGATGTTTTAATTCTTGACGATATCGGCTCGGAAGCAGCAACTCCCTGGACCCGGGATGAAATCCTGTTTCCAATCCTTGATGAAAGAATGAATCAAAAGAAAAAGACATATTTTTCCAGCAATCTGGCACTTGAAAATCTGATCAACCATTATCTGTTTAAATACGAAAACGATTCAGAAGTCGCGGCTTTACGTCTGATGGATCGAATTAAAACGCTGTCCATGCCGGTTCTTCTGGCTGGTGAAAGCCGCAGAATTCATCCAACAAATCTTGGTGGAGTTAAATAAGGTTTCTGAAAGTCTGCCAAGGGCAGTCAAAACGGGTGTTGTCTTAAAATCGAAAAATGAAAGCGGAAACATCGTTTTGAGTTTGAAGACAATCAAATCAAATGACATAAAAATCATGTGTATTTAGGATGTGCAGGTAGATGACATCAGTCATCCAAAAGGAGATGTGAACGATGAAAATCAGAAATGCTGTTGAAGCATTCTCTCTGGCTGGCGTTCTTGCTCTGTCCGTATTCGGATGCAGCTCTGAACCTGCTAAGACGGAAGAAGAAAAAGTCGAAGACCAGGTAAAAGACGATGCTGCAAAGGCCGAAGATGATATCGATAAAGCTGCTGAAGATGTAAAAGATACTGCTGAAGCAGCAAAAGATGAAATTAAAGACACTGCGGATGACGCTGCCAACGACGTTAAAGACGGAACTGAAGATCTCGTAGAAGATACAGAAAACGCTGTCGATGACGTTAAAAAAGACGTTGAATAATCGAAAACATCTATTGTTTTTCAACAATGAAAAGGGTTGAATTTCTTCGATTTGAAGGCTTGCATGATTTGACTTCTTTTCAGAACTTTGAAGCACATAAGCAGGAAAAGTCCCATCGATTGATTTCGATGGGACTTTTTCTTTACTTTTTTTAAAAGTTAAAGTAAGGTAATTTGTGATATTTCATGAGAATTGCATTACACAAGAAAAAAACTCGGAAACCAATCTTGAAAGGATTGGGATTAACATAGAAAAAAACTGAATGAGTTTACAAAATGAAAAATTCTTTTCAAGAAGTTTCGATTAGAGTAAACTATTCTTGTGAAACATATACAAGGAGGAAAATGAGTAATGTTAGTATCAGCTACAGAAATGATTAACAAAGCTCACGAAGGTCACTACGCAATTGGTGCTTTCAACATTAACAACATGGAATGGATCAAAGCGATCCTTTTAGGCTGCGAAGCAAAACAGTCTCCAGTAATGCTCGGAGTTTCTGAAGGTGCAGCTAAATACATGTGCGGTTACAAGAATGCTGTTGACATGGTTAAGAATATCATGGAATTCTACAACATCACTGTACCAGTTGCTATTCATCTTGACCACGGAACTTACGAAGGTGCAAAGAAAGCGATCGAAGCTGGCTTTACATCTGTTATGTTCGATGGATCTCATTATCCATTCGAAGAAAACATGGCTAAATCCAAAGAACTGATTGAATTGGCTCATTCAAAAGGTGTATCCATTGAATGCGAAGTTGGTGGAATCGGTGGAGAAGAAGACGGCGTTGTTTCTAACGGCGAACTTGCTGATCCAGTTGAATGCGGAACGATCGCTGATCTTGGCGTTGATTTCCTTGCTGCAGGTATCGGTAACATTCACGGCAAATACCCAGCTAACTGGGCAGGTCTGAACTTTGACGTTCTTGCTGAAATTCAGAAAACTACTAATGGAAAACCACTCGTACTGCACGGCGGATCTGGAATTCCACAGGAAATGGTTAAAGAAGCAATCACTCTTGGTGTTTCCAAAGTGAATGTAAACACTGAATGCCAGATCGTTTTCGCAGATGCTACTAAGAAGTACATCGAAGACGGTGGAATTGATAAACCAAAAGGATACGACCCACGTAAACTGCTTAAACCAGGTGCAGATGCAATCCAGGCTCTGGTTGAAGACTACGTAGTAAACTACTTCGGTTCTGCTGGAAAAGCTTAAATCGATCATTATTATTGAATAATTGCTATTCAGAAGGTGGGGAATTTCCTCACCTTCTTTTTTGCTTGTTTTACGAAGTTTTAAGCTTTTAAATGGCGTTCGATTGAAAAAAGAAGCCGCATATTATCCCTCCTCTTTATGTATGGACTTCATAAAAGCTTCAGATCGATTACAATTAAATAGACATTCAGAACTTTTTTGCCATTTCCTGAATCTGCTCATAGTTTTCCTTAGCATCATCTGGCACAATCTGATGTTATAAAATCTGCCCTTCAGGTTTTATAAATTTTATAAATATGAGAGCGGCCTCGGGAATTATATTTTTGAAAAGAGCGTGAAACAAAGGTGACCGAACAGTTTTGAATGAATGAAAATATTCAAATAAATGGTGATTTAACCAGAATATAGAAATCATTTTAGAAATCGAATCAGGATCTAATATCATTTGAATAAATAGACCTTATAAAGCAGGTCTGAAAAGATGGTCAAAGGTCGATTTGTATTTCTGTTATCTCTTCAACTTGAAGAAAGGACAAAATATGAGTGAATTAAAACCGATCAGCGTGCGCGATCTGCTCGAGTTCTCTTTCTATGGAGATCTTAAAACCTGCGGATCCCGCATCCTGTTTATCCAGGCAAAGGCCGATGAAAAGAAAAACTATATTCGTGATCTGATGGAATATCATCCTGAATCCGGAAAGATTACCCAGCTGACTCACCGCGGCAATATCGGCACTTATCAGTTCAGAGATGAAAATTCTGTTTATTTCTGTCTGCCTGAACAAAGTAATGAAAACAATAAGAACCAGGAAAATAAAGAAGAAGCTTCAACAGGAACTTCGCTGATGCTTTTGCCCCTTGATGGCGGAGAGGCTTATCAGGAAGATGTTCTGGATCTGAAGGGGGCAAGTATTGCTGCTGTTCTTGAAGATGGAAAGCTTTTAATGAGTTACTCCTGGAAAGAAGAGGATGAAGCATTCAAGGAAGATGCAGATTACGAAGTCCTTGATGAATCTCCATGGTATTTCAATGGATCTGGTTTTATTCGTCATGAAAGAAACGGCCTGGCTTTATATGATCCAAAGACTAAGGCTCTTGATAAGGATCTGACGGGCAAACTTAATGTTTCTGCAGTTTCAGCCTTTAAAAATAAAATCTATTTTTCAGGATCCGAAATGAAAACTGTCGCGGCTTTGCAGGAAAGCGTGTTTCAGCTCGATCTGGATACAAAAAAAGTCACTGAACTTACGGCAAAGAAAAAGATGAGCATCTTTTCTGTTAAAGCCTGTGAAAAAGGTGTGTTTATTATTGGAAGTGAAAATAAGCGATATGGTCTGAACGAAAATCCATATATCTATCTTCTGAATCCAGAAACCGGCAGCTTTGATGGAATCCTCGGTTGGGATGAGGCCTATGGAAATACGGTTGGAACGGACTGCGCTGTTGTTGGTGGAAATTCGGATTTCATTGATCCATATACTTCAGTCCTGAGCTTTGTCAGCACAATCGTGGATCATAATAATCTTTATACCTTTGACGGCAGCATTCTTCATGAAGTCCTTGAGTGGCAGGGAACAATTCATTCGTTTGGATATGCCAATGAAACGCTGTACTTTATCGGAGCTGCGGAAAATGAGCTTCAGCAGCTCTATCGTTTAGAAGCAGGAAGACCTGTTGTTTTATCAGACTTTAACGAACTGTTAAAGGAACGCTACGTCGCCAAAGTCAAACCTATCATTTATTTAAACTATGCCAATGAAGATCAGATGGGCTGGGTTTTATATCCAAAGGACTTTGATCCAAAGAAGACTTATCCAGGTATTCTGGATATTCATGGAGGTCCAAAAACGGTTTACGGCAAAGTGTTCTACCATGAAATGCAGTTATGGGCATCCGAAGGATATTTTGTTTTCTTCTGTAACCCATTTGGTGCAGATGGTCAGGGCAATGCTTATGCCGATCTGCGGGGAAAATATGGAACAGACGATTTTAAGGATCTGATGAACTTTACAGATGCTGTATTAAGAGAAGTTCCAAATCTTGATCCGAACAGACTGAGTGTGACTGGAGGAAGCTATGGCGGATTTATGACCAACTGGATTATTGGGCATACTGACCGCTTTAAAGCTGCGGTCTCACAGCGCTCCATTTCAAACTGGATTTCTTTCTATGGAACCAGCGATATTGGACCAGAGTTTACTGTAGATCAGCAGGCTGCCGGTTTAGAGCATGTCTCAAAACTATGGGAGCATTCACCATTGGCCTATGCCAGTCAGATTGTCACTCCGACTCTGTTTATTCATTCAGATGAAGATTACCGATGTCCGCTCGAACAGGGAATGCAGATGATGCAGTCGATTCTGCAAAAGGGCGTTCCGACAAGAATGTGCCTTTTCCATGGTGAAAACCACGACTTATCCAGAACGGGTCAGGTAAAACACCGTCTGCGCCGACTGGACGAAATCACCCGCTGGATGAAAAAGTACAATCCGGTAAATCATTCGATAAATAACGAAGGGAAGAAGGAGGGAAATCCGCAATGAAGCCGCAGGAACTGTCAGGAAACAGACAATCTGTAAAAGAGAATACGGATAGGAAAAGAAAGCGTAAACCGGATTCTTCCTACCGTTCGACGCGCTCTGCAAAAGTGCAGAACATCAATGATAACCGCAATGCTTCTGCAAACAAAGCAGAAAACAGGAAACAGGAAGGCCGTAAAAAGGAAAAGCGGGTAGTCGACAAGCGGCTGTATGCCCCAGTCTCTGGAGATATCATTCCTTTATCGAGTGTAGCCGACCCAGTATTCGCTCAGAAGATGATGGGCGATGGAATCGCATTTTTACCCGAAGGGGATATGGTGGTTTCTCCCTGTTATGGAAGCGTTGCAATGATCGCAAGAGCAAAAAATGCGGTTGGAATTGAGAATGATTACGGAGATCAGATTCTTGTTCACATCGGACTTGATACAATTGATTATAATGGAAAGGGAATAGAACTCCTCTGTTCGGAAGGACAAAGAGTTAAACCGGGAGTACCGCTTGTAAAGCTTGATCGGCGCTTTTTCGATTCAGTCAAAGCCGATCTGACAATCCCGATGACTATTACAAATCTGGATTTTGGTGTCTATCAACCCCTCGAAGGAGACCGCGCTCAGGCAGGAAAAACGCCTGTTCTCGAACGCCGCTGAATTCTGGATTATTTACCGTTCGCAGCTTTTCGTGTATACTTTCAAATTAAATGGTGGGGGAGACTCACCATTTTTTCAAGTGGATAAACGGTAATCCGTTTTCAAACCCGATAAAATATGAAGGTCAGGAAACGTTAAAGATTTTGTATGAACAAGAATAAGGGGTGCAGCGTGGAAGAAGTTATTAAGATTGAAGGCGGACATCTTCTGAATGGTAAAGTCAGAGTTTCCGGAAGTAAGAATGCCACCGTCGCTCTCATACCGGCTTGTGTACTGGGAAACAAACCGGTTCGAATTTATGGCGTGCCAGAAATATCCGATGTAGATGCATTAATCATTCTTCTCGAGGAACTGGGCGTTCAGGTCATTCGAGAAGCCGACGATACTTTATATATTGATCCATTAGGAATGGAAAACAGACCGATGAACAGTGAAGCCGTTCAGAAATTGCGTGCTTCCTATTATTTCATGGGCGCATTGCTTGGAAAATACGGCAGAGCCGAAATTAAAATGCCAGGAGGCTGCTTTTTGGGACCTCGGCCAATTGATCTGCATCTGAAAGGTTTTGAAGCCCTGGGTGCAAAAATTGATTATCGAGATGGCTGCTATATTATCGAAGCAGATGAACTGAAGGGAACCAGAATCTTTCTGGATATTTCGAGCGTTGGGGCAACGATCAATATTATGCTTGCGGCTGTTTATGCCAAAGGACGAACGATTATTGATAATGCGGCGCGTGAACCAGAAATTATCGATATTGCGACTTTGCTCAATAAAATGGGAGCTAAAATTCATGGAATGGGTACAAGTACTCTGGTCATTGATGGTGTCGAGCAGCTTGGAGGCTGCTTTCATGAGATTATTCCAGATCGCATTGAAGCCGCAACCTACGTATTAATGGCAGCTGCCATGGCCGAAGATATGACTATCGAGAACGTGATCCCACAGCATCTGGATGCCATTTTATCCAAGCTTTCTGAAATTGGAATTAACCTGGAAATCGGATCTGATTTCGTTCATGTCTTTGGAAATGATCCAAAGGGAGAACTCAGACCAACAGAAATTATTACCAAGCCTTATCCTGGATTTGCAACCGATGCTCAGCAGCCATTTACTCCGCTGCTGACCAGAGCCCGCGGCCAGTCCATGATTCGGGAAAATATCTATGGCGAACGCTTTAAACACATGGATGAGCTGCGAAAGATGGGCGCAAACACCTATGTCCGGGTACCGGATGGATTTGTTTATGGTCCAACTCCTTTAAAAGGAGCGAAGGTTCGTGCAACCGACCTGAGATGTGGAGCAGCATTGGTTATCGCCGCATTGATGGCAGATGGTGAAACTGAAATTCATGATATCTACCATATCGATCGTGGATATGACAATCTTGACAAAAAACTAAGAAGTCTTGGCGCAGTAATCTGGCGTGAAGAAGTTGAAGATGATCCAGATTTTAAACAAAATTAAATGATTTTACCGGCTGCTGATTTGTTGATCCTGTCAAAAGGGATCAATAAATCAGCAGCCGGTTTTATATTGTTCCAGTTCTACATGAAAATTTTTTTCATCAGGGATTTATGTAATACAATGACATTATGATTAAAGCGGCGATTCTTGAAAGAGAAAAAGAAAGCAAGGATATTATTTTTTTGCTTGGAGAATATTTCCGGGAAGTTGATTGGACCTTCCGGCATTTTTATAAAGCGAGTGAACTGGCAAAAGCAATGAAAAACGAGCAGTATCAGATTTTCGTATTTGATGAGATTTTTAAATCCCCTCGTTTAGAAAGTGTCTTTGTCCATGATAATCCAACCGCAATCTTTATTTTTGTCTGTGAAAACCCTGAAGAAATCAAGAATGGAGATACGAGGGAGAGAATCTTTTATATTTCAAAGGCGGCGATGACTGAAGATCTTGAAAAGATCCGTTCAATCATTGTTGGACTCGTCAGGCAAAAAGAAGTCTATTCCTTTACATATAACAGCATTCAGATTGATATTCCGATTGAAGATATTTTCTATATGGAAAAGATTGAGAAGAATGTCTACTTCTATACGCGTATTGGAACATTTCATCGCAGGCTGAATATGGTAAACCTTGAGGAATATTTCACCCGATACGGATTTATGCGTGTTCACGTCTCTTATATTGTAAATACGAAATATATAACTGGAATCTTTCACGATGAAGTGGAAATCAATCGGGAAAAGCGGATTCCCTTATCTCGATCCCAAAAGAAAAAGAATCAACTGAAAGTCAGAAAGAAAACGACCTGATCCAGGCGGATTGATATTTAGCGGACCTGAGAATGAGGAATTGCAAATACTCATTAGTCTATAGAATTTGGGTTTATAAAATTAACAGCTCATGAATTCATCCGCTTTGAGATTCCAGTCTTTTACAATACTTTTCGGTCATTCCGAAAAGTAGATCGGAATATTCAAAGGTATACTGAAGGTGGATAAAAAGAAATCGGTCAGTTAAAAATGCAGACTGAACGATTGCAGGAATGAAAAAGAATCTGAAGTGAGCTTTTCATTCCTTCACAGAATAAAGGCAGCAAAGAACAGCGATCCTGGGAAGTCGCTGATCCTTGCTGCCTTTTCTATGTTTCTTGTTTCAGGGATTGACTTTGGTTTTGAATTTAACGATTCAGTGAGATTTTCTGAACAGTATTGCTCAGGGAATTCTAAAGTGAATCGATTTACAGGGCCCGCAAATCGGTTTCGAGACCTGTTTTAGAGGTTGTCTTCCCATCTTTTTTCTTGATGATTCGAGCAGGCACTCCAGCTACCACTGTGTTTTCTGGAACATCTTCAGTGACAACGGCTCCAGCAGCAACCACAGCGCCTTTTTTGACTCTGACACCTTCTAAGACAACCGCATTGGCGCCAATAACTACGTCATCTTCGATGACTACAGGTGTCGCGCTGGCAGGTTCTACAACGCCGGCAAGAACAGTCCCTGCTCCGATATGGCAATTGTCCTGTACGATGGCTCTTCCTCCTAAAACGGCGTTCATATCAATCATTGAGTTTTTTCCGACAACAGCTCCGATGTTTAGAACAGCTCCCATCATAATGACGGCATTGTCCTTGATCTCGACGTGATCGCGAATGATCGCTCCGGGCTCAATTCGGGCATGAATGGCTTTTGAATCAAGAAGAGGGATGGCTGAATTTCTGGCAGCAGTTTCTAAATAATAGTCTTCGATGATCGACTCATTGGCTTTTAAGACAGGCTCAATGTCTTCCCAATCGCCAATCACCAGAGAATCAAACTGCCTGCAGTTAGGAAACTCGATGGGTGAATTTGACTTGAAATAAAGCTTAACGGGGGTTTTCTTTTTCGAATCGTGAATCAGCTGAATAATATCTTGTGCATCCATAATGGATTTGACTCCCTTCTGACTGAACGGATCAGTTTATGGTGATAATAATGAAATGAATAACTCCATCACGTCAAGAAATAAAACAGGCCCAGAGCGGGCCTGTCATTTTTTTGACTGATACCGCTTTACTTATAAAGCGGATGAATACTTCTGGTTTTGCCTAAACGGCTTTGTTTAATGCGGATTCAACCATCTGATCCATATCGTAAAGACCAGGTTTCTGATTCAGAAGATAGTTTGCGGCATTGATTGCCCCATTGACAAAGATCTGACGGTTATTGGCATTATGAGAAAGCGATAGACTTTCTTCGGATCCTTCAAAATCAACTTCGTGATAGCCAGGAATCGTTCCGCCGCGCATAGCACTGACTCCGATTTCCTTGCCGCGTTTTTTGCTTTGAGGATTTCGTCCAAAGACATGATCGAATTCGTGATCTGGATCAGCAGCTTCTAAAAGCATCAATGCGGTTCCGCTTGGGGCATCGGCTTTCTGATTGTGATGCTTTTCAAGGATTTCAATATCCCATTGATCCTTCAGAATCTTCGAAGCAATGGAAGTCAGCTTCTTTAATACGGCAATGCCAAGGGAATAGTTGGCAGTAAAGAAAACAGGAACGGCTTTTGCGGTTTCTGAAAGCAGAATTTTCTGATCCGTACTTAAAGCGGTTGTCCCTTCCACTAAAGCCACCTGGTGTTCAGCCGCCAAAGGAGCAATCCAGTTTAAATTGTCCGGATGAGAAAAATCGAAGATGACATCGGCCTGATCAATATTACCCATGATTTCTGAAGGATTCAGGACATCGCCCATACCTAAAACATCATGTCCCTGATCCTTCAGGGTTTTTGCGATCAGCTGACCCATTTTTCCAGTTCCAATAATCAGGGCTTTCATAGAAGATCAACCTTTCTTAAGGAGTCAGCCAGTCTTTGCTCATTGGCTTCACTCATTTTGTAAAGAGGAAGACGCAAATCACCAACATTGAAGCCCATCAGATTGAGAGCACTCTTGACTGGAATTGGATTGACTTCGCAAAACAGGGAGCGGACCAGATCCAGATATTTTAGCTGAAGATCCAGAGATTTCTTTGTATCGCCATTGAGGTAAGCCTGAACCATATCATGCGTTTCCTTAGGAGCCACATTGGCTAAAACGGAAATCACGCCGCTGCCGCCAAGAGAAAGCAGAGGAACGATCATATCATCATTGCCGGAATACATTTTAAATTTTTCATTCAGATAAGGAGCGATATCGGCCGCATAGGAGATGTTGCCGCTGGCTTCCTTGATTCCAGCAGCATTTGGATGCTTAGATAGGCGGCCGATGACATCAGCAGGAATATTAATACCGGTACGCCCTGGGATGTTATAGATTACACATGGAATTTCTACAGCATCCAAGGTCTGCATAAAGTGATGATACAGCCCTTCCGGATTGGCCTTGTTATAGTAGGGGGAGATAATCAATAAGCCATCTGCGCCCATTTCCTGATAATCAAGAGATTTCTGTTTCATAACCGCAGAGTTGTTGCTTCCAGTTCCAACAAGAACGAAGATCCGATCATCTGCTGCATCGAGAACAGTTTTCACCGCGATGTCGTCTTCTTCATGAGTCATTGTTGGCGTTTCCCCTGTTGTTCCTAAAACGAGGATTCCATCTGTTCCATTCTGAATATGAAATTCAACGAGTTCGCGGAGTTTTTCAGTGTTGACCTGACCATCTTCGGTAAATGGAGTAATCAGGGCTACGATCGAGCCATCTGGCAGATTTTTTTTATTGGTTTTCGACATAAGAATAAATTCCTTTCAGAATCCGAACGGCAGGTCCGGAAAGATAAACACGCTGTTCGTTGTCGACATCGATATGAAGAGTTCCTTTTTTCATTTCGATATCAATACGGGGTCTGGTCTTAGAAAGCATAAATGAGATCAGGCCACTGGCACACATTCCTGTTCCGCATGCCAGAGTCATCCCGCATCCTCTTTCATAGGTTGCGGCTTTTAATTTTTCAGGGGTAAGGACTTCTACGAAATTTACATTGGTCTGTTCAGAGAAAAGCGGGTGATGACAGATTTCCTTACCGACTTTTTCCCATTTTGGATCAAATGGATCCTCGACAAAAACAACTGTATGAATGGTCGACATATAGACGGAATACAGATTCAGGATTCCTTCTGAAGTTTCAAGTGGATATTCCCAGATGCGGGTATCGCTCTTAACTCCAATTTTGTCATTACCCCAGATGGGTTTACCCATTCCAACCAGACAGATAAAAGGATCGGCAGAAATTTCTGAGATTGTTTTCACTCCGGCTTTCGTTTCGACTTCATACATTCCGCCGTTGACCAGACCTTCATCATGACAATAAGCGGCAAAACAGCGGATTCCATTGCCGCACATATCCGCTCTTGAACCATCCTGATTGTAATAAATCATTTCTAGCGGATCCTGTTTGACAAAGATACAGCCATCGGCACCGATTCCGGTATGACGATCACAGACGGAAACAATAAAGTCAGTTCGTTTTTCATCTGTATCAAAAAGATCAAGCAAGCCGGCATCAACCATAATGAAATCATTGCCGCACCCATGATATTTACTGACTTGGATATCCATTAAATAAGCCTTTCATCAACTTCATTTTTAATCAGATCTTCCAGACTCTCCCGTCTTACGACGATTCTGGCCTGGTCATCCTTGACGAAAACAACAGGAGGAACACCTAATTTGTTATAGTGACTGGCCATTGAATAGCCGTAAGCCCCTGTGGTATAAATCGCAAGCAGATCATCTGGCATCGCTGCAGGAAGATAATCTTCCTTAACGAGGATATCCCCGCTTTCGCAGCATTTTCCTGCTACTGTGACTTTCTCTGACTTTTCTTCATCCATACGCTGTGCCAGATCACAGTTATAATCCGCATCGTATAAAGCCGGGCGGATATTATCATTCATACCGCCATCGACAAAGACATACGTCTTATTGGGAGTATGCTTCACCGATTCAACACGATAGAGCGTACAGGCTGCATTGGCGGTGATGCTTCGTCCAGGTTCAATCCACAGATTTTTTAGATGCAGTGAATTTTCTTTCTGCGCCTGATGGATGCTTTCAAGAATCGTGTTGCAGACCAGATCAATGGGAATTGGCTGATCGTCCGGAGTATACCAGGCTGCAAAACCTCCGCCTAAATCCAATGTTCTGACTTTCATGCTGCTGCACTTTTTGAATTCGACGATAAATTTACACATGACATCAATTTCAGCTTTAAAGGCTTCCGGATCAAAGATCTGAGAACCAATGTGAGCATGAAACCCATCAAAGTGAACAGGGAAATCATCCTGATTGAAAAGCTCACTGATCTGCAAAATGGTATCCAGATCAGAGCAGAGAACGCCAAACTTGGAATCGACATGAGCAGTCACAATATAGGCATGCGTATGGGCTTCTACTCCGGGATTAACACGAAGCAGGACGGATATAGATAAGTCTTTATCCAGGCTGCCTTCCTCAAGCATGGTTTCTGTCAGTCTTTTCAGTTTTCTGGCTTCGTGAAGATTGTCCAGAACGATGGTTCCAACATGGTTTTCAAGGGCCATGACGAGTTCAGAAGTACTTTTTGCATTTCCATGGAATACGACCTTATCCATTGGGAAGTCTGCCTGAATGGCCGTATAAAGTTCACCGGCACTGACAACATCTAAGCCCAATCCAGCCTGTCTGACGAGTTCTAACATCGCGATGGTGTTAAATGCTTTGGAAGCATACAGCACACGGGTGGACAGTCCTCCGGTAGAATCCTTGAAATTGGAAGTGAATTCTTCCATGTTTTTTAACAGCTGATTTTCCGAATAGACATAAACCGGAGTCCCAGCTTTCCTGGCAATTTCTGCAGCTGGAATCTTTTCGATAAACAGCTGTGAATCCTTCAGGGAATAACCCTGATAATTCAGAGCTTTGTTTTCTGATCCTTTCATAAATGGGATCCTTTCTTAATGGAATTTCTTTTTCTTCATTGAATTTCTGTTTTTTTATTTCTTTTGAATCTCAGTCTGATAGAAGCTTTTATATCTCATCTATTTCTGCAGACCTCAGAACAAAGAAAAAGCCGTCCAAATAAATGGCCGGCGGGCAATTGGGAAATGATTTTCCTGATAGCCCTCCTGCACGTTATCTGCAGACAGTCCGACATATTTTCTATGTCGGCCCACCATCACGATCATGCCTGATCGGACAGTTCGGCGATGTCGCTCGATTTAAACCTCAGACGCCTGCCGGCTTGGTTCAAATCAGTCTCTACCGCAACCTCTATCTTGGCAAATCTTAGCACTCCCTAATTTCTTTTACAACAATGGAAAACTTTACAGAAAAAGTTTTGAAAATTCCCGGTAATATTGATCAAATTCATGCATAATAGTCGCAATTGATCTTTATCGATCCGTTTGAAACGATCTGTTAGCCTTATGTCAATTTATTAAAGTCAGCAGAGTCAAACAAGATATTTCGGATCAATGAGATGTTTAAAAGGATTATCCAGGAGAAAAAAATTTATGCTTGCTAAACAGAAAGATATAACCGATCATCAGGAACTTGAAACCATCAGGCGCCGCAGACGAGAGCTTCATCAGATTCCGGAACAGGCACTCGACCTGCCAAAAACAGCGGCCTATCTCAAAAATGAATTAAAAAACACCAGTGCAGAAATTATCGAGCTCGATCAGGCTGGCAGCAGCTTTCTGGCTTATTTTGATGCCGGAAAACCGGAAACCATCGCATTTCGGGCTGATATGGATGCTCTTCCGGTATTCGAAGAAACCGGAGTGGAATTTAAGAGTCTTCATGAAGGAAAAATGCATGCCTGTGGTCATGATGGACATATGAGTATGCTTTTAGGTCTGGCTGATCGTATTGAACGAAGAAAAGATGAATTAAAATCAAATATCCTTTTAATCTTTCAGGCAGGAGAAGAGACACCGGGAGGGGCCAGACTGATCTGTGATCAGAATGTCTTTGAAAAATATAATGTTCAGTCTGTTTTTGGTTCACATTTATGGCCGATGATTGAAGCGGGAAGCATCGGAGTCAGACCCATTGAAATGATGGCCAGAAGCTGCGAGATTCGGGTCTATATCCATGGAAAAAGCGCTCATGCCGCCAGATATCAGGAGGGAATAGATACGCTCGAAGCTGGATGCCGGTTTATTCTTGAATCCATTGCCCTAGAAAAGGGAATCGATGAAAAGCAATTTCGAATTCTTCGTTTTGGAAAGATGGAAGCTGGAACGGTCATGAATGCCGTAGCAGCAGAATGCTATATGGAAGGAACGATGAGAACCTTCCTTGATCCGGTTTTTGATGAGCTGCAATCCGGTCTGATCCAAATTAAGGACAAACTGGAAGAGCAGATGGGAGTTCGGATTGATATAGATTTTTCAAGCGGATATCCGGCTGTGATCAATGATGAAATCCTGACAGAAGAAATCCTTGAAAGAAATCCAGCAATCATTCGTTTAGAAAAACCGGAAATGATTTCAGAAGATTTTTCATTCTATCAAAAGAAAGTTCCAGGAGTTTTCTTTTTTGTCGGAACCGGAACCGGAATCCCACTGCATTCAAGTCACTTCAACTTTGATGAAGAGATTTTAAAGTCCGGGATCGATCTGTATGAAGATTTAGCGTTTCATCCATTAAAACATGCTTTGAATAAAAACAGAGGCTGAGAGCTGATCTTCAGATCTGAACCAGAGAACTGAACTATAGTCTATATCAGATTATTTGTTTATAAACGAATAAAAGCGATCCAGAAGTATAAAAACTGGATCGCTTTTGTTTTAGCGAATATCAATAACATTAGATGTCAGATCTACTGATTGCTGAATTTCTGAACTTCTGAACTCATGCATTCTCTGAAGATATTTTCTCTAGAGGTATTTTTTGGTTTCAAAAGACTGTATCAGCATGAAGATGCCTTCGACGATTAAAAAGATTCCGCCGATTTTCAGAAGATTTTTTACAGCTCCCATTGGATTAAAGATCAAAAATGCCCCTCCGATCATTAACACGATCGCAAACAGAGTGTTAAATCCCCATCCGGTAAATCGGGCATCTTTGAGAATCATTGAACGCTGAATCTGAAGAATGCCGTTGATCAGCATGATCACTCCAACCACAATCGGGAAAAAGGAAATCAGCCAGGTTGGACGGGCCAGCAGGATCAGACCTCCGATAATGCATGGAATACCATATAGGATTGCCGCAGAGCTGTTTAAAGTCCGATGGGCAAAATACAGATAAGCCTGATATATACCATAAATCAAAAAGCAGGCTCCGATGACTCTGACCAGATTGATCAGAACCCCAGCTGAAAAGAAGCACATAAAAATTCCGCCCAGGATATATAACAAAGCAAGCGAGGCGGTCTGCTTTGTCGTTTGCTGCAGATAAGATTTCATATTCATTTCTCCTTCGCCATAAGGCAATTGATGATTTCTTTCACCTTTATTATCGGATAAGAATGGAAAGTTTTTCATTCCGTTGACCACAGTCATTAAACTGTAAGGAATTGCAAGGCAAGATCAATTCAAAAAGGACTGTTTATAGACCGTACCGATCCTTTTGCAGGATGAAAGCGTCTTGAAAAAGATCAAAAAACAGACTAAAAACATTCAAACGATAGAGAAGAAACGATTTAATCTGTGTTATGATCAAATGGAAATTGTTAAATTTACAACTCGATAATTACCGGATTTGAGGAAGGAAACCGATTATGAAATTGCTTGCATCCGATTATGACGGAACTCTAAAATTTGGAGAAACGCTTGACGAAAGCGATCTCAGTGCGATACGCCGCTGGAAAGAGGAAGGAAACCTGTTTGCCATTGTCACAGGTCGTTCCAAGAATTCTATTTTTAATGAAGCGGCTGCTCATGATATTCCAGTCGATTATTTTGTAACGAATAATGGCGGAATGATTTTTGACTCGAATGGGAACCGACTGATGACCTCACAGCTTGATACCCTTTGCGCAGTTGACCTGATGTTTGTTGCTCATGAAACTCCAGATGTGGTCAGCTATATGGTCAATAATGGATTTGAACGTCATAAAATTGAAGTTCATCCGCATCTGGAAGATCATCGCTATCCACATATCAATCCGGATTGGACTGAAGAGCAGATCATGGACAGTGGGCAGTTTGGACAGATCGTTTTTTCTATGAGAGATCCTCAGGCTGCCATTGAATTTGCAGATTCGATTAATCAGTATTTTGGACACCAGGTAACGGCTTATGCCAACAATTATTGTGTAGATGTCTGCCCGCATGGTGTATCAAAAGCCACTGGACTTGAATTTGTCACTGAGTTTGCCAATGTGCCGGAAATGGATGTTTACTGCATGGGCGATTCCTATAATGATGTTCCAATGCTTGCCGGATGCTTTAATTCCGCAGCTTCCGCTCTGGCTCCTGCAGAAGTTCAGGAAAACGGACGCTGGGTTTATCCAACTCTTGGGGATTTCATTACGGCCATTGAATCGGAAAGTATCTAAAACCGATTAAACCCGTCATAGACCATACTGATTCTGAATATTTTCAACTGAATCGATCAAATCGATTCAAAACAGGAGAACCGTCATAAAACGTCGGTTCTCCTGTTTTTGATTTACCATATTTTCGAAAGCGAGCCTTTTTATCCATTAAACTTAAAACTGGAAACTTCTGAACGAACTTTCGCAAAACTAAAAGCAAAACAAAATAGGATATGAACTCGGCACGTGTCTGCCAATATTTCATAATAAACCTGTAAAATCAGGTTTATAGATAAGATTTCGATAAGACATTGTTGATGATTCATGAATATGAAGAAAGGAAGTATGTTATGAATTTTGGATGGTCGGAATTCAGTCTGCTCATCAGATTGATTCTGGATATTCTATGTGTCTGGGCATTGGTCTATGCCGGAATTCGAATTATTCGAAATAACAATCGAACGATTCAGATCGTAAAGGGAATTCTTGCCCTGTTTATCCTGCGTCTGGTCGCCATGTGGCTGGATTTAAAATCGGTGAACTATCTGCTGGATACGTTCTTAAACTGGAGTGTCATGCTGATCTTGATTGTACTGCAGCCTGAAATTCGTTCCATGTTAGAAAAAATGGGAAAGACCAATACGATCTTTTCTTCGAACATTCCTGCGGCAAAAATCAACACTATGATTAATGAACTCGTAAAGGCAGTCAGTGATATGTCCAAATCAAAGACAGGTGCGCTGATCAGCATTCAGATGGCGCAGGATATGACTGATTATTCGGACACGGGAATTAAGACGGATTCGGATGTCACCTCTGAATTACTGGAGACAATATTTCAGTATGGAACGCCAATGCATGATGGTGCAGCCATTATTAAAGGGGATAAACTTGCAGCAGCAGCAGCCTATTTTCCAAGTACTAGCCGGGATCTGCCAAGTAAATACGGAGCCAGACATCGAGCAGCTGTTGGTATTTCTGAAGTGACCGATTCGATTACTCTAGTCGTCAGTGAAGAGACTGGCAATATTTCAATCGCCCAGCGCGGAACGCTCACTCAGACCAATCCGGAAGCCCTGCGCCGGTTCTTAACCAATAAATTGATTCCCGACGTAGCCGATGCTCCGCAAAGCGTCCTATCCCCAGTGATCAATACCGCACGAAATATTTCCAGTAATTTTACCCGGGGAAGACAAAATGCGAAAAATCATGATGATCGTGTCAAGGCCATTGAAATTGTCGACTTAAGAAGCAATGAAGAGGCTCAACCGCAAAAGGAGCAGACGAAAGGAGGCACCACCAATGGAAAATAAGGACCATATCGAACAGAAGACGAATAAGGACTCCTGGTTTTCTGATCTTGGACACGATTTTTTACAGATAGCCAAAAGCCTTGGAAATCGGGTTTCCAAGCTTTTCGATAAAGTGATTTACAATCAGCGGGCTTCCTTAATCGTCTCTGGCGTTTTTGCCTTAATCTTCTGTGTTTCACTCAGCTTTGATGAATTACGCCTGACTCTTTTTTCACAGGATAAAACCACTCTTTTACTGAACAGTGTGCCCGTAGAGGCAACTTATGATGAAAGTACCTATGAAATTACCGGGCTGCCAACCACCGCAAACATGGAAGTTGAAGGAGATCCTGCGGATCTGCAGCTGGTTCGAACTCAGAATTCAGCCAGTGTTCAGGCTGACCTGACCAATGTTCAGGAAGGAAGCAACAGTGTGGTCTTAAAAGCTTCAGGACTGCCATCTGGTGTCAGCGCAGTCGTTGATCCGGAAAGTGCTGAAATTAACGTGCTGAAAAAATATTCCCGAACTTTCTTTGTGACCCCAGAACTGATCGTTGGAGATAACCAGACAGAAAGTCAGTTTGAAACCCCACAACTCTCTGCAAAGAGCGTATCGATCAAAGCCACCAAAGATAAGCTGAATTCAATCCGCAGTGTAAAAGCGATTGTCGATACGGCCGGTCATGATTCAGATTTCAGTGCAAATGCCATTTTAGTGGCTTATGACTCCAATGGACGGCAAGTCAATGTCACCATCAATCCACCGACAATCAATGCTTCCGTCAAGGTTAAAAACGAACCGAATCATGGATAGACACTCCCAGGCTTTCCAATGAAAACGGATTTTCGAATGACGAACTTTCAAAGTATGGTTGAAAGATTAAAATCAATCCACCATACTTGACTTTGGAAGTTATAAAAAACAAACTTCATCCTCATTATTTCGGAATTTCATAACCCTGATTGAAATATCCTGAAGATCAGGTATGAAAACAGTGAAAATTGACGGAAGTGAGGTTTGCTCAACAAAAGAAATCATTCATCTGAGTATCACAAGCGAAAGGAACGATGAAATTATGGGAAAATATTTTGGAACTGATGGTGTGCGCGGCCGCGCCAATGAAGAACTGACAATGGAAATGGCGATTCGAATTGGTCAGTATCTTGGATGGTATTACTCGCAGAATAAAAAGCACGCCAGAATTCTGATTGGAAAGGATACCCGCCTTTCCGGAGATATGTTTGAACTTGCTTTAGCCGCTGGGGCAACCAGCACCGGAGCCAATTGCTTCCTGCTTGGCGTCTGCCCAACTCCAGCCATTTCTTATCTGGTAAACAAGGAAAAATTTGATTGCGGAATCATGGTCTCTGCGTCACACAATCCATATTACGACAATGGAATTAAAATCTTCAACCATGAAGGAATCAAAATGGAAGAAGAGCTTCTATTGCAGATTGAAGATTATATGGATGGAAAAACTGAACTGCCTTTAGCAACCGGCGACAAGGTCGGAGAATATGTCAGCTGGGAAGATGGAATGGAAATTTATATTTCCTGGCTTAAGGAAATCGTACCAGTTGATCTTTCAGGAATGAAAATCGCTGTCGATCTGGCAAATGGATCAGCAGTCAGCTCTGCCGTTGAAACATTAACTGCTTTAGGAGCAACGGTTGAGGCCATTAATAATTCACCAAACGGCATCAATATCAACCTGAAAGCAGGAAGCACTCATCCGGAAGGACTTCAGCGTTTCGTCACTGAAAATGAATGCGATCTGGGTCTGGCTTTTGATGGCGATGCGGACCGTCTGATTGCGGTGAACTCGGATGGAGATCTTGTCGATGGAGACTTCATTCTTTATATCCTTGGACGTCATCTCAAGAACGTAAACCGCCTGAACAAGAATATGGTCGTTACGACAGTTATGGCTAACCTTGGTTTATATAAGGCCCTTGATCAGTCGAAAATTGATTACATCCAGACGGATGTCGGAGATAAGTATGTTCTTGAAGAAATGCAGAAGAATAATTACTATCTCGGCGGTGAACAGAGCGGACATATCATTTTCTATGAAAATGCGGTAACTGGTGATGGACTGCTGACCGGTCTGAAACTGCTTGAATGCATGAAGGATACCAATAAGTCGGTTCAGGAACTTTCTGAAGGTCTGTTCATTTATCCGCAGCTGCTCAAGAACGTCAGAGTAAAAGATAAGAATATCGTACTGCATGATGAGGATATTCAAAACGAAATTGATGCAGTAGCAGCTGATCTGGGTGAAGATGGAAGAATTCTCGTTCGTCCAAGCGGAACCGAACCCCTGATCCGCGTTATGGTAGAAGCAAGAACTGATGAAATCTGCGAGGAATGCGTAGACCGCGTCTGCTCTCTGATTAACGAAAAAGGATATGCGGCCGATTAGGACCGCGAAAGGAGTTATTTATGAAACGTGTGATCAATGTTGTTGAAGACGAGAAGGATCTCAATAATCTGGTCGCCCAGTACCTGAAAAAAGAAGGTTACGAAGTTAATTCTTACTATACCTACGAAGAAGCCAGCTCTCATACCGGAGATGACGATGTCCATCTGTGGATTCTCGATATCATGCTTGATGACAAGTCCGGATTTGATCTGCTCGAAGAAATCCGTCTGCAGGATCCGGAAACCCCAATTATTTTCATGTCGGCCCGTGATAAAGAATTTGATCGAATCATCGGACTTGAAAAAGGCTGTGATGATTACATCACAAAACCATTCTCGCCAAAGGAAATGGTTCTGCGCGTAAACAACATCATCAAACGGGCCTACCGCGATACAAATAATCGAATTTCCATTGATGGCTATGAACTCGATGAAGAACAGCGCAAGGTTTACGCTGAAAATGAAGAAATTGAACTGACCACAAAAGAATTTGATCTGCTGATGATGTTTATCAAAAACAAGGGAATTGCATTCTCAAGGGATAAGATTCTTGAAAATGTCTGGGATGAAAACTATTTTGGCAGTGATCGAGTTGTGGATGATACCCTGCGCCGTTTAAGAAAGAAGCTTCCTAACCTGAATATTCATACCATCTATGGTTATGGATATCGTCTGGGATAGAAGTAAGGCATGAAAAATTTCTTTTCGGGAAATTTTAGAAAACTCTCATTGACCCAGCAGGTTCTTTCCCTGATCCTGCTGATGGTCATCTTTTTGAGTATATTTTTTGTCTTCTTTCTTTCCGATAATATGTCGGCTACCATCTCCAAACAGATTTATTCGATGATGTCCTATTCTCAGCAGCCAGTCGTCAGAGCTCTTGAGACAGGCAGGGAAAATACTTTTGATTCGGAATTTTTCGAATATCTAGCGACGGATCCGTATCAGGAAACCGGCGTTGTCATGAAAACAAGAGATTACATGATTACACGTTCTCTTGAAGACTATCCGGCAAGTTATGAAGAATATGTAGAAAAGCAGGCATTCAAACTGCTCGATAATCCACTTCCGGTTGTCTCGCAGAATAAGACGCGGGTCGCTGGTGCGGACCTCTATTATCGGCTGCAAAAAATAGAAACACCTTTTGGACCTGCGGTGATCTTCACCTACATGGATGGAGAATACGCCAATGAACTCAGAACCTCCTTAATGGATGGAACGATGTATGCGACTGTGCTTGCGTTCTTTTTGATTCTGATGATTTTTGTGTTCTGGGTTTTCTCGATCATTCATCCTTTAAACCAGATCAGAGCCTACATCACTCAGATCAAGCAGGGCAAGGATGTTGAGCTCTATATCAATCGCGATGATGAAATTGGAGAAGTAGCCAAGGAACTAAGAACATTGACTACTGAGCTTGCAAAACAGGAAAAATCCAAAGAAGAAATGATTCATAACATTTCACATGATTTAAAGACACCAATTGCTACGATCAAATCCTATTCCGAATCCATTAAGGATGGAATCTATCCATATGGAGATCTTGAAAGCAGTGTTGATGTCATTCTGAATAATGCTCAGCGTCTGGAAGATAAGGTTCACTCTCTTCTTTACATGAATCGAATTGAGTATTTAGTCAGCTCGGATGCAGAAGGGGTAGTAACCAATATGAAGGATGTCATCAATGATGTTGTTCTGAATTCGGTTGTCATCAAACCGGAAATTGAAATCATCACAGATATCGAAGAAGTCTTCTTTGATGGTCTGTTTGAAAGCTGGAGAGTCTGTGTTGAAAACATCATGCAGAATGCCTTCCGCTATGCCAAAAGCTATATCCGGATCACGGTTCGTGAAAATGAACTGATGATCGCAAACGACGGACCGAAAATGCCTGAAGATCGAATTGAAGCCCTGTTCAAACCGTATGTGAAAGGTGAGGGCGGAAAATTTGGACTCGGACTATCCATTGTCTCTAAAGTGGTGAATGCCAACCACTACAAGGTAGAAGGCTTGAATACAGAGGATGGAGTCTGCTTCAGAATTTATCGGGACGTACCAAAACCAAAGAGTGGTAAGTTTTCCATGAACAATAACCGCTCTTCAAGAGGAAAAAAACAATGAAATTAGGAACGATTGGCTCGGGCGCTATTGTCGATAACATGTTTCATGCCATCAAGGATATCGATGGAATTGAAGTTGAAGCTGTTTATTCACGAAATCTCGACAAGGCCAAAGAGTTTGCTGCAAAACATCAGGTAAAGAAGTATTACGACAATCTCGATGATCTGTTCGCGGATGATTCGATCGATACCATTTATATCGCTACGCCAAATACGCTTCATTATCCTCAGGCAAAAAAAGCGCTTGAAGCCGGAAAGAATGTAGTTCTTGAAAAACCTTTTACAACGACATTAGAACAGGCTAAGGATTTATTTGAAACGGCTGAAGATAACGGGGTAATGATTTTTGAAGCAATTACCAACATCCACACACCAAACTTTGGACTTTTAAAGGATAATCTTGAAATGGCTGGTCCATTGAAGAATGTGATGCTTAACTTCTCGCAGTATTCTTCAAGGTACGATCGCTATCGTAAAAAGGAAATTTCGAATGCCTTCAATCCTGAGTTTGATGGCGGAGCTTTAACTGATATCAATATTTACAATATTCATCTGGCAAATGGCCTTTTTGGAAAACCGGAACATATTACTTACTATCCAAATCTTGGCTTTAATGGAGTGGATACATCTGGGATCCTGATCATGGAATATCCAGACTTTACGGTCACTGCAATTGGAGCCAAGGACTGCTCTGCAGATTATGAATTCCTGCTTGAAGGAGAAGATGGAACATTCAAGATCTCCAAGGCAAGCTCTGGTGTGATGGCTCAGGTCGACTTTATCCCAGTTAAAAAGGATAAAGATGATGAAGACATTCGCATCTCCATTGAACAGGGTCCGCATATGTCCTATGAATTCATGGACTTTCTGGTTGCCTTAAACGAAAACGATCAGGAAATGTATCAGAAATACAAAAAAGAAACTCTTGATGCCATGGAAATGCTCATGGAGGCCAAGAAATTCCGTGATAAAAAAGCTGCAGCTCGTCTGAACGCCTAGAAAATCGAGTCACTAACAAAATTCCAGATCTGGAAGCAGTAAATATGCGGCTTGATCAGTCGGTTGATGGAATTAAACGTACACAATAAATGCGATTGCAAAAGGGGCTGTTAAATTTCTGACAGTCCAAAAATAAAAAGAGGCACCTGATCCGTAATGGATGAGGTGCCTTTTTTGGTAAAATATGTTCATGCTCAATAAACAAAATTACCAAACACACTATAACTCGATTCAGGGCCGTTTGCCACTGCTCCATTCTCTCTTCCC
>NZ_MPJW01000017.1 GCF_001945525.1 Ileibacterium valens
AAACTGTCTTCACCTGATCCTGTTCAATCCAATCGAGCATTCTGCTCAGACCCTTATGGCTGGTATTTAAACCACTATCTGTATCTGAAAAGACTTTGAAATCACCTTTTTCAGAAGCAGCCAAAGCCAAACGGCCAATCTGACGATCAAGATCACCATTCTTTTTCTGATCATGGCTGGATACCCTGGCGTAAATGACATTGATTCGTTCTTTATGAGAATCATCGAAATAGATCATTCTTGAATTCAGCCATTCAATGACATCTTGTTGAGAGGCATACCATCGGCCGGTGGAAGACTGAGCCATTTTGATTCTGCCCTTGTTTTTCTAGGCCGTAATTGAGCGATAATTTAAGCCGACCAATTTTGCGACATGTCCTGTTGAATAGCACTCTTTGGTTAAATCCGAATATTTGATCATAAACACCTCGTAAAGCCGTTTTACAGTAACTGTTAGCGGTTTCGAGCGTTAATAAAAACATCGAAAATAAATCTAATTGTGACTAATTTAGTTATTAATGACCAACAGTAGATTACCCCAGATCGTCCGTTGATGAAAAACGTCTCCTTCGAAGCCAAAGCCGGACAGAAGATTGCCATCGTCGGCCCGACTGGTGCTGGTAAAACGACACTGGTCAATCTGATCATGCGTTTTTATGATCTGCAATCCGGTCAGATCCTCATTGAAGGCCAGGATACTCAGAGTGTGAACTGAAACATTCTTCGTACAAAAATCGGCATGGTCCTGCAAGATCCCTGGCTGTTTGAAGGAACCATTTTAGAAAATCTTCAATTTGCTTCTCCTGGCGTAACTCCAAAACAGGCTATTGAAGCCGCCAGGATTTCGCAGGCTGATGCTCTGATTCGAACACTGCCTAACAGTTACGAAATGAAAATTGAATCAGGAGCTTCCAACTTATCTGCTGGTGAAAAACAGATGCTCACCATTGCCAGAGCGATGGCTGCCGATCCGGAAATGCTGATCCTTGATGAAGCGACTTCTTCAGTAGATTCATTTACAGAGTATCGAATCCAGCAGGGAATGAAGGCATTGATGAAGGGCAGAACCAGCTTTGTGATCGCACATCGTCTTTCAACCATTCGTGATGCCGATCTGATTTTATATATGGAAAATGGAAACATTGAAGAATCAGGAACGCATGAACAGCTGATGAAAACGAAGGGGCGTTATGCCGCTTTATACGAAAGTCAGTTCAGGAATGCTGAATACTGAATTTCTGCAGATTGATCTGTACAGTCAGTTATTCTCTGATCAAGTCAGAACCTGATTCACAGCTCTATCCTCCATATGACTCCAAATCAAAAAATCCTCGCGAATCGAAATGGAATTCGCGAGGATTTTTCTTTTCCTTTAGATTTGGTTTTGTTGCTTTGACTCTGTTGTTTTGGACTAGCATTTGAGCAATTGATTCTTCAACTTTTTACAAACTTTTATGAATAAGGATGTTCCATTCGGATGACAATTTCCCATTTTTCAGGCTCCTTGAGCTTTTTCTGGATGAGACGAATGACTTCTTCTTCCGATCGTTTATCTTCATATGGAATGACCAGATCAAAATAAACACGGGTGAGATCATCACGAATGGGTTCGATTCGAAAGTCATGCATTCCCCAGTCTTTGCAGCACGATTCAATCGTGGAATCAAACAATTCTTCCGCTTCAATAGTCTGCTCATCATTTAAAAGAACTGGATCGACATGAATGACCAGATCGATATTCATCTTCTTCTGGACTCTGCGTTCAATATCGTCAATTCGGTTATGAACTCCCACCAATGACAGATTTCCATCCACTTCCACATGGGCCGTCGCATAGGTTTTATTGGGACCGTAAGAATGAAAGATCACATCATGAATATCCATAACCATTGGTTCTTCAAGAATTTCATCAATGAGCTCATTCATCCTGGATGTATTCGGAGCTTCCCCGAGCAGTGAGTTAATGACTTCTTTCATCAGGTCATAGGCAGAAACGAGGATAATTCCTGAAACGACAATACCGATCACTCCATCAAGGTCATAATGAATAAATGGCGAAATCACTGCACTGCCTAATACAAGAAGGGTACCAAGCGTATCATTTCTTGAATCAATCGCATTGGCCTTTAACAGCTCGCTGTGATAGATCTTTGCGTACTTGTTGTTGTAGGAATACATGATGAGTTTGACAACGATTGACATCACCAGAACGATCACCGAACTCCATTCAAAGACTGGAACCTGGTTATGAATAATTTTATCCAGCGACTGCCTGAACATTTCAATACCTAACCAGGCAATCAGTACACCCATGAATAAGGCGGTGATTGTTTCGGTCCGTTCATGACCATAAGGATGTTCTTTATCCGCCGGTTTTTCAGCCAGATAAAACGAGACTATGCTGACAATATTATTCACAGCATCGGTCAGGTTGTTGATTGCATCAGCCTTAATGGCTACTGATCCAACCAGTAAACCAACCAGATATTTTGATGCAAACAATAAAACATTCAGGAATATTCCAACAACTCCGCACAATCGGCAGATTGCGTATCGAACTTTGGAAGAATCCTTATCTTCATAGTTAGGGACAAATCGCTTAATCAGCCATGCAATCATGACATACACCTACCTTACTTTATTAATTAGTCACTTTTTTATCTCAAACCACTTACTGTTTCACTCGATTTATCTAAATACAAAAAGATGTAAAACTACTAAAAGATGTAAACGAATCAGCCGATTGAATTGCAGCTGTCTGATCTATCATCAGTCCAAATTCCCGATCGATTCAAGCCGGACACTCATGACAAACAGATAACCGGATTCAATCGTTTGAATTCTGAGCTTGAAGATCCATATTTTTGCTGATTTAGTAACTTTTGCAAGATCAGAAGAGTTTTTGTTTTTATCTTTGGATATGCTACAATGATCAGGCAAACCAAATGAAGACGTATCGAAGTGGTCATAACGAGCTTGACTCGAAATCAAGTTGTCCGAAAGGGCACGTGGGTTCGAATCCCACCGTCTTCGCCATTAGAATAAACAGGGGCTGTTAAATTTCTGACAGTCCAAAAATAAAAAGAGGCACCTGATCCGTAATGGATGAGGTGCCTTTTTTGGTAAAATATGTTCATGATCAATAAACAAAATTACCAAACACACTATAACTCGATTCAGGGCCGTTTGCCACTGCTCCATTCTCTCTTCCCTCATATTGAGATGGATTCTGTCTTCACTACTGTCAGTTCCTTTGTCGATGATTATCTCGACCTTGCCCTTTATCCTTCTTTTGCC
>NZ_MPJW01000149.1 GCF_001945525.1 Ileibacterium valens
TTACTCACCCGTTCGCCACTGTATCCAAAGATACCGTTCGACTTGCATGTATTAGGCATGCCGCCAGCGTTCATCCTGAGCCAGGATCAAACTCTCCATTTGATTTGACTCAACGCTTTTGCGTTTTATTTTATTTTTTGATTGTTCAGGTTGAATTGACTTGTACTTGGTTTGTTTGTTTAACCTGTACCAATTGGTACTTGTACATACTGTCTGTAAAGTTTTCAAAGAACGAGTTATTTGTGAAGATTTATTTATCTTTCACAAGCTTGCTTATCTTACTCCCTGTCCTGATCAAAGTCAAGACTTTTTGTGAATTTCTTTTTGAATTTCACAAGCGAAAGAAGACTTCGCTTGTGAGAAACAAGCCGTCTCTCACAAGGCTCATTAAGAATACCACTCCAGCAATCATCAGTCAACCCTTTTTGTTAATTATTTTTAAATTTTCACAAATAAGGATTTCTGCCCTTAGATATAAGGAGTATGGATATTCCAGGGGGCCGTTTTTGACTTCCATCTTTTAAACAGCTTTGTAAGGATACTTCTAATTTCTGGATATTTCAAGCAAGTTATCTTAAAGAGACAAATTAAAATTTAAAAGCAGTACTCCTCTTATAAAAGTCAGTAATTTTGCTCTTCGAAAAGCAGTCAATTGGTTTCAGAAAGGAGATCTAAGTTCTCTGTTTTGATTACCTGGCAGATCCAGATAAGACAATAACAAGCATTATCTCATTTCAACCAGTTAACGAACCGTTGTATTGAGATCGTACTCATCCGCTCATCATACTGATAAAAACAAACTTCAAACACAATCAGTCGTGATTTTTTGCAAATATAAGCGGATAATTAAAGAAAGTATTTATATAGGAGGAAAAATTAATGCTTAGAATTGGAATGCTCACCAGCGGTGGTGACTGTCAGGCTCTAAACGCCACAATGAGAGCTGTGTATAAATCCGTACGTCACAACTCAAAAGAACCTGTTGAATTTTACGGTTTCGAAGACGGCTACAAAGGATTGATGCATGGCAATTACCATAAGCTGACTTCTGATGATTTTGTACGAATTTTGACAGTCGGAGGAACGATCTTAGGTACCAGTCGAGTTCCTTTTAAAAACATCCGGAAACCGGATGAAAACGGTAATGACAAAGTTGAATTGATGAAAGATACTTATGAACGGCTTGCTCTGGACGGTCTGGTAGTCTTAGGAGGTAATGGTTCACTTAAAACTGCCAATCTGCTTTCACAGGAAGGCCTTAACGTTATCGGTCTTCCAAAAACAATTGATAATGATTTATGGGGCACCGATATGACCTTTGGTTTTCAATCCGCTGTTGATATCGCTACCCGCGCAATTGATGAAATCCATACCACCGCTTCAAGCCATGGACGCGTATTTATTATTGAAATCATGGGGCACAAGACTGGATGGCTTCCATTGAATGCTGGAATTGCCGGCGGTGCTGATATTATCCTCTTACCTGAAATCCCCTACAGCATGGATAAGATCGTTGAAGTAATCGAAAAGAAAAAGACGGATAACACAGGACGTTTCATGATCATCGCAGTCGCTGAAGGAGCAATCTCTCAGGAAGACGCTAAACTTTCTAAGAAAGAATATCGTAAACAGCTTGAAAACTATGTCTTCCCGTCTGTTTCTTATAAACTGGCTGCTGAAATCGAAGAACGTACCGGAAGAGAAGTCCGAGTGACCGTTCCTGGCCATACTCAGCGTGGTGGAGCGCCAGATGCTTATGACCGTGTATTTTCCAGCCGCTTAGGAAGTTCTGCGGGTAAGATGATCGTCGATGGGGATTATGGTTATATGGTTGCTTACAAGAACCGCGAAATCGTAAAAGTTCCACTGGCAGAAATCGCTGGCAAACTTAAACTGGTTCAGCCGGATTCCGAAATCATTCAGCAGGCAAAAATGCTTGGAATCAGTTTCGGTGACTAACATTTGTTTTATAATCCGTTCCTCTCAGGATCAGGCACTCTCAGATTGATCAGTTGATCGAGAATTGATTTCAGTTCTGATTCTTATACAGCTAAATAGGCAAAATCTAAGGGACTATCCATCATCAAATGGACAGTCCCTTTTATAACAACTGTATAACTGTATTCAAAAGAACAGAATCTATTTAGAATCACTTTCTTCTGAATCAATATATTCAAGCAGATCGGATGGCTGGCAATCAAGTGCTTTGCATAGTTCGGTCAGGATTGAAAAGCGAATACTATGAACCTTGTTATTTTTAATCTTGGACAAATTGGCGTCTGTGATGCCAACTTCTTTTGCCAGATTTCCCAAAGAAATATGCCGCTTGGTCATCATCCGATCCAGATGGATTACAATCCCCATGAAGATCCTCCTCGCAAATAAAGAAAACAGGCTTGATCTGCTGAATCACAAATCTGATTTGCTTCAGAATTACACGATCCAGGATTGAAAGCCTTTTCTGCCCTTTATTAAAATCGAAAGAAGCTCAGGAGGCAATATACTTTTTTCCATTTTTAATACTTTTTTATGATTATACGTCTTTTTGCCTAAAATTCCTACAAATAGCGGAAAATGAATATCCAATTTCATTATTTCTGCCTTAAGCCAAATTCATTTAAGTGAGTAGTTCAGCAGATTTTCAACAGACGTTCGACATTTAAAGCACAAAAAAAGCAATTTTGGAAGATGATAGTTGTCTGACAGATTGATCTTATTCGATCTTTTTCAAAATCCTTCGAAAAGGGGCTGTTAAATTTCGACTGATTTTTCATCAGCGAGATTTACAGCCCCTTTTTCTATGCTTTTTATCTGATTCAATCCTGTTTTATGATGTGTTTTTCCGCTCAAGTCAATTTTTGAACGCACTGAAAAGAGCCAAAACTCAAAAAGACTGTTTATAATCTTTTTCAGATTTCGCTTTTCTGCTCCTTTAATTTTCCATAACGTTCGAGTTCTGGGCAACTCATCCGATTTCTGTTGTTTAATTTTCTGATATTGTGTCCCATGGCCACAATAAGCACCTCAAATTTTACGTTTTCCAGTCCCCGGCGTCTCAATCGGCTGTATCTGTAGTTTTCTTTAAGATCTCCGAAGGTTCCTTCCGCCTGAATGCTCCGGCTGACCATAATCTCATGTCCTGCATCTGAAGACATGTTCTCCGG
>NZ_MPJW01000014.1 GCF_001945525.1 Ileibacterium valens
TCGAGGGCTTGATCGAAGCAAGCGAAGTGTAAAACACAAAGAACAAAGACAACAGACAAGAAGGATGTCGCTGATGTTTGGTTTTGAAAGATCCATGGTGTGGTCTTGATGGCAGAATGGAAATACCTGGTTACATTCCGCACCCAGCAGTCAAGCATTCTAACGGCGACGATAGTGAACAGCGAAAATAGCAAGAGGCCATGCAAACAGAAAGCCGATCTGAGTGAGCAATCACTTCGGATCGGCTTTTTGCATTTGTGGTTTCCTGACAAATGCAAGCTTTGATTTTTATAATCCGATTTGGCAGCTCCGGCTTAATCACAAATTTAATAAGCCAATAAACTTGATAGAAATTTCACGAATTCAGCATGATCCATTTGATTCTTACCGTTTTTCGGCTTATTATAGGAACTGGCAAAAACTTCAGGGTGGGGTGAAAATCCCAACCGGCGGTATACCCCGCGAGCTTCGGCACGAACCGGTGAAATTCCGGTGGCGACAGTAGAGTCTGGATGGAAGAAGGTTTATGCACTCTTTTTTTCATGTACCTTGGCGGTTTTTGCGGCATGCAAAGACCTTTTTTATTTTCTAAGGTCGATAAAAGGAGGAGACATTATGTCTGAAAATGCCGTAAAAAAGCCCTTAAATAAAGGGCGAAAGAATCGGGAAATCTCGATTGCCTGGATCAGCAGAGTTTCAATTCTAGCAGCCATAGCATTCATTTTAATGCTATTTGAAATTCCACTTCCTATTGCTCCATCATTTTATAAGATGGGGCTGGATGAAGTTGCGGTTATGATTGCCGGCTTTGCAATGGGCCCCTGGGCAGCAGCAGCTGTAGAGGCTCTAAAAATCATTCTTAACCTTTTATTTAATGGGACATCAACTGCTGGTGTTGGCGAGCTGACCAACTTCATTCTGGGTATGCTTTATGTTTTACCTGCAGCCATTTATTATCAGAAACACAAAAACCGTAAAGGTGCTCTGGTAGGTCTGCTTATCGGATCTGTATCCTTAGCTATCTGGGGAGCCTTATTAAATTATTTTGTTTCATTACCTATGTATTCATACTTTTATGGATTGCCTCTGGATACCATTATCGAAATGGGCGGAGCTATCAATCCATTAATTACCAATAGATTTACTTTCTGCCTTTATGCAGTACTTCCATTTAACCTGATCAAGGCAGCGATTAACTCAGCCGTTGTGCTGCTGATTTACAAAAGAGTTTCACCATTACTACATTTTAAAAAATAAATCCGTTAAAGAGCTCAATCCTGAAATCCTGGTTTGAGCTCTTTTGTGAATACATACTAAGTTACAGCGACTGAAATAAAAATATGGCAGTCAGAATCTGACTGCCACAAATCGTACTTGTTCAGCATTTCAAAATAGTCAAGAACTATGCCGAAATCATGAAAATTGAGGAAGTGAAAATAGCCATGTCCATACAGGCATTGTAAATAAGGATAACAGAGTGGATATCAGGATCATCTTTGAAGCAAATTGCGGATCCTTTCCATATTTTTGAGCAAGCATGGGCATAGTCACAGATGCAGGCATAGCAGTTTCAATAATGCAAATATTACTAGCCAGAGCGGGGATTGGTAAAAGTTTCAAAATAATAAATACTGCAGCTGGGAAAACCAGAAGTCTGAATATTGAATATATACCAGCAAGTTTATCTGCAATATCCTTTGGGGAGATTTCTGAAAGAATTGTTCCGATTACCAGCATGACCATTGCAGTATTGCAGTTTGCCAATGAATTCAGGGTTTTCTGAAGGAACCCAGGCAGCTCAAATCCCGCCATTGAACCAAGCATAAGTACTATCCCAATATAAATTGCAATAATACAAGGATGCAGCAGGACTTTACCCAAACCTTTTAAACGGCTCTGTTCAGTTTGTTTCTTATGAGAGTAAAGAGCTATACCAGCAGTCCACATCATAATTCGGACTGGGATCATGTAGATGGATGAATACAAAAGTCCTACCTCTCCGAAAGCTGCTTCCGCAACAACCATTCCAAGAGTACCGGCGTTGTTTGCGATAGTCCCATATTCTAAGTTCAAACGTTTTTCCGGATTTTTAACTTGTTTCCAGATAAATTTGGATACGAATACCGTCAGAATCTGTATTACCGTCGAAAGGATCAGTACAAACAATGTGGACTCCAATATTTCAGCTGTCATTTCAATTTGAAAGGAACGAACGATGGAAGCTGGCAGGATCAGATTGATAACAAGAGCACTGAGCTGATTGGTGGTTTTCTTGGAGAGAAAACCGGATTTTCCTAGCCAATATCCTATCGCAAGCAATAAAAAAATCTGAAGTTGAAGATTAATCATTTCCATAGCATTACCTCGAGTTTTAATAATTCAACAAAATCGTATCAGTTCAAATGAGATTTTCATTTGATTTGAATTAGTTTCTCTCTCGGTCAGAAAATCTCCGATCCATAGGCTCAGTAACATTCAAAGAATTCTGATTGGGAAATTACAAAAAAGATTGATATTTCGTTTGTTTTGGATTAAGGTAAGCAAGCTGTTTAAGAAATTGATTGAAAAATTCAAACTGAAACAGCGGCTGGAATATCCAAACTCCTTTATCTAAGGGCAGAAATCCTTATTTGTGAAAATCTAAAAATAATTCACAAAAAGGGTTGACCGGTGAGGTTTAGAGTGATATTCTTAATGAGCCTTGTGAGAGACGGCTTGTTTCTCACAAGTGAAGTCTTCTTCTGATTGTGAAATTCAAAAAGAAATTCACAAAAAAGTCTTGACTTTGATCAGGACAGGGAGTAAGATAAACAAGCTTGTGAAAGATAAATAAATCTTCACAAATAACTCGTTCTTTGAAAACTTTACAGACAGTATGTACAAGTACCAATTGGTACAGGTTAAACAAACAAACCAAGTACAAGTCAATTCAACCTGAACAATCAAAAAATAAAATAAAACGCAAAAGCGTTGAGTCAAATCAAATGGAGAGTTTGATCCTGGCTCAGGATGAACGCTGGCGGCATGCCTAATACATGCAAGTCGAACGGTATCTTTGGATACAGTGGCGAACGGGATCTTTC
>NZ_MPJW01000169.1 GCF_001945525.1 Ileibacterium valens
AAAACCAAACATCAGCGACATCCTTCTTGTCTGTTGTCTTTGTTCTTTGTGTTTTACACTTCGCTTGCTTCGATCAAGCCCTCGACCGATTAGTATCAGCCAACTTCATGCATCTCTGCACTTCCATCTCTGACCTATCTACCTCGTCGTCTTCAAGGGGTCTTACTTCTTTCGAATGGCAGATCTTATCTTGGGGCTGGCTTCGCGCTTAGATGCTTTCAGCGCTTATCCTTTCCCTGCTTAGCTGCCCAGCTGTACCATTGGCATGATAACTGGTGCACCAGCGGCAGGTCCATCCCGGTCCTCTCGTACTGAGGACAGCTCCCCTCAGATCTCCTTCGCCCACAACAGATAGGGACCGAACTGTCTCACGACGTTCTGAACCCAGCTCGCGTACCGCTTTAATGGGCGGACAGCCCAACCCTTGGAACCGAATCCAGCTCCAGGATGCGATGAGCCGACATCGAGGTGCCAAACCCCGCCGTCGATGTGAACTCTTGGGCGGGATCAGCCTGTTATCCCCAGGGTAGCTTTTATCCGTTGAGCGGCGGCCCTTCCATGCGGTTCCGCCGGATCACTAATCCCGACTTTCGTCCCTGCTCTGCCTGTTTGCATCGCAGTCAGGCGCGCTTTTGCATTTACACTCTTCATCTGGTTTCCATCCAGACTGAACGCACCTTTGGGCGCCTCCGTTACTCTTTAGGAGGCGACCGCCCCAGTCAAACTGCCCACCCGGCACTTTTGGCGACTTTCGTCTGCTTTAGGGTTTCACCAATACAGGGGTGGTATCCCACTTGCGGCTCCTCTTCAACTGGCGTTCAAGTCTCTTCGCCTTCCACCTATTCTGTACATGCATCAATCAAACCCAATGCCGGGCTGCAGTAAAGCTCCATGGGGTCTTTCCGTCTAGTTGCGGGTAACCTGCATTTTCACAGGTACTAAGATTTCACCGAGTCTGCTGCCGAGACAGCGCCCAAATCGTTACACCTTTCGTGCGGGTCAGAACTTACCTGACAAGGAATTTCGCTACCTTAGGACCGTTATAGTTACGGCCGCCGTTCACTGGGGCTTCAGTTCAATGCTTCGTGCAAACTAACATTTCCCCTTAACCTTCCAGCACCGGGCAGGTGTCACCCCATATACTTCGCCTTGCGGCTTCGCATAGAGCTGTGTTTTAGTTAAACAGTCGCTTGGGCCTTTTCACTGCGGCTCTTTCGAGCGCCCCTTCTCCCGAAGTTACGGGGCCATTTTGCCGAGTTCCTTGGCAACAGTTCTCTCGCTCACCTTGCAATTCTCTTGCCGCCTGCCTGTGTCGGTTTTGGTACGGGCCGCTTATGGATTCATGCTAGAAGCTTTTCCTGAAAGCTGGATTCATGTGCTTCGACTAACGTCTTCCCCTTCACGTTTTCGCTTTTGCATCCGGATTTGCCTGGATGCCGCTTATTTCGCTTGGCCCGCAATCCACTTAGCGGGTCACACTATCCTTCTTTGTCACTCCATCACTCCATACGCGGGTGCAGGATTCTCTGCCTGCTTTCCATCCGCTTCCCCTTTCAGGTTCGCGTTAGGTCCCGACTGACCCAGGGCGGACGAACCTTCCCCTGGAATCCTTAGGCTTTCGGTGTGCAGGATTCTCACCTGCATCTCGCTACTCACACCGGCATTCTCACTTCCATGATCTCCACCATTTCTTTCGATCTGGCTTCAATGCTCATGCAACGCTCCCCTACCACAATTTCAATATCTCTACTGTCCTTATCCGCAGCTTCGGCAGATGACTTAGCCCCGGTACATTTTCGGCGCAGGGCCACTCGACTAGTGAGCTGTTACGCACTCTTTCAAGGATGGCTGCTTCTGAGCCAACCTCCTAGCTGTCCGTGCGTCCCCACATCCTTTTCCACTCAGTCATCATTTTGGGGCCTTAGCTGGCGGTCTGGGCTGTTTCCCTCTTGAGCATGGACCTTATCACCCACACTCTGACTGCCGCTTTCATTTCAACATGGCATTCGCAGTTTGATTCCATTCAGTACCCCGGGATGGGGCCATCATGAATTCAGTGCTCTACCTCCACATCGCTGTTTGCGACGCTAGCCCTAAAGCTATTTCGGGGAGAACCAGCTATTTCCGGGTTCGATTGGAATTTCTCCCCTAGCCACAGGTCATCCGCTGACTTTTCAACGGCAGTCGGTTCGGTCCTCCATTGGGTCTCACCCCAACTTCAACCTGCCCATGGCTAGATCACCCGGTTTCGGGTCTGTAAACCTCTACTTGTCGCCCTCTTCAGACTCGCTTTCGCTTCGGCTTCACCTTCTCGGTTTAACCTTGCACAGATTCACAACTCGCCGGTTCATTCTACAAAAGGCACGCCATCATCCCTTAACGGACTCTGACTTCTTGTAAGCATACGGTTTCAGGTTCTCTTTCACTCCGCTTGCGCGGTTCTTTTCACCTTTCCCTCACGGTACTGGTTCACTATCGCTCAGCCGCTCCTATTTAGCCTTGGCGGATGGTCCCGCCTGCTTCCGACAGGATTTCCCGTGTCCCGTCGTACTCAGGATTCCGCTATCTCCAGGTTCGCTTTTGCCTACGGGCATTTCACCCTCTTTGTGCCTGCTTTCCAGCAGGTTCAGCTAACGTTCCCTTCCATTTCTTGCGGTCCTACAACCCCACTTGCGTGGTTTGGGCTTCTTCCCTTTCGCTCGCCGCTACTTGGGAAATCACTCTTGTTTTCTTTTCCTCCGGCTACTTGGATGTTTCGGTTTGCCGGGTTTTTCTCCATTGCTGGATGACTGATTTCTATTCAGCCGGGTTTCCCCATTCGGATACCGCCGGTTGTGCTTCCTTACAGCTTGCCGGCGCTTTTCGCAGTTTGGCGCGTCCTTCTTCAATCGCAGCTGGCCAGGCATTCTCCGTACGCCCTTTCTTGCTTGATCTCGTGTTTTCACTTCTGAACTGTTGTTTGACTGTATTGCTACTCTCTTACAACTTTTACTTCAGACCTTCTGTTATGTCTTTTACTGATGTTT
>NZ_MPJW01000019.1 GCF_001945525.1 Ileibacterium valens
GAACGATCCGGGCAGTCTGCCAGACCGTCCAGGTAAGAATAGAAGATTTGGCGATACTGTTTAGGGGATTTCGAATGGGTCAAAATAACCACCTCCGAAATCCTTCGGATTATGGATTAGTTCCGAGTTTCGGTCTGTCAAGTGCTATATTCGGATAATTTATAAACTTTTGAAGCAACTCCACTGCTTGTGTTAAAAATCAAAAAAACGAGGAGCGAATTCCGCATGGAAGACACTCCTTAACTTAATGACATTGCGAATAATACGAATACAAAAAGTCCTGCAACTTTATAGGAAAAAAGTTCAGGACATCCATTTAGATCAATTCATTATCTGAAAAATCATTCCCAATCATAAAGTTTCTTGTCTGATTGACCTGTTCATAGGTAGGAATATTCAGCCGATTTACAGACGATTCATATTTACGGTAGGAAAAGATATTAACTAGTCCCATAATCAAAACAAAGCCTGAAAAGACATTTCCACTGTACAAAAACAGGGTTTCCTGTAATGTTGGATCCGTGATATAGGGGATCAGGGAAAGCCATACGGAAAAGCTGCAGAAAATTGTCTCGGTCAGCGTCGTTCTTTGAATCAGTGAAAAAATTGGATCTTTCTGTTTTCTGGAAAGATTGAGTCCATATCCGGTCATCACGATCTTGGAGAGCGCAAAAATCGAAAAGAGGACGGTTGAAGCATTTCCAAAGTCTGCTGGCTGATTGTTTTCAACCATGTTTGTAAAGATTCTTCCAAGAATCAATCCAAGGATGATCATCAGCATTCCTGAAAGCAGCAAAGTTCCCCGCATTCGATCATCCTGACAGTTCTTAAAATAACATCGAACTGATTTTGCTAAAAAAAACCGCATGAAGGAAAGAAGAGCATAGAAAAATCCCATGATCAGCATCAGATCGGAACGACCCGAGAAACCCAAAGTCAGATGAAAAGTAGCCAGAATCAGGTTGATTACCATACATCCTTCGGTCATCAGCCAGGTTCTTTTATGAATGGGTAAGTCAAAGTACTTCCTAATGAGATCCACAAATCATCATCTCCAGTTCCATTCTTCTCTAATTCCATTGTAAGAGCTTACAGCAAATTTGGTGCAAACTGATTTGCTCAAAAGTAAAAAAAATCAAATTTTGGATCAAATCTAAGGAGATGAAACGATTTTTTTGGAATATTTCATATTCAATAATTGGTGAATGGTAGATTAGATCGATCCCATACTGCTCTTAGGATATTAAATTTTTTATAGATGGAGGAGTCCTTCCTGATGAAAATTAGATCAGCTGGCTGACCTTCCCTTCATAAAGAAAGAAGGACATGAAGCTGCTTTGATTGTTAACGGTCATTTTTTGGTGCTCGCAGGCGACTTGGTGCATTCCTCTTTTTTGATAGAAGTGATAATTGCAGGATGTATCCGTGTAGAGGTAGAAGGATTCAATATTCATCTGCTTCATGGCATCGAGTGCACTTTCAAATAGTTTTTTCCCTAGACCTAATCCACGAACAGATACATCCAAAGCAAAGAAGCGTATCTGTGCATCAAAATCTTTAGCCACTTTTTTTCTGAGGATCACATCCGTAGAATTAACGCTGCCAAATAGTTTGGATGCCTGACGTCCATCTTTGCTTAGCGGTAAGGAGACGATCGCTTTGATTTGATTCCATCTGCGAATAAAAGGTCTGTACTTTATTCGTTCATCCATGATCATAATTACGCCAACCGGTTTATTGTCCCTTTCGATAACGATGGTATGATCCGAATCGGCTTCTACGCTTGTTAAGAAGACTTCAGCGAGCTGATTAGCTGCCTGTCCCTTGCAGAATTCATCATAATGCCAGGTCTTTCGAATGATGTTTCGTAAAGCAGGGCGGTCATCCTGCTTTATAGGCCGCATGATTAAAGCGGACCCTTTTTCATTTAAATTTTGCTGTCTGCTTTTAACTGCAGGTATATTCACAGAATTATTTTGAGAACTCTGGTTTGTTTCAAATTTAATCATTTCTTTGTTGCTCATTGTTTTTCTCCATTTCTTTTCGTGATCGATTGAAGTCTAAAGGTTACAGCAGGTGTAAACTCAAGAGGAAAAGAAAGATTTTTTGTTTTTTTTTCAAAGAATTGGAGAATGGCTCTTCAATCAGGCAGGAAAGATAATTTATGAATGATACAGCGAAAAAACAGAAGGACAAACAGACTGTTGAAAACGGTCACGATCAGCTGAATTCTTTTCATTCAAATATTGGAAAAAGAATTCAGGATGGGTTATCTGATCAGGATTTGATGAAGATTATGCCTAGTCTTATGAGAGCTAAGCAATTTGCTGCATTTCGTGGAGGCAACATTCGGACTCTTCATTACTACGATGATAAGCAGATCTTTCAACCAGCCATTCGAAGTGAGTCAGGCTATCGATATTATTTACCGGATCAATCCATAACGTTTGAATACATCAAAATGTTAAAGGAAATGAATTTGTCTCTATCGGAAATTGAAGACTATATGAAAAATCCAAACGAAGATAAATTCTGTACAATGCTTGAAGATAAACTCGATGAAGTCCATCGGGAAATGGAACAATTGAAGCATAAAGAGCGGTTCATAAAGAGAAAACTCAAAGATCTGAAGGCTTCAGATGAAAAGAATCTAAATCAGATAACAATCGAAATGCAGCAAGGACATAATCGTTTTGTCTATGAAAATAAATTTGATGAAAGTGACCTGGAGCTTCATTTTAGGCAGGCTTTTCAGTTTATCCCAAAAGAATTACTTTCCATGGGACTTGGGTCTTTTCACAATCCATTAAAACCATGGGCTCATAACAGTTTCAAGTAATCACATAGTATGTAGTTCATTCTAGAAATATCTCGTGTTCCACCTGTGAAAACGGTATTATTATTATAGTGGAGGCAGTATCCATGGCATTGATGAAAATTGGAGAATTCGCCAAAGAACTTGGTGTTTCTGTACAGCAGCTCCGGGACATG
>NZ_MPJW01000013.1 GCF_001945525.1 Ileibacterium valens
TTGAGTATTGAAACTCATAATTCCCTAATGTGAAGTGGCTTATATCAATAATTTCAACTAATGAAGTTGAAAAGTTGAGGTCGGTATCGGATAGAACAATTTGTTTGCTTACTGAATCGTAGGCTTCAAACATATAATGGTGATCCTCCGAAACACCTTTATATAAAACCGCTCCATTAAGTTCATTGTTTCTGATTCTTAAGATCGTTTCTTCAATCATTTCAATTCTGTTTTCGTGTTCCTGAATCATTTGTTCGAGTACTGAAAATCCGAGGTTCTGGCTTTTAAGCAGTTGAAGAATGTCAATATAAATCTTCTCTTTTTTCATAAAAAATCTCCTTTATTTATCGATTGACAAATGATATTTAGTTGTTTAAGTTATCGAACTAAATACCAAATTTGTTAAAGAAAAAGCACCCAGAGCGTTAAGCTGAAATAACCAAGTGTTAATCAACTTGACGCCCAAAATGGGTGCTTTTATATAACCACGAACAAAAATTCAAACCTGACGATCGATATCGCCTCTTAAACATTAATAATTAGTGACTAATTCACTTATATACAAGGTATACAAGGGCACTCTGTATTCTTTCGAGCTGCTGCTTTTCAGGAATATCCTTAAAGAAGCAGCCAATAATAAACAGAAAATAACGGCCTGACTGAAGTCATTTTTCCTGATAACATTTACTTTTGAATCGCTCTATTTTACGATTTAAGAGTTAAAAAAGGAGTAAAAAAATCCAATGACTATTTCACCTTTACAGAAGGCTCGTTATGAATACGAACCAAAACTTCCGGGCATGCTTCGCAGCGGAATCGATACGATTGCAGTAAAAGAAGGTGCCCCAACTCAGAGTGTTGCTGATCAGGAAGCCATCAAGGCTCTGTTCCCAAACACTTATGGAAAAAATGAAATTACTTTCGTTCAGGGCGAAAGCAGTGCAAAACCTGAAAAACAGACAGTCGGTGTCATTCTGTCCGGCGGTCAGGCTCCAGGCGGACACAATGTCATCAGCGGTCTTTATGATGCTTTAAAAGCTGCTAATCCTGAAAACGTACTGATCGGTTTTAAAAATGGTCCAAGCGGACTGATCGAAGATGATTTCGTCGTATTCGATGATGATTACATTAACGCTTACCGCAATACCGGTGGATTTGACATCATCGGTTCAGGAAGAACTAAACTTGAAACTGAAGAACAGTTCAAGGTCGCTGCTGAAGTAGCTAAAAAGCATGGCATCAACGCAATCGTTATCATTGGCGGTGATGACTCCAATACAAATGCAGCTGTACTTGCAGAATACTTTGCCGCTAACAACGCTGGCGTTCAGGTCATCGGTGCCCCCAAAACCATCGATGGTGACCTGAAAAATGATGATATCGAAATTTCATTCGGTTTCGATACAGCTACAAAGACTTATTCTGAACTAGTTGGAAACATCGAACGCGATGCCAACTCCGCTAAAAAATACTGGCACTTCATCAAAGTCATGGGACGTTCCGCTTCTCACGTTGCTCTAGAAACTGCTCTTGAAACTCAGCCAAACGTATGCCTGATCTCTGAAGAAGTTGCTGAAAAGAAAATGTCTCTGAAAGACCTCACAAATTATATTGCTGATTCTGTTGAAAAACGTGCCAATAACGGCGACAACTTTGGAGTCGTTATTATTCCTGAAGGTGTTGTTGAATTCATTCCTGAATTCTCCGCTCTGATCGCTGAAATCAACGAACTGCTCGCGGGAGCCAAAGCAGACGCATTCAATGAACTGCCAACATGGAAAGAAAAAGTTGAATTCATCAAAAATGGTCTGAGCAAAGAAGCCTGGGAAGTTTTCGAAATTCTTCCTGAAAACATTCAGCAGCAGCTGTTCCTTGAACGCGATCCTCATGGAAACGTTCAGGTCTCCCTGATTGAATCTGAAAAGCTGTTCTCTGCTCTGGTTGCAAACGAACTGAAAAAGCGCGCTGAAGCTGGCACTTACAAAGGAAAATTCAATCCGCTTCACCACTTCTTTGGCTATGAAGGACGCTGTGCATTCCCATCCAATTTTGATGCAGACTACTGCTATTCTCTTGGATACAATGCGGTTCTTCTGATCCTGAACGGATATACCGGATACCTTTCCAAGATTTCCAACCTGTCCAAACCTGCTTCTGAGTGGGTTGCCGGTGGTATGCCAATCACTAAGATGATGAACATCGAACGCCGTCATGGTGAAGATAAACCTGTTATCAAAAAAGCACTCGTAGAACTTGAAGGAAAGCCATTCAAATTCTTTGAAGCAAACCGTGATAAATGGGCAGAAGAAACCTGCTTCCTCTATCCAGGGGCTATCCAGTACTATGGACCAGAAGAAGTATGTGATCTGACAACCAAGACTCTGAAACTCGAACAGGAATAATTTTGAACTTCAAGGATCTTCTGAATGAAGATCCTTTTTCATTTGCCAGCTTTTCAGATGAATGATTTTGAATCTTCTATTCTCTATGTATTCAATACGTAGAGAATTTTTGTCATATTTCAGAAATTAATCCATGAATGCAATCCAGCAATTCATGGATTGGATACAATTAAATCAGATGATGAAGTGTAACCTTTTGAAATTTGCATGGGCTTAGATCCTCCGGTTCCAGTCGATATTCTGTATTCGACTAGAACTGGAGGATTTTATGCATAATTATCTGTTTTCCAAATCCCGTGAACTGAATCAGGAACAGTGGATGAACCTGGTTGATCAATACCAGGTGTCAGGTCTGACTCAGGCTGGCTTCTGCGTCCAAAACGGCCTGGCTTTATCCACCTTCCAGTACTGGCGCAGAAAAGCTGCCGTCGTATCGCCTGCTTCAGCGGCTCTTGAATTCGTAGAAATTGACAGGACGGTCTTCCTGGATTTGGAAGGATCAGACGAGAGTCCAAAGCCGGTGATTGAAATCACTGACAGCGACCGAACGATCCGT
>NZ_MPJW01000096.1 GCF_001945525.1 Ileibacterium valens
CAAAAGGCGGAAATCTTCCGTTTCCGACTTTCCTGAGAGGAAAGCTGGAGCACAGAGAAGATTTCCGCCTTTGATGGTATTCAGGGATAACCGGGAATAAAAGCCCGTGCAAATTTCAAAAGGTTACGATTTACCGCAGATTAGGCATTCAGATCTGAGAAACACAAAAGAAACGAATTAAAAGTGAATATTAGAATTTTCCCAAACACGTCAATGATTTGATAAGATGGAGCGTGAAAGTAATTTTTCCTGTGTTATATCAGTACAGGGTATATCTGAAAAGATATTGAGAATGAGGGACTGAAGGAATGAAAAAAGGATTCGATAACCAGAAATACCTGGAAACTCAATCAAAAAAAATTATGGAACGAATCAATTCGTTTCAGGGAAAACTTTATTTGGAATTTGGCGGAAAACTCTTTGACGATTTTCATGCCAGCCGTGTGCTGCCTGGATTTGAACCGGACTCCAAACTGCAGATGCTGCTGCAGTTAGCTGATCAGGCAGAAATCATTATCGCAATTTCCGCTAAGGATATTGAAGAAAACAAAATTCGAGGTGATTTACAGATCCCGTATGATGAAGACGTGCTGCGCCTGATTCGCGAATTTCAAAATAAGGGTCTATATGTGAGCAGCGTTGTCATTACTCATTACAATGGACAGAAGTCCGCTGAAAGACTCAAGAAAAAACTCGCCAGACAGAATATCAAAACTTATCATCATTACTACATTGAAGGCTATCCGACAGATACTCAGAAGATCATTTCTCCTAAAGGGTTTGGAAAGAATGATTTTATTCAGACTTCCAGACCTCTTGTGATTGTTACTGCTCCAGGACCAGGCAGTGGAAAAATGGCTACCTGCCTGTCTCAGCTTTATCATGAAAATCTGCGTGGAGTTCAGGCAGGATATGCAAAATTTGAAACTTTCCCAATCTGGTCCATTCCACTCAACCATCCGGTCAATATTGCTTATGAGGCAGCCACTGCGGATCTCAATGACAAAAATATGATTGATCCTTATCATATGGACGCTTATGGGGAAGTGGCAGTCAATTATAATCGTGATATTGAAATTTTCCCGGTTTTACGGAATATGTTTGAAGAAATCAACGGTACTTCTCCATACCAGTCCCCAACGGATATGGGTGTAAACATGGCTGGTTTCTGTATCAGCGATGATGAAGTCTGCCAGGAAGCAAGCCGCCAGGAAATCATTCGCCGCTATTTTGATACCCACACCCGGGTGATCAAAGAAGAATGTCCAGTTGAAGAGCTTCGGATTCAGGAAGCGCTGATGAAAAAAGCGGGAGTTAAACCTGAAGATCGTGCCTGTGTTAAAGCCGCCAGAGAAAAAGAAGCGAAGCGTCATGTCTATTGCGGAGCGATGGAAATGGAAGATGGAACGATTATTACCTCAGCCAATACCGATTTTATGGGACCATGCGCAGCCCTGGTTATGAATGCCGCAAAATATCTGGCGGATGTCGATGATTCGATTCATCTGATTCGTCCAGAAGCGTTTAAACCAATTCAGAATCTGAAAACCCAATATCTGAAGGCCAATAACCCCCGGCTGCATACGGATGAAGTACTGATTGCCTTATCTCTTTCTGCCCAACAGAATCCTCTGGCTAAAAAGACGCTCGAACAGCTCAGAAACCTGAAGGGTCTGCAGGCTCATGTGACGTGTGCGCTTTCGCCGGTGGATCAGAATGCATTTAATCTTTTAGGAATTCATGTCACCTGCGAAGCAGAAAAGATTTAATCCCTGAAATTAAAAATAACCATTGCCTGGGACTACCTGGAATTGGATAAAAATTCTAAAAAGAAATTGTTCTGAAAATTTTGTCATTCAGTCCAATTTCTTTTTTTCATCTGCCTAAAATAATTTTGCTTCAGAAATGGGTGGATGAATCGGGATGAATCGTAATTAAGATAAAAAAATAAACCAACAAGGATGAATTCTAACAAAATTAATGAAAAACAAAAATTAGTTTTGCTTTAAAGACTGACGTATAATGAAGAAGTATCGATAATCTAATAAAAAAAGAATCAAGAAAGGGGAATTCGAATTATGGGCAAGAAAATTTCTCCATCCGGTGCCGGAGCCATTCGGACGATACTGAAAAGCCTGGATGATTTTCATGCTGACCTAAGGACAGAAACAGAAGACAAGGGAAAAATTAGTCGAGTTTATGACTTCTTCTATGAAAACATTAATGGAACTTTCACAATCGTTACGAATGGTGAAGAAGTTGAAATCGCAGTATTGAACATTTCCAACGGTAAAATCATCAATCTGCATAATGATCTGAATATTCGAAAGCTGGCAGAATATGTCCTCAAAAACAGTTAAGCATGTTACGATGAAAGTCGTCGTTTCTTCACTCAATGAAGAGGATGCTTTTTCTATCCAGAAAGAGCTTTCTTCATTTTTACCTGGTCTTGGCTACTCTCCATGCCGGGCTGAACCATCTTTAAATGACGCCATAGAGTTTCTCGCTTCAGGTACCTGCGATGAAGTTCAGAAGGATTTTCTGATTCATACTCTGAACAATGATTTTGATCATGACGAGGATGATACAGAATTCTGGGCTTACGGTTTCAATACCCGGATGTTTAATCCGCTTGTTTATTATCTTTCAATGGATTTTTCCTGATCGACATCATGAAAAACGAAAAGGGGCTGTTAAATTTCTGACAGTCCAAAAATAAAAAGAGGCACCTGATCCGTAATGGATGAGGTGCCTCTTTTGGTAAAATATGTTCATGATCAATAAACAAAATTACCAAACACACTATAACTGTTATGAAATGACCTTTGTCAAGAGTGAATAAGAAGACATATTGCCCCCTTACCCCCATTGATAGTCTTCATTTTGGTTCGATGGTAGACAGCACT
>NZ_MPJW01000012.1 GCF_001945525.1 Ileibacterium valens
TTACTCACCCGTTCGCCACTGTATCCAAAGATACCGTTCGACTTGCATGTATTAGGCATGCCGCCAGCGTTCATCCTGAGCCAGGATCAAACTCTCCATTTGATTTGACTCAACGCTTTTGCGTTTTATTTTATTTTTTGATTGTTCAGGTTGAATTGACTTGTACTTGGTTTGTTTGTTTAACCTGTACCAATTGGTACTTGTACATACTGTCTGTAAAGTTTTCAAAGAACGAGTTATTTGTGAAGATTTATTTATCTTTCACAAGCTTGCTTATCTTACTCCCTGTCCTGATCAAAGTCAAGACTTTTTGTGAATTTCTTTTTGAATTTCACAAGCGAAAGAAGACTTCGCTTGTGAGAAACAAGCCGTCTCTCACAAGGCTCATTAAGAATACCACTCCAGCAATCATCAGTCAACCCTTTTTGTTAATTATTTTTAAATTTTCACAAATAAGGATTTCTGCCCTTAGATATAAGGAGTATGGATATTCCAGGATGCCGTTTCAGTTTGAATTTTTCAATCAATTTCTTAAACAGCTTGCTTACCTTAATCCAAAACAAAAGGAAGATCAACTCATTTGATCACAATTTATGAGATATTTAGAAAATTGGTTCAATTTGAACAGAGATTCTTTTTGGCTTCCTGATAGTTGAATATAATAAAATCAAGGAGAAGCACTCGAAAATATAGCCCTCCCTTTTCTAAACAGACTTTATTTACGGAATAAGAAGGAAGATATGAAAGAGACAAACGTTAAACTTTTGATCATGGATGTTGACGGAACACTTCTTAATGATCAGAAACAGATTACGGAAAGAACAAAAAAAGCCCTGATTCAGCTTCAACAAGAAGGCATTATGCTTGGTATCGCCAGCGGCAGACCAGTAAAGGGTCTGCAGCGTTTTGCTCAGGAACTTAGAATGCCTGAGTTTGGAGGGATTTTGATCTCAAGCAACGGTGCCAGAGCCGAAACCCTGGACGGTAACGTATTATTTGAAAACCCAATTCCACTCGATCTCGCTCATCAGGTTCTTGAACATTTAAAAAAATTCAATGTCCGTCCAATGGTTGAAGATGGAGATTATATGCAGGTGAATAATGTTTACAATAACTTGATAACGACAGGTGATCGGACATTTAATGTCATGGATTATGAAGCTCATTCAAATGGCTTCCTGCTAAAAGAAAGTCACGATCTATGTAAGTCAGTTAAAACTCCGCCCTGCAAAATCCTTACCGCTGGAGATGATACCTATCTTCAGGAGCATTACAAAGAAATGGAAGCTCCATTTGCAGACGTTCTGGATTGTATGTTTACCGCTCCATTTTATTTTGAGTATACAAACAAAGATATAAATAAGGGCACAGCAATCAGCCATCTTCCTTATCAGAAAGAGGAGATCGCTTCAATCGGCGATGCACAAAACGATATTTCAATGCTCAAATCTTCTAGCATCGGAGTAGCCATGGGGAACGCAGTAGATGAAACGAAAGCTGTTGCCGACTATGTAACTGCTGATAACAATAATGATGGAATCGCTCTTTGGATCGAAGACTTCTTTGGTATTAAACCTGATAATCAATAGTTCCAGTATTCTTAGATTTTTACATTGCCTCCTCAATCCGGGTATCCCTCGAGGAGGTTTTCTTATTGTGAACTTGCAGTTTTGCTCTGCTTTATCCTTTTAGGGATTAAAGTCATCCATAATTTGCTCCAAAACGAGAATTTGCTCCAAAACGAGAACCATCCCGAAAATTAGCAGCTCTGCCTTACTGACTTTTTTTGCCATAATCCATTCTAAACCAAATCAACATAAAAAAATCAGGCAACCGCTTTTTGGCGGTTTGGCCTGATGGAATTAAGCTCTTTAGCTTCTGCTATGACAGTTTCAACAAAATCCCTGTCCTGATAAAAACCAAAGTCTACAACTTTTGGATCGAGAATACAACTTGGGTCTTTTAAAAGAAGTTGTCCAAGTTCATACAAAGCATCATAACGACATAAAAACGATGAAGACGTTTGAGTAATCTTTCTGAATGGAGATCTTGATGCATATCTTCCATTATTGATTCCAAGCTTAGCCTCGTCCGAAAGTGAATTATAAATCTGAACAATCTGAATATCGTTCAGATGATTTAATCCTAAAAAATCCAAGAGCCAGCAGGTATAGGCACGTTCATCAACCGTATTCATATTATGACTCTTCATAAATTTGAGCAGCAGCTTAGGAAATAAAAAACGACGCAGATCAGAATGCATAACCATTTCCTTTCACAATTTTGGAATAAATCAATACCAAAACATTTAACAGGATCTTAATACAAATTACAATCGGAATGTTTCTGATTCGGAAGATCCTTATCTGATTTCATTTTATTCCTTAAAAATCGAACATCTAAAGTCCTGACTAGTTAAATTTAGAATCTCTTTTTTTATGTTAAACAATATAACAAAAGATTCTTGAGCATAAATATTGGTCAAAGCAGGAGTTCAAAGGCAAATATTCGATCTTTATATCCTTAATACAAACGATAAGATTTTATCGGAATGATTCCCTTTATTATAAAAGCCAGACAATACTATTAAGTTTATTACTATGAATAATTCCAAAATGATTGTCTTCGTCCCTCTAAAAATGGCCTCCCGCCCATCTAGAATGTCATATCTATAGCATTTTCGACTTTACTACCGCCGAACGTTCTTTCTATTATTAAAAACGGTCGCACCGCCAACTAAAAAAGCCGATCCGAAGTGATTGCTCACTCAGATCGGCTTGCTGTTTGCATGGCCTCTTGCTATTTTCGCTGTTCACTATCGTCGCCGTTAGAATGCTTGACTGCCAGGTTCGAAAAGTGTCTGGGTATTTCCATTCTGC
>NZ_MPJW01000107.1 GCF_001945525.1 Ileibacterium valens
AGCTAGGCGCGCGGGTATAGGAGAAGACACTTTCCATGGAAAGTGTCTTCTCCTATACCCCACCCACTGCAAGAAATGGTAACTTTCTCACTGCAATAATTGGCACATTTTATCTTGCATTTAACACCTGGTTGTTATTGCCAGAATTCTGGGATCTAAGCAAGATCTCTGGTAAGTAGAGTCTGTTAGATCAGATTCTACTGCCTGATTTTTAGTTGTTATTATCCTCAAACAAAAAAGGCCGTGTTCGCAGCACGGTCTTTTCTTATGACTCAATATAGTAAAAAGTTTAGATTACAATACTATAGTAAGCCATGTAAAGCTTAAATTTGCCTAATTAGAAGTTGTCATTATCTAATAAGGACATCATAGTCCAAACAGATTCGTTTTACCAATCTGCCTTACTGATTTCTATAGATATGTTTGATTATAGCGGTATATTCGATAAGATTCCTGGATCGATAGAATCGAATTCATCACATCCTGCCGATCATATTAAGGTTCTCTTACAGTGGTCAGGCAAATTCTGCTGCTAAAACATCAAAAATAAAAAAGTGTCCTGGTGGTGTGGTCTTATATGAACATGTATAAAAGCTTGAATACATTCTGATCGATTTTAAAATCAAGAGCATATTTCCAGTATAAAAATACTTATATTATCTATGGATTTGCTGATAAAAAAGAAAGAGAAAAGAAGATATAAAAACAGAATGAATAACGTTTTGATTTAAGGCCAGGAATTGAAAAGAAACTCATTATGAAAAAAAACGGAATTAAAAAAATAGCAGCAACCAGATCGAGCTCATAGACACCATAAACTATTAACAGAACATTCTGTGCCTTTTTTGAAACAACGAAATTACGGTAACCAGAATGATTAAAATCAGTAACCTATAATTAAAAAAAGCAGCCTGTCAGATTACTGAAAACAAATTTTAATCCTGACGATTCGGGAACTGTCATAGCGATAAGTAAAACTAAATCAGATATTCGGTCAGCTATAGAGAAAACGTATTGTCTGATTAAGAACAACGTAAATATATTTATTTGAAATAGATATTGCGGTTACTCAGGTAGGATAATAATAGAATGTAAAAAAAATAGATAATTAAATGCTTATTATAACATCCGATTTGATAATATACAAAAAAACAGTCTAATAGATTTTAAAAATTCATTTGAAAATATTGTCAAGGATTCTTTGTTTGGATATATTATTTGTTGAGATTCAAGCACTATTCGTTTAATCGGGTAAAAGAAAATGCAAATTCTATCGAAATTACACTCGATTTCTCGCTATGGAATACCGGCTGTATTTCTATCGAGTGTCACAAACAAAGCCATTGGATTTGTCTCAAATATGATCGTTATTCGAATACTGAGTGTAGAAGAATATGGTCTTCAGGCCAGCCTGTATACCGTTCTTTCTTTGATAGGTTTGTTTGCTGGTGGAGGTATGGGCTCTCCTTTGATCATCTATGGATCAGAATGGCGAAGTCCATCTGAAAAGAATCAGATCAGGATTTATACCCTGTATTGTGGGGTATTATTCAGCATTCTGGTTGGATTCATACAGATTTTATTAGGCTTGTTTGTATTTAAAGATTATCCGATTCTTCATCAATACCTTCCTCTTTTATCGATGGTGCCTGTGATCTCCTATATTAACAGCTACATTCAGATCCTGATGCGAACCATGCAGGACAATCAGGGTTATGCCAGGCTGACTTTTCTTCATACTCTGGTAGGACTTGTTTCGACGTTATGTGGAATAGCCATAGCCGGACTGTCAGGATTGATCTGGTATCGCGTAATTGGCTCCATATTCATGATTCTGATCGGAATGAAAATGTGTCCAGTAAAGCTGGATATCGGTTTTGATCTGCAAAACTTTTCACTTTTCAAAATGTTGTATCCATCCGGAATTCTGAAGAATATGAAGTCTGAATTAAAAAAAGAATTATGGGCTTTTGCAATCAAGGCTGGACTGACATCAATTCTGAATTCAACGGTTTTATATCTAGATGTATTTATGATCACGATGCTTTTAAAAGATCCAGAGTTAATCGCTTCCTATAAAATTGCCTGTTTGATTCCAGACAATCTGAACTTTCTGCCGGGAGTATTGATGATTGCACTGGTTCCCAGATTTGCCCAATGTGCAAATGATAAGGAATGGTTTAAGGATCGTTTTAAAAGGCTGTTTATCGCCAATCTAATCGTCCAGGGAGTAATCAGTTTATTTCTAATTCTCTTTGCAAGAGAAATCATTACTTTTCTATGGACAGAGAAGTACCTTGATTCAACGCTTCCGTTTCAAATTCTCAGTTTTTCGTATTTGTGGATGGCAGGAATTCGAATCTTTTCTACAAATATGCTTTCGGTCTTAAAGAAGACTACATATAACCTGTTTGTTTCCATCCTGTTAGGAATAGTCAATATCACACTTGATCTTTTGCTCATTACCAGATGGCAGATGATCGGTGCTGCTTTAGCTACTTTGTTTTCTGTGATCTTTGTTTCAGCAATGACTTTTGTCTATCTGATTTATGTCATTTATAAAAGTGATCAGAGTAAAGCTGCTGCTGAATAAATAGGAAGTCATAAACATAATGAAAAGCTGGAAATAAGAATGACAGAATGAAGCAGAAAACAAGTAGAAAGAAAACAAGTAGAAAGAAAACTGTAAATGTCAATCAGAAAATGTACAAATTGGGTAATTAAAAGATGTACAATTTTGAGCATATTAAAAGAGAGCTGGGGGCGGTGAAACGCAGGTGATGTCGGTAAAATATCGGCCATTAGACATCA
>NZ_MPJW01000282.1 GCF_001945525.1 Ileibacterium valens
GCCAGACCGTCCAGGTAAGAATAGAAGATTTGGCGATACTGTTTAGGGGATTTCGAATGGGTCAAAATAACCACCTCCGAAATCCTTCGGATTATGGATTAGTTCCGAGCTTCGGTCTGTCAAGTGCCATATTCGGATAATTTATAAACTTTTGGAGCAACTCCACTGCTTGTGTTAAAAATCAAAAAAACGAGGAGCGAATTCCGCATGGAAGACACTCCTTAACTTAACGACATTGAAAAAATATGAATTTCGAAAATTATTCGATCAACTCTCCGGTAATCGGATCGAAACGTCCATCATCCCAGGAATCTGATTCAGAATCCAATTCCTTATGAAAATTCTGGCCTTCTTCATCTAAAACATCTGACTCGATGGCCTCGTCAGCATCATTCATCAGATTATCTGAGGTATTGTCATTGATACTGGAAAGTTCATTTCCATCTTCAGACACTTTGTTTTCTTCATTTGCTTTCTGAATGTTGATCTTGCTTTCGTCCGTTTTATTCAGCTTTTTTGAATCCTTGCCATCTTTTTCATGCAGCCTTTGATATAACAAAGCTGCGGTGGCCTTAGGTAAAAGTGATTCGAAGTCTTCGACAGTCGCTTCCTTCATCTTCTTCATAGAAGGATATTGTGACCGAATTTTCTTCTTTCGTCCTGGTCCGATTCCTGGAATATCATCGAGAACTGACTTAGTCATTCCTCTCGACCGCAGCTGTTTATGATAAGTAATCGCAAAGCGATGGACTTCATCCTGCATTCTTGTGAGTAAAAAGAACAATGGATCTTCCTTATCAAGCGGCTCTTCAACTCCATTTTCCAAAAGCAAACCACGGGTATTATGCTTATCATCCTTCACCAGACCAGCCAGAGTTACGTTTAAATCCAGATCATTCAGAATTTGTCTGGCAGCATGAATCTGTTGAATTCCCCCATCGACTAAAAGCAGATCCGGCATGGGTTTATCTTCTTTGAGCAGTCTGAAATAGCGTCGATAAACGACTTCCTTCATGCTTTCAGTATCGCCTTTATATTCTCCAAGCTGATATTTTCTGTACTGTCGTTTATCCGGCTTGCCATTTTTAAAGACAACCAATCCACTGACATTGTAGGCTCCGGAAATATGAGAGTTATCGAAGAGCTCAACAGTATGGATTTGTTTTCCAAAAATCCGGCCAAGATGCATAGTAGCCATTTCAAGTTCACGATCCTTTTTATAGACCAGCTTGAACTTCTGTTCATGGGCTTCTCTGGCGTTTTTAGTAACCAGGTCCGTCAGCTTCTTCTTTTCGCCACGCTTGGCAATCTGCACTTTAACATTTAATGCGTCCTGCAGAATTTCGGCATTGGTTCCTTCGGGCACATAGATGACTGACGGAACCATATTGGTCTGATAAAACTGCAGAATATAGGAGATAAAAGCTTCCTGAGCGTCTTCATAGATTGGGGTGATTGACATATTTCTTTCAAGCAGTTTTCCTTCGCGAATAAAGAAACCCTGAAATGAAATATAGCCGTTGGCTTCATACCAGCCAAATACGTCGAAATTTTCCTTGCTCGAAAAATCGATGGTCTGTTTTTCGATAATATAGTTGATCGATTTAATTTCATCTCGAAGCTCACCTGCTTTTTCAAAATTGAGAGCTTCGCTGGCTGCCATCATCTGTTCCTGCAATTCATCAAGAATTTCTTTGGTATTTCCTTTCAGAAAACGGGTGATCTTATTTCGAAGTTTCGCGGTTTCTTCAGGATCAACCTCTTTAACACAATAGCCCTGACATTGATGCATATGGTAATAAAGACACGCCTGTTTAGGCATGGATCTGCACTTACGGATTGGAAAAAGACGGTTGATCAGCTTCACCATATCGTAGGCATAAGTACTGACAGGATAAGGTCCATAATAATCATTTTTACGGTTAGTTACCTTACGGGCAATTCGAACCTGAAAGACCGGTTCTTTGGTGACTTCGATGTAGGGATACATCTTGTCATCCATAAACATGATGTTAAAAGGCGGACGATGTTTCTTGATCAGATTGATTTCAAGAAGAAGCGCTTCTTTTTCCGTCGATGTCTTGATGAACTCAAAATCCTGAATGTTGGAAACCAGTTTGGTTGTCTTATTATCATGAACACCATGAAAATAGGACCGGACGCGGTTTTTAAGAACCTTGGCTTTTCCAACATATAAAATTTCCTGGTTTTCATCCTTCATGATGTAACAGCCAGGCGAATCCGGAAGCAGTTCAAGCTTCTGAGCAATATGATCAGTTAATGGCATATAATTCCCCCTTTCATTTAATAGCCGATATGTATTCATCAGAATGAACGCTATATCAGGCTGATTATCTGAAATCAAACGAAATATAAAACATGAAATATTCAGATCATTTAATTGAATGTATTCTATTCAGCCTTTGTAAAAGGACTTTCAAAACAATGCGGTAAGTTATTTAAAATCCCTCAGCTGCCTTCGCATCCATCTTATTATATGAATTGATAGATTACTGAAATTAAGTTTAATTTCGAAAAAAGGGGCTGTTAAATTTCTGACAGTCCAAAAATAAAAAGAGGCACCTGATCCGTAATGGATGAGGTGCCTTTTTTGGTAAAATATGTTCATGATCAATAAACAAAATTACCAAACACACTATAACTCGATTCAGGGCCGTTTGCCACTGCTCCATTCTCTCTTCCCTCATATTGAGATGGATTCTGTCTTCACTACTGTCAGTTCCTTTGTCGATGATTATCTCGACCTTGCCCTTTATCCTTCTTTTGCC
>NZ_MPJW01000142.1 GCF_001945525.1 Ileibacterium valens
GGCAAAAGAAGGATAAAGGGCAAGGTCGAGATAATCATCGACAAAGGAACTGACAGTAGTGAAGACAGAATCCATCTCAATATGAGGGAAGAGAGAATGGAGCAGTGGCAAACGGCCCTGAATCGAGTTATAGTGTGTTTGGTAATTTTGTTTATTGATCATGAACATATTTTACCAAAAGAGGCACCTCATCCATTACGGATCAGGTGCCTCTTTTTATTTTTGGACTGTCAGAAATTTAACAGCCCCTTCTTTCGTATTATTTCAAAAGGATTTTGTTTATCCAATTTCCAGAATTCAAATGGAAAATCGTTCGGTTTCTTTGATATGGCAGCAGTACCTGGAAACAGATAGGAAAAAGCAATGGATAAATCAGCGATCCATGGAATTCAGGATCCGACTAAGATTGTTCTTTATTTTGATCCATAGCCAAGGCGACGATTCGATCAAAGGCAGCAGAGTCCTGCTGCTGAGAAGTAATCAGGCGATGTCCGGAAAACTCAAGATGATCCTGTTTGGGATTCGATTGAGACTCTTCATCATCTTCCTGTAAAAAGAGCTTTACAAAGATTTTCTGCATTCTTAAATCGGATTGATAAAGCAGACTGGCACATTCCTTAAGTTCCTGATGAATCTGATCATCACGAATCAGATTTGCCTTGTAGCGAAGCTGGTGTTCCAGGGAAGCCCAGGAATCCATTGCGGTTGTCCGAATCTGCATTTCAAGAGGGATCAGTTTGGTTTCATCTCCTCTTGTGACTGGAACATTGAAGATCAAATGCAGGGATCGATAACCGCTCGGTTTAGGAGAACTGATATAGTCCTTGGCTACAATCAGTGAGAGATTCGTTTTTGACAGAAGCCATCTTCTCAAAGCGTAAATATCATAAATATAGGAGCAGACAATACGCAGGCCGGCAATATCCTGCAGATTATTCTGCATACTTTCAAACGTCAGTTCGAAATTAAACCGCTTCATTTTTTCAATGATGCTTTTAGGCGTTTTAAGCCGTGAACTCAAAGAACGAATCATTGTATGAGGATAGCCTGAGGCGTTTTCAAGGGAATGTTTGGCTTCAAGCAGTATACTAATGCCTTCTTCCATCGCACCTTCATACCAGGAAGCAATCCGTAAAAATTCCTGTTCAAGCTGCTTTTCTTCATAGCCGCTTTTCGATGAATCGGCGTCTGCAAAGAGTTTGTTTATGGGAATCACCCCTTTCAAAAGATCAGTCAGAAAACTTCATCTGATCAAATTCTATCAGTGATTTTAATGAATCGATGTCTGGCTTTGACAAGATCGATAAATTGTCAGGATTGTCTGAAAAGTTCAGATTTAGAATGACTGAACAACTATTTATTCAAACGAAATCTTAATTCTGAGTTTTATTTTTTGGATCCTGTTTTGGTCGGACAAAAACAAAATGATGATCATCGGATACAGCCGGATCATAACGATAGTTCAATTCATCAAAGTTCTTTATTAATTCAAGATCTTCAATCTGATTTTCTGCAAGATAGCGAACCATGGTACCACGGGCAATTTTTGAATAGACAGCTGGCTGTGTACGCTTTCCGGTTTCATCCTCATCTAAAAAGGTAAAAGAAATCACATCAGCTTCTTCTGGCAGCAAATCGGAATATTCTTTGCTTGCAAGATTAAGGATCGGACCTTCATCAATGAACATCTGATCTGTATAAGGCGCCCAGTATTTATACAGTGAAGGATTTAATTTTGATCCCATCTCTAAACGGTAAGGCCATATTCCATCAAGAGGGGATAAGACTCCAAATAATCCCGAAAGAATCCAGAGATGAGAATTGACATAGTCCCAGGCTTCATCGCTGAATACATCCGGAGCCATGGATCGAAAAGCGATTCCGGAATAGGAAAGCAGAGCAGGAAAAACTTCACCATGATGATCCGATTGATTTTTGCGGATTGTCATTTCATCAATAATTTCATTCAGGAGACGATCAGAAACTCGATAAAGCGATTTGAGTTCTTCTTTATTCATGTCCAGAAGCCTGCCATACAGTTGCAAGGCCTGAGATTCAAAGCGGGGATGAGTGCATTCAAAGCCATGATCGCTTGCTGGCTTCATTTTTTTAGCAGGAGAAAGAATAATTTTCATAAATCAAGTTTAGCGCGATTTGAACAGCAGTCAAAAACAGACAGATAAAGAAACGGGGAATCAGGAGGAATTCAGAGCTTATGAAAAAGAACTGATGCGAATCAGATTCAACCTGTGAAAAATGCCATAACTGAGATCGAATCAGTCAAAAATACATCGATTCAATCATTAGTTATTTTTCAAAAGGTAAAATAGCTGTATACAATGACAAAATAGAAATTTCGCATTCAGTGAATTCGATAGAATTTATATGTATTTAAAAATGCAACTCAGGAAGACATTTTACAGAAAAATCCCAGATTCAATGAGTTTTGGCTGAAAGATGATTTTCCGGCATATAAAGCTATGAAGGCGCTCGAAGAAGGTGAATGTGATGCAGATTGCTTACGTAGGAAAAAACTGTTCAACAGAGATATATCGTATTCTTTGCAGATATACCTCTGAGAAGTCATTACAGATGTATTTTACATTTCCGGCATTCGTAGATTCTGTCAATGAAGGAAACGAATTGGATGCAGCAATAATCAACGAAAGCATGATTACGGATCAGATGTTTAAAGAAATCGAAAAGATGCTTAACGATAAACCCAATATGCATCTGATTTTTATAACAGAATTTGCAGAGTTTCAGAAAAATATCTCCATGCACCCAATCACCTTTATATCAAAACTTGCAGTCAGCCAGCATTTAGGCAAAGTTATGAAAGATCTTCTCGATGAACATAAGCAGATTGACAGTGATGTTCTGGTCATTCGCTTTAACAAGATTTTATACACTCTTCACAAGAAGGATGTGCTCTATCTCGAAAGGATCTCCCGAAATACCTATATCCATGGCAAGGACAGACTGTTGAAATCTACAGCTTCCATTGATGAAATAATGCAGCAGCTTCCGGAATACTTTGCCAGATGTCATAAATCCTATCTGGTAAATATGTATGAAATCGCTAAGATAAGCCGCTCAGAGGTCGTAATGAAAAATGGAACGATCATTCCAATCAGTCGGAATAAGTATCTCCACTTTATTGAAAAGTATGAGCGGTTTTTGAAGACTCATTTTATTAAAACGGAAATACCCAGACGCTATCAACCGAAAAGTCATAAAAAAAATGAGTGAAAATACATTCATTTATAATAAAAGTATATACATTTAAAGAATTCTTTCAGGCATTACAAACCATCAGCTGATGTTGAAATAAGATAATACAGGTAAACGTGCTGCAGCTGATGCACAAAGAAAGGATGATTAAGAGTATGGCTAAAATGTTTAAAACCAGACCATTTGTGTCTGAGCGTCCATGGGGTTATGAATTGTGGACTCTTTCTACTCACAGAAGCGGACAGTCCGAAGTTCTTCCCTCAGGAGAAAATCTTCTTGAATATCTTGGAAGTCCCCTTCCAATCCTGATAAAAGTCATTAAAGCCAATGAGCCTTTATCCGTTCAGGTTCACCCTGATGATGCGTATGCCAACAAATATGAAAATGATAATGGCAAAACGGAATGCTGGTACATTCTTGAAGCGGAAGAAGAGGCCAAACTGATTGCAGGAATCAAACCTGGGTATGATCGTGAATCAATGAAGAAAATCATTGATGAAGGCCGTCTTGAAGAAGTGATGGAGTATATTCCGGTCAAAGCGGGAGATATGGTTTATATTCCTGCTGGAACCGTTCATGCCATTATGGGTGGATTGAAATTATTTGAAGTTCAGCAGTCTTCTGATTCGACCTACCGTATGTATGACTGGGGCCGAGACCGCGAAATGCATATTGAAAAGTCACTGGATGTTATTGACTATGAAGGAAAAAACAAACCTGGAAAAATCGATCATTTCAAAGTCCTGGAAACTCCATACTTTAACGTGGAAAAAGTAGTCTGCAAGGATCATGTAAATGGAATTGTTTCGTCTCCATTTGAAACCATCAACATCTGCAAAGGAAGCGGACGAATTGTATCTGATGAAGATGGACAGGAAATTGAATTTGTACCGGAAGACACCATCTATATTCCTCAGGGGCTTAAATACACCGTTGAAGGGGACGTTGAGTATCTAAGAACCTATTAGTTTTCAGATTCTATCAGAGAGTCCTTACCAGATCAGAACACACAAAATACATTTAAGAAATGAAGGTCTGAAGAATTGAATCCTCAGACCTTTTTTAATTCACCAGACGAAGACGAATCCGTATTTATCATGAGGAAAAAAGCCGACATTTAAACATCAAGGAGGTAAAATTACTTTGTTAAGAGCTGTTATTAACAATTTGTTTATGAACATAGCGATGGAGGATTTTATGAGTGATCTTGATAAGATGGAGGTCGAGTATTTTAGAGCTCAGCTTCCGGAATTCGAAAAGAAAACACGTGAATTTCATGAAGGTAAAATGAATATCAAGGAGTATAAGAGCTTTTCTGGCAAGTACGGAAGCTACGCACAGCGAATGGGCAAGAGACACATGCTCAGACTGCGGATGACTGCTGGCCGCATGCCTCTTTCGAAACTGAATTTCGTTGTGGATATGGCCAAGAAATATGATGTCAATCTGGTTCACTTTACAACCTGTCAGGCTGTCCAGTTCCATGATCTGCTGCCGGATACACTTTTTGATCTGATGAATAAGGCTCTCGATGTAGACATCATCTGCTATGGCGGAGGCGGAGATTACCCCCGGAATGTCATGTGTTCACCATTGTCCGGAGTAGAGGCGGATGAATACTTTGATGTTATGCCGTATGCCGAAAAGATGGCTGACTATCTGGTTCATTACATTGACCGTGAAAAGATGCCAAGAAAATTAAAGGTGGCTTTCTCGAACTCTAAAGCGAATACAACCCATGCGACATTCCGAGATCTGGGTTTTGTGGCCAGAGAAGATGGTCTGTTCGATGTTTATGCAGCAGGGGGATTAGGAATCGATCCACGCCTGGGCGTTCTTGTTGATGAGGGAGTTAAACCTGAAGATATTCTTTACTATACCAAAGCAATGATTCATACCTTCAGAAAGTATGGAAACTACGAAAACAGACGTAAAGCAAGAACTCGTTTCATGGTTGAGGCCTTAGGATCTGAAGAATCCTTCAGAAAAGCCTACCAGGAAGAACTTGCAAAAGTATTTGCAGATGGTGAAGATCTCAAACTCAGAGAGATCAGGGATTTATCAAGCCATAAAGAAGCGGATGGAACGCCTGAGCAAAGCTGGAGAATTATTGAACAGAAGCAAAAGGGACTTTATTCTCTGCTGTGGCATCCAATTGGCGGTTCGCCAAAACTGGAAATTTTAGAAAAGGTCAGAGATGAAGCGGCAAAGATGAAGGATGTCGAGCTGCGTGTGACTCCTGATGAATCGGTTTACATCATTAATCTGACTGGAAAAGAAGCCGACCGTCTGCTTAAAATTACAGAAGAAGACTGTGCGCGAAATCCATTTGAAACATCAGTCAGCTGCGTTGGAGCTACAATCTGCCAGGTTGGTTTAAGGGATTCTCAGGGAATGCTTAAAAAAGCAATTGAAAAGGTCAGAGAAGCCAATCTCAGAGATGACGCGCTGCCAAAGATCTTTATCTCAGGATGCACCAGTTCATGCGGAACTCATCAAATCGGACGTCTTGGATTCAGGGGCGCAGTAAAATTTGTCGATAAGAAACCATTTCCTGGATTTTTGCTTTTTGAATATGGTGATGAAAGGCAGAACCAGGAACGATTTGGTCAGGAAGTTGGAACACTCTTGGAAGAAGATGTACCGAACTTTCTTATTGATTTAGGAAGAATGGTCGAAGCGTCTGGCAAAAGTTTTGATGAATATCTCAGGGAAAATCCGGATGCAATCAAACAGGCTGCAAAGCCTTATATTTAAGGCAGCCAGAATTTCTGAGTGAAAATGAATTTGTAAAAGGTTTTCCTGTGGGAAAACCTTTTTTTCAAAATGAAGCCAGATCAGAAGGCTTATGAGAATTAAGAGATTTAGAATCAGAAGCAGGATATCAATAGAATCGAAGAATCATAGAAATCATAGAAATCATAGGAATACGGATATGAAAAAATTGTTAAATATTCACTATTTTAAAAATAAGTTAAATCATTCCCGAAAAAAGATGGCCTTTCTGCTGTTTGCAGCTGTAGGTATATGCGGATGTCAGAGTACTCCAGCCAGTTCTGCTGAAAATTCAGCCAGGACAGATATGAGTTCAAATGAAAAATCAACGCAGCTAAAACCGGAAAAAGAGCTCGCTCAGGATAGTGGAGTGATTCGCTTTCGAGATGATTTAGGGCAGGAATTTGAAATCAGAAGGCCAGAGCGGACAGCTGCACTCATTGGAAGTTTTGCGGATGAATGGATTGATGCAGGTGGAAAGGATTCACTGGTTGCAGCAGCGCATGATTACTTTACAAATTTCAGCAGTGATGCGCAGATGAATGTTGAAGACCTGGGTGAAGTGAAGCAGATTAATGCAGAAAAACTGATTGCATCAAAACCGGATCTTGTTATTGCCAGCGCGAAAAATGAATCACAGAAGAATCTGAAAGATGTTCTTGAGCAGGCAAATATTCCGGTCGCCTATTTTGACGTATCCAACTTTGATGATTATCTGCGGACGCTGAAAATCTTTTCTGAACTGACAGGAGATGTAGAAGCTTATGAACAGGCTGGTCTTGCTTTGCAGGATGAAATTGATCAAACCATCGAACGCCGCAAAAAAGCGGATCCAATCAGGGTCCTGTATATTCGGGCGACTGGATCTTCTGTTTCTTCAAAAAACTCGAAGGGAAGCGTTCTTGGAGAGATGCTTTCTGATCTGAATACCGAAAACATAGCCGACAGTGATCAGATGATGCTTGAAAATCTTTCTCCGGAAGCCATTCTTGAAGCCAATCCCGATGCGATCTTTGTTGTCTATCAGGGAAGCGATGATACAAAAGCCAGAAAGAATATGGATCAGGCGCTGATGGCCAGTGAAGCCTGGAATTCACTAAAGGCTGTCAAAGAAGGAAGAGTCTTTGAGATGGATAATAAACTGTATAATCTAAAACCCAATGATCAATGGGCGAAAGCTTACCAGAAACTGGCAGATCTGCTTGACTCAATTGAGGTAAACCATTCAGATCTGAATCAGGATAAGGCTTTGGACAATGGGAAATAATCAGCATACTGCACCAGAGCATCAGGAAAAGAACCGAACGCTGACTTTATTGGCAGTTCTGGTCATACTGGTAATCATTGGCACTGGATTTAGCCTGTTTGCCGGATCCGTTCGAATTCCACTTTCTAAAATTCTTGCCGGTTCTCTTGGTGAAACCGAACAGGCTGTTCTGGTTCATTTAAGACTGCCCAGAACGATTGGCTGCGTTTTTGCCGGAGGAGCTTTAGCTTTATCCGGACTGATTATTCAATCGGTTCTGGCTAATCCTTTAGCTGCTCCCAATATTATTGGTATTCATTCAGGAGCAGGGCTGATGACAACGATTGCCTGCGCTCTATTCCCAAATGTATTTAATCTGGTTCCAGCGGCTTCTTTTGCGGGAGCCCTGATGGCAAGTCAGCTGGTATTATTTCTGGCCAGAAAAGTTCAGGCTTCTAAAACAACTCTGTTATTAGCGGGTCTGGCGATCTCTTCAATTTTTTCCGCGTTAAGTGACCTGGTGATCACCTTCTGGCCTGACGCATTAATTGGATATACCGGTTTTCGCATGGGTTCTCTTTCGGGAGTTAGCATGGAACGAATTCTTCCTGGATTAATGGCAATTATTCTTGCGATGATGATCAGCACCCTGTGTGCGCCAGAACTCGAGGTTCTTTCCATGGGCGAAAACCAGGCCACGATGATTGGTTTGAATTCAAAGCGATGGACACAGATCTTTTTAGTTCTGTCTTCGTTATTGGCAGGAGGAACCATTTCATTTTGCGGGTTGATTGGTTTTATCGGATTAATTGTGCCTCAGATCATCAGAAAACTTTTTGCCAATGAGAGTTCTTTTCGTATTCTGATGATCGCAAATGTTCTGGCGGGTGCCTTTCTTTTACTGATGGCGGACTTTTTGGGGCGTGTTCTGTTTGCTCCCTTTGAAATATCGTGTGGAATTCTTTTATCGCTTGCCGGAGGGCCTTACTTTTTGTTTTTGCTGTTAAAAAGCCGCAGGCGAAGTCTCTTCAGTCAGAAAAAGTCAAAGACAAAAAACGACAGGAAAGCATTGCATGATCATTAATGTGAAACAGAAAAGAGGATAGCTTCATGATTGAAACCAGAGACCTAACATTGGGCTATGACGGAAATTCAGTTGTACAGGATATAAATACGAAGTTTGAAAGTGGAAAACTGACTTTGATTCTCGGACTGAATGGAAGCGGGAAAAGCACTCTGTTAAAAACGTTAATGGGGATCTTAAAACCTATTGATGGAAGTGTACTGATCGATGGTGAAAATCTCGAAAATCTTTCGATTCAACAGCGTGCAAAAAAGATGAGTGCCATCATGCAAAGCCAGAAGGTCCCCTCAATGTCTGTTTTTCAATATGTGCTTCATGGACGCTTTCATGATCTGAGCTGGCCACGACGTTATCGGAAAAAAGATCGTCTTCTGACATTAAAAGCATTAAAAGCGATGGGCATAGAAGAGCTGGCCGATTGCAGGATGGATGAAATTTCTGGTGGGCAAAGACAGAAAGCATCACTTGCTCAGGCTTTATGTCAGGATGGAGATATTGTTTTTCTGGATGAGCCGGCTGCCTATCTCGATGCAGCCAGTCAGTTTGATTTGTATAAAAAGGCAAAGAACCTGGCACATAAGCAGAAAAAAACAGTGATCATGATCAGCCATGATCTTCCAGCAGCATTAGAAAATGCGGATGAAGTTAGAATTCTGCATCAGGGCAAACTATATTTTTCAGGTACGCCAGAAGAGTTTATCCAGGCTGATATTTCTTCAGAAGTATTTGGTCTTGAGATCATAGAGGAAATGATTCAGGGAAAAAAACGATACCTCTATCTTCCAGGCGAAAACCAGAACCAGTTTGCAGGACATAATGAAAATTGAAGTTTTCCACTATTCAGGCAAAATGAAAAAGTCTTTCCATAGCCATACCTCTTTAATGAGAAACAGGCGGATGGAAAGACTTTTATTTACATGTCATTTCGTTTCGATTTGATGATTGGTTATCAGGATGGATCAATACAGTTCAAACTCTGAAAGGAGTTGAATTCGAAACTCCTAACAGAAGAATTCACTGATCTTTTCAGCCAGGCTTTGACATGAGATTTCTGAAGGTTGAATAATCTTCGTAAATCCAGCTGCGGATAAGGCATTTCCAGTCATCTTTGACAGACAGAAGACAGGCAGCTTCATAATCTCTGAGATCTCACCCGATTTTATCTGCATAAATGCCTTAACAGATTCGGGAGAGCCAAATACGAGGGAATTCAGTAAATCGGATGGATCGGATAAAATCGAATCTGTACAATCGGTTTGACTCCAATCCAGCTCATACAGATTGACTCGGATGACTGGATGAAAAGATTGGATATCCTTTTCAAACTGATCACCAGCCTGTTTGCAGCGAAAGCTGATGACAGGCATATTTTTTGAAATTTTCTCATTGATCTCGTTTGCAAAATCGATTGTGGTTGAACGAGCGGCAATCAGGTCAGGATAAATTCCCGCCTCTTCAAAAGGTTTGGCACTTGCCGGACCAATACAGGCAATCCGGCACGAACTTAAGAATCGAAAATCCATTTTTTCCTTTTTAAGCTGTTCCAGGAAGATCCGGCTGCCATTTTCTGAAAGAAAGGCCAGACAGATACCATCAGGGGATTCACTGGATATTTTCGTAAGCTTCTGTTTCAGAGAAGAGAGGTTCAATGGGTTTACCTTTCCGGATAGAAGCTCGACGGGGGTTATATGGGGTGAATGAATATCAGCTTTTAGTTTTTGATAAAATCCTGGAGTGGAGATGACCCCAATGCAAATTTTTGAAACAGGCGTTTTTTTAGAATCTAATGATGAGTAAACAATTTTAGAATTGATTGAATCTTTCATATAGGTTACTGCCGGGGAGATCACAAGAATTCCAGGAGGCTTCAGTCCTGCCTTTTTGACATCCTCGGCCAGGTTTTTCAGGCTTGAAGATACACCCAGACTTGATGAGATGCCAGGACTTGAAATGGCAGCACAAATGCAGTCAGGATTTTTACCGGCCTGAATAAGCGCATTGGTAATTTCTTTGATCTTCGTTAAACCCATCAGAATGATCAGAGTTCCCTGATAATGGGCCAGAAGCGACGGACTTTCAGAGAATAGTTCATCCGGATTTTGGCTTGAAGCACTGATCACCATAAAAGACCTTCCAGTATTTCGATCGGTTACCGGTATATTCATTCTTTGTGGAATGGCAATGGCAGAAGTGATTCCTGGAGCGATTCTGACCTTGATTCCATGCTTTTCCAGAAATAGCTTTTCTTCCATGCCTCTTCCAAAAACAAAGGGATCTCCACCTTTTAAACGCAATACCCAGGGATACTTTGTGCAGGCTTCTAAAAGCTGCTGGTTGATCTCGTTTTGATTTTTGGAATGTCTGTTCTTGCGCTTTCCAACGTAAATGCATTGACCACTGGCAAGTTTTAAAATATCGGGATCAAGTAAATCGTCGTAGAAAATCACAGGTGCTGTTTCGATCAGTTTAAAAACTTCAAGAGTCAGCTGGTTGATTGATCCACAGCCGGCTCCTGCTAAAACGACTTCCCTGTGCAGGCTTGCCTGAGAGAAGAAGTCTTCTGGATTGCTGGTGCATTGATCGAGCCATTGACCCAGTTGATTTGAACGAATCGCCTGATTCTGATAGAGGCATTCATTAAATAGAAAGCGGAAAAATTTTGAACGAATCTTTGGATCAGGGATTGTTTTTAGAACGAGTGATCGGCTGCTTTTGAGAAACTTCAGAATTTCAGAAAATGATTCAGGAATCAGATTTTCAAAGGTATGCTTAAGATATTGAGCAACCGAAGGAGACGCTCCACTCGTTGAGATGGCCACATTCAGCAATCCATCCTGAATCATCGCTGGAAAGATGAAAGAGCATAGATCAGGCTGGTCGACAATATTACAGAGGATGTTTCTTTGATTCGCTTCCTGTGCGATCTGTTCGTTGATCCTTCGATCATCTAAAGCCCCGATCACCAGGTTTGCTTTGATCAGATCATCAGGCTCGAAAACCCGTTCAATTAGAAGCAGGCGTCCGGGTGAAATTTTATTTTCGGCTTCGGCCAGAGCCTTAAATTCGCAAAGAAATGAGCGCGATACGACTTTGATGGAATCACAAAATGAAAGCATGATTTTTGCCTTGTGTAAGGCGACAGATCCGCCACCGACAATCAGCACGTTCATGGATTTCATATTGAGATAAGCGGGGAAATATTGAAGATTTTTATTCATGACTCTCCTTTAAAATAAGTGGTGATGATAATGAAAATAATCAGCACAGGCAAGATTAACGTGATGTTTTCTTCCTGTAACCTTTGAATTCAAGTAAAACTGTCTTTACTTTATCAGTATGTCAAAAAGAGAATCCGATTTATTGATCAGAAACATCAAAAACGAAGAATCCGGAATTATAGAAGAAAAATCCGGATAATTAGAAAATCAGTATATGGAATCATTGAGTTAGTGAGTCAGAGGATCAATCTTTGATCCAGAAAGGAATTTTATGAAAAAAGTACTGTTTGTCTGTCATGGAAACATATGCCGCTCACCGATGGCAGAATTTATTATGAAAGAATTGGTTAGAGAACATAACCCCAGTCAGGATTTCTATATCGAAAGTGCAGCTGTTTCTTCTGAAGAAGCAGGAAGCGATATGTATCCGGCGGCAAAAAAAGTGCTCAAGGAACATCAGATTCCATTTTCAAAACATAAAGCCAGAAAGGTCCGCATAGATGATGGAGAAGCTTTCGATGCCATTTATGTCATGGATACCTCTAACCTGAACCGAATTCACCATTTGCTTTGCCGAAGCAAAGAGAAAATTCAATTGCTGCTGCCTGATCAATCCATCAGCGATCCCTGGTATACCAATGACTTTGAAACAGCTTATGAGCAGATTTTTAAGGGATGCTCTATGCGTCTGGATGAGCTGATGAATCAATAATTAATAATTACAGAAAGTCCATTGAAATTTGAAAATAGATAACAGGACGAACAGATTGGAATACTTTCAATCAATAAAAGAAGGGGAAATGACTTTGAAAAACCGCAGTCAGAATAAGATCAGACAGAATCTGCATACTCATTCCATCTATGATGATGGCCGAGATACAATTGATGAGATGGTGCTAAGCGCCATCGATAAAGGATTTACGGTTCTGGGATTTTCGGGGCATTCGTTCAATCATCCTTTAGATGAAGGAAGCATGAGTGAGAGTGCGACTGAAAAGTACATTCAGGATGTAAAAACGGCAAAAGAAAAGTATAAGGATCAAATTGAAATTGTATTGGGAATTGAACAGGACAGCCTGTCAGATATAAACAGGGAAGACTATGAATATGTGATTGGCAGTCTTCATTATCTGATAAAAGAGTCTCAGAAAGTGCCTGTGGATTATTCAGAAGAGAAGTTTGAGGAAATTCTGAACGATCTCTATCAGGGAGATATTGAGGCGATGATTCTTGATTATTGCGATCAGCTTGAACAGATGATCGAAAAAGGAAGTTTTGAGATTCTGGGTCACATAGACCTGATCACCAAATACAATGAAAACGAGAAATACTTTTCCTTTGATCATCCAATGTATCTGCAGAAAATGAAGTCGCTGATTCAGAAGGCGGCAGACAAGGGAATTGTTTTTGAAATGAACAGCGGAGCGATTAGCCGGGGATACCGAACAGAGGCTTATCCAGCTCAGAATCTTTTAAAGATGATCAGACAGGCAAATGGAAAACTGTGCATCAATACCGATTGTCATAATCGGGACCATCTGGATTGCAATATAGCTAAGTGCATCGAACGGGCAAAAGAAGCCGGTTTTACAAAGCTGATGCATTGGAATTCAGAAACCGGAAAGCTTGTAAGTGAAGATATTGACCTTTTCTATTAAGGTTTGCGGCTGGAATAAAACAGAAGATATAAGCAAATTTTAAAGACCAAATTGAAAAAACGTCTGTCTGAAGGGACTTTGCCAATCAGACAGACGTTTTTTTGATAATTTGGATTTCAGTCATTCTGAAAAATTTAAAAACCAGTTTACTTACTTTTGACGATTTGCCAGGACAGTATTGGAGCAGGGAAGCCCATATGCATCCTGAGCACTCACAACGGCATCGATAATTGCATTTTCAAGAGCGCGGATGACCATCAGTGCCACGACATCGAGCGGAGCTTTCACCTGATTGCTTGTCATGGTAAAGACCGTATCTCCATCATTAGGAGTATGAACCGGACGAATCGTTCTTGCTAAAGCATCCTGAGCCATACCGGCAAGTTTTGTCATCTGAGCCTGATCCAGATCTGCATTGGTAATGATGCAGGCGATGGTTGTATTTTCAGACGTTGAATTGATTGCAGAAGAAGCAAGAGCTAAAATCGCTTCTTCCGTATTGATTTCTGAATTTGTTGCTGGATCATAAATCCCTGCCAGACGGTTGGTTGAATTGGGCTCAAAGACATCACCACAGGCATTTACGGCCACAATGGCTCCAACCTGCAGATTGTCAATTTCAAAAGCACAGGTACCCTGACCGGTTTTCATGGCTTTGTCAAAACCTAACGCCTTTCCTACGGAAGCTCCAGTTCCAGCCCCATAATTTCCGGACTTCACATGATTGTTTTCAGAATCCAGACAGGCCTGATAACCCATTTCACGGGTTGGATAAGCCAGGGAAGATCCGCAGCCTAAATCAAACAGAGAAGCCTGACAGACAATAGGAACGACAAATTCCTTCAGTCCAAAACCATAGCCTTTTTCACGGCAGTACTGCATGACACCGCTGCTGGCTTCAAGGCCAAAGGCACTTCCTCCAGATAAAGTAACTGCATTGATTTTCTGAACCATGTTTTTTGGATCGAGAAGGTCGGTTTCACGGGTAGCTGGCCCGCCGCCGCGAACATCAACGCCAGCAGTCGCCCCAGCTGGCGAAAGAATGATCGTTACACCTGTACCATTTTCGGTATCTGTAGCCTGGCCACTCTGAAAGCCAGCGATTTCAGTGAAATTAATTTTTTTCATATCAGTTTTTTTCCTTTCTGAATAGAAATTTTTGTGATCAATTCATTTCTTTTTTTCTGATTTTGGTAAGTCTGGTTTTTCAATTGTTATGGATGAGCTCAGCGAATAAAGATCTTTTCTTCTTAAATTCCAATAGGGAGAACGCGCTCTGATTTTCTGAACTCGATCAGGTTGAATCTCAATGATGGATAATTGCTCGTCTGCACTCATTTCCTGAATAATTGTTCCATCCGGAGCAACAACCAGAGAATGGCCATATGTCGACATGTTTTCATATTGGGCTGCCTGCGGATTCACACCGATGACAAACACTTCATTTTCGATCGCTCTTGCGCATAACAGACTTTTCCACTGCTTTCGTCCAACATTGGCGTTGAAATTGGCAGGGACAAATAAAATCTGGGCATTTTCACATAGCAGTCTGGTCAGTTCGCAGAAGCGGACATCAAAGCAGATGCATAAAGCACAACTGGCCCATGGAGTCCCAAATGTACATAATGAAGTTCCAGCTTCAAAAACATCAGATTCATAATACGAATGTTTTTGAGTATGAACTTCAAGCAAATGAAGCTTATCGGCAAAAGTAAGGATCTCACCTTTGTCATTGATGACAAAACATCTGTTCCTTAAGCGAAAGGACAGATCAGAATTTTTACTGCTGCTTTTAATAGAGTTCTTACTGAAAGGATCGGATGGATTAGAAGAGAACTCTTTCCAGACAATGGATCCGGCAATCAGCCATAGCCCATTCTTTTTGCATGATTCCTGAAGGGCTCTAAGAATGGTTGGACCATCATCCTGATGCAATAAAATTTCTGAATTTATAAAAGGCGTATTCCAGAGCTCAGGTAATACAGCAAGGTCTGCCTTTTCCCTACAGTGATCCAGGGCATCAATAACCTGCTTGAGGTTATCAGTCAGGTTATCCGTTATCCTGGGTTGAATCAGAGCGATCTTCATAGTCACCTCATAATCGAATCGAAGTAAAAAATAATTATCCAAAATGGATACAAATTCAAAGATACGAGAGTCATTATAAAAAAATCAAAAGTGAAATCTAAGCAGGCACGCGGTATAGTTTTATGAAAGCGGTTTTTCATTGACAATGCAGACATAAATTGAGCGAAAAGATGGGAATTGTAAGTGAAGTTATAATTATCATGAAAATAGAATTGTTTTCATTCCTTTAGTGAGAGACGTTTTGCATTCGGATTGCATTTTCAGGCGGGTATGCATGAGCCCGTAATAACGGTAAAATAATATAATTTAATCAGTATTTGATGCTTTTATTAACAGTTATAAATTGCAATATGATGGAGGTGCAGTATGGCAATTATCAAGCTTGCAAGCGAAAAAGCATGTCAGCAGGCATCAGCGGATACGATGACGCCAAGTGATGTCAGAGTTCTACTCTCCTGCAAAAAGGGAAATGAAAGTGAAGTAGTAACCGGCAAGGAAGCCGGGTTGACTTTACGTGACTATATCAAAAACAGAGGCTGGAAGGTTCTGGGCACAAACGCCAGAAAATATGATAAATTCCCGATTTCCATTCGAATTCTTTCCAATAACAATCCGAATATGATCCAGGTCAATCCAGATACCGAGAAGGATACATTCTGGTACATCCTGAAAGCCGCCACGGATTCAGTGATCGGATTTGGCATGGCCGAAGAAATCAGTGTTGATCAGCTGACTTCAGCCATTCAGAATGGAACATTAGGCGATTACCTCAGGCCGGTTCAGGTTAGTCAGGGAGACTATTTTGAAGTACCGGCAGGTACGGTCTATGCGATGGATCCGGAGATTGAAGTTCTCGAAATTCAAAAGGATGGCAAGGATATTACCTGGTCAGCCAATGATGTTATTTCCGCCATCACTCTCAGACCAACTGATAATCGTCATCCAAGAAGTGAATGGCTTGAAGATGGTCAGGCCAGAAGCATTCATCTGTTTAAAAACTCGGTATTTGATGTTGATCTGGTAGAACTCAACGGAAGGGTGGATATCGATGCGGATGATCAAAGTTTCTATGTGCTCGTATTTATTGAAGGATCTGCAGTTCTGGAAAGAAAAGATGAAATACTTCATGCCTCAAGAGACAACTGCTTCTTTGTAGAAGCAGGAACTGAACCATCCCATATCACGGGAAACTGCCGCTATATTACGGTTGGTCTAAACTGATTTTCTGAAGTCAGACTCTGATTCTTTGATTGCTGATTTTTTTAAGAAATGATGAATTGGTGAATTTCAGCCGCAAGTCCTGTGGACAGGCGGCTTTTTTCGTTTTTTGAAGAATTGTCAAAAGAAGGATCGGTCGATATACTGTCCGGATGAATCCAACGTACATTAAAGAACAATTTATTCAGAATCTTCTGATCTGGTATGAACGAAACAAGCGGGAACTTGCCTTTCGAAAAGATAAAAATCCCTATCGAATCTGGATTTCTGAAATCATGGCTCAGCAGACTCGCATTGAGACGATGATTCCTTATTTTGAACGCTTCATTCAGAAGTATCCTGATGTTAAAAGCCTTTCACAAGCAGACGATGATGAACTGATGGCTATGTGGCAGGGGCTTGGATACTATTCCAGAGCCAGGTCACTGAAAAAAGCGGCTATTATGATCATGGAAGAATACGATGGAGTTTTTCCCTTGAAAAAAGAAGAACTCAAAAAGCTGCCGGGAATCGGGGATTATACCGCTGGAGCGATTGCTTCCATTGCCGGCAGGCAAAAAGCCTCAGCCATTGATGGAAATGTCATTCGAGTCTTTTCTAGACTATTTGAATTTGGCGAAGATCCTGGCAAGGCTTCAGGAAAAAAACAGATGACCGCTCTGGTTGAAGCCTTTTTGCCTGAAGCAGACTTATGCGGTGATTTCAATCAGGCGTTAATGGAAATTGGTGCATTAGTCTGTCTGCCGAAATCTCCTTCCTGCTCGTTTTGTCCGCTTGAAAAGTTCTGCCTTTCAAGAAAGTCGGGGAAACAGCTTGAATATCCAATGAAGAGCATAAAAAAGCCCAGAACGATTGAAAACAGGGAAATCTGGGTGATCGCCAGAGAATCGATGGAAAATAAGAAAGATCATTCACATGTATCCAGGGCTTCTTATGACATCAAAATTCAGAAGCGTTCAGAAAAGGGATTGTTAAGCGGACTTTTTGAATTTGGAGAACAAAAGCCGCAAGGTAAAGAGTACAGAGTCTTTGATCTGGGAAGCTATATTCATATCTTTTCGCATAAGGAATGGCATATGAATGCAAAACTAGCCGTGATCTCCTATGAAGATTCAGAAAGACTCTGCCAACAGACAGATTCTTTGCAAAAGAAACCAGACCATGCTCAGTTTGTTCCAATGGATGATATAGCGTCTGTTTATGCTTTGCCAACGGCATTTATGCCCTTTTTTAATAGGGCCAGAAAGATTTTAAACGATCAGGTCAATATGAATCAGAGTGATTCAATGACGATACAGACAATTGGATTGGAGAATGAAAAAGATGAATTCAAATGAGAATGTGACTATAAAAGGCAGCAGATTGACTCATCCGGAAAAGATCAGAATGGTTGTCTGTGATCTCGATGGAACCCTGCTTTACAGACCTTCTTCCCTATCAGAAAATGCGAAAGAAATTATTCGAAAGATTCGTAAACAGGGGATTCTGTTTGGAATCTGTTCTGGCAGACCGATCGATGGATTAAGAAATATGCTTCCGGTGTGGGGAATTGAAAATGATGTAGATTTTGTTCTTGGATTTAATGGGGGCGCAATCTATTATCCCAAAACTCAGAAAACCGATTCCTGGCTGAATCTAAAACAGGATCAGATTAAAGAAGTCATGGACACTTTCAATGGCTATTCAGTCATCTTTGCCGAATACAAGGGAGAAGAAATTCTTGCCGACCGTACAAATTTTCTGGTTTCGCAAATGGCTAAAAGAAACAGGCTGAAGCTTAAAGTCGTTTCCAGAAAAGATCTTGAACAGGATACATTGAAGCTGATGGCAGTCGGAATGCCCTGGACGATCTCTCGCTACCTGAAAAATCATCATAATGACCTGACCAGAGGATATCGTTTTTTTCAATCAGGCCCATTTTTAATTGAGATTATCAGCTCGCAGCTATCAAAGCTTGAAGGGGTATTGAAAGTTGCAGACGAGATGAAAATTCGTCCGGATGAAATACTGAGTTTTGGAAATGATAATAATGATCTTGAAATGCTTGAAGGTACAATTGGCGTAGCGGTTTCGAATGCCCTGGGACAAGTTAAGGAGAAAGCGAAATATATCGCTCAATCCAACTCAAAAGATGGAGTAGCTCAATTTCTCAGGGACAATCTTCTAAAAAGAGAATAAGCTTTGATCAAGACGCTCTGGGCTGCCTGATTGAAAGCTGGTAAGCCGCAAACAAGAGATTATAGAGAAATTTCGAACTACAGATAAATGTCACAGTTCGCGAAAGATAAATATTAAGAGGTGAATAAAGATGGAAGAGAAAATCATTGAAAGTTTTACTCTTGATCACGATAAGGTCCTGGCGCCTTATGTTCGAGTTATTGAAACTCAGTATTCAAAACATGGAGATCCGTTGACAAACTACGATGTCAGACTGGTTGCCCCCAATGTTCAAGAGATCCCGACCGCTGCCATGCATACACTTGAGCATTTACTGGCCAAGTATTTAAGGGAAAAGCTGGATGGATATATCGATTGTTCTCCTTATGGATGCAGAACGGGATTTCATCTGCTCTGCTGGGGAGAAGCCGATCCTCATCAGGCGGCCAGCGCCTTAAAATACGCTTTGCAGCAGGTGCTCAAAACGACATGGGAAGAAGTGCCTGGAATCAAAAGGCAGGAATGCGGAAACTATAAGGATCATTCCTTAACGGGAGCCAAGGCCTGGGCAGCCGAAATTCTTGATAAGGGAATTTCTGAAGACGCTTTTGAGCGGATTCTTGTCTGAAATCATTTGAATTGAATAGGATAGCTTACTTTACTTTGGGAAGTCTTCAACGCTTCTATGAAATTTCACATTCGTGTTATACAATGATACTTGCGAATTTTTTTGGAAACTGACGCAATGAAGCGCCCTTAAAAAGCGCATATAAATTGAGGAAGATCTATTGGTCAGGATGTAAATTGTCCGGCTATCCAATCTTAATCAGATGGTAATGCCTAAATAAGATTGGACTTCCTTTCAGAATATCGAAAATACATTTCATAAATGAATGAGAAAGGAGAATGCAGATGGCTCTTTTTGGCGGACTGTTCTCTGAAGAAGCCAGAGAACTCAAACAGCTTGAAAAAATTGCTGATAAGGTTCTTGCCTATGACGATAAAATGGCAGCTTTATCGGATGATGAACTGAGAAATAAAACCGTTGAATATAAGGAAAGACTTGCAAAAGGCGAAACACTCGATGACCTGCTGCCTGAAGCTTTTGCGACAGCGCGTGAAGCAGCTTTTCGTGTCATTGGTGAAAAACCATACAAAGTACAGATTGAAGGAAGTATAGCGATGCACCGCGGTGATATCGCTGAGATGAAAACAGGTGAGGGTAAAACCCTGACCGCAACCATGGCAGTCTATCTGAACGCTCTCGAAGGAAAAGGGGTTCATGTCATTACAGTCAATGAATACCTGGCAGGACGAGATGCGGCCTGGATGGGTGAAATCTATCGTTTTCTGGGTATGAGTGTAGGTGTAAACAAACGCGAACTTTCAGCAGCTGAAAAACGCGAAGCCTATGCTTCAGACATTACCTATACAACAAACTCCGAATTAGGATTTGACTACCTCAGAGACAACATGGTTGTTGATGTGAAGGACCGCGTACTTCGTGGCCTGTACATGGCGATTATCGATGAGGTCGACTCTGTTCTTGTCGATGAATCCCGTACTCCTCTGATCATTTCAGGCGGAGAAAAGAAAACCGCAAACTTCTACGTGGCAGCCGATCGCTTTGTTAAAACTTTGACTGCTCCGGAATATGAATATGACAAACTGACGAAGGAAAAAAATCTGATCAGCGGAGACTATGACATCGATGAAAAGACCCGTCAGGTCATGCTGACGGATGATGGAGTTGTCAAGGCAGAAAAATTCTTCAACCTGGACAACCTGTATGATCTTGAAAACACTCAGCTGGTTCACCACATCAATCAGGCTCTTAAAGCCAACTACATCATGATGCGTGATGTGGAATATGTGGTCAGCGATGATAAGGAGATCGTTATCGTCGACCAGTTCACTGGACGTATGATGCCTGGACGGGCTTATTCAGATGGTCTGCATCAGGCGATTGAAGCCAAGGAAGGGGTTCCAGTCAAGGAAGAAACTTCAACACTGGCTACAATCACTTATCAGAACTTCTTCCGTCTCTATGAAAAACTGGCAGGTATGACAGGTACGGCAAAAACTGAAGAAGAAGAATTCCTGAATACATATAACATGCGCGTTGTCGTAATTCCGACAAACCGCCCGATCGCCCGTAAGGATCTTCCTGATGAAATTTATGGACGCAAGGAAGATAAATACAAGGCTCTTGTACGCAAGGTCAAGGAACTCTATGAAATAGGTCAGCCGGTGCTGGTAGGTACCATTGCCGTAGAAGTTTCTGAACTGATCTCAGACATGCTCAAAAAGGAAGGCATTCCTCATGAAGTGCTGAACGCTAAAAACCATGCGCGGGAAGCCGAAATCATTGCCAATGCCGGCCGTCCTAAATCAGTGACAATCGCAACCAACATGGCTGGACGCGGTACCGACATTAAACTGACAAAGGAAAGCCGTGAACTCGGTGGTCTGGCCGTTTTAGGTTCTGAACGTCATGAATCCAGACGTATCGACAACCAGTTGCGCGGACGTTCCGGCCGTCAGGGAGATCCGGGATTCTCTCGTTTCTATGTATCTCTTGAAGATTCCCTGATGGTCCGCTTTGGTACCGATAAATTGAAGGCTCTGTTCTCCGCCATGGGTTCAGAAGATCAGATCGAATCCAAACAGGTTACTCGTTCGATTACAATGGCTCAGAAAAAAGTCGAAGGATTCAACTTTGATTCCCGTAAGAATCTTCTTGACTATGATGATGTTCTTCGCCGTCAGCGCGAAATCATCTATGCTCAGAGAAACAAGGTTCTCGAATCCGATGACGTGCATGATATGGTCCGATTGATGTTTGAAAAGGTGATCGACCAGGCTGTTGAAGCCAATACGACCGAAGGCCGCAAAGCTGAAGTTGATATTCCAGGATTGATGAAATCACTCGAAGTGCTTGGAGCCAAGGAAGAAAGCCTTGCGAAGGCTTCTGAGCTTGAAGGCAAATCTCCTGAAGAAATCAAGAAAATTGTCTTTGATACGCTCTGGGAAGGATTTGAAAAAGAAATCTCTCCAGCCAAAACCCAGTTTCTGCCTTTTGAAAAGAAAGTCGTTCTTCGAAATATCGACCGCAACTGGATTGAACACATTGACCGTATGGACAAGCTGAGAAGCGGGATTTACCTGCGCTCCTATGCTCAGAACAACCCTCTGCAGCAGTATGTTCAGGAAGGCTTTGACATGTTTGAAGAGATGAATCAGCGCATTGACCGCGAGATCGTCTCCTTCCTGCTTAAGATTCGAATCAATCTTCAGATCACTCCGCAGGAAGCGACCAAAAAAGCGCTGCAAAACAGAGTTCAGCAATCAAAGAAAGCGAAAGCTGAACCTGAAAAAGAGCTGGCCAAATAAGTTTCTTAAACTAAGACTTTCAGGCCAAGTCAGTTTACAGCTGACATGATTCATTCATTACACAGATAAAAGGAACATTTAATGATGGAACTTTTCGAACTTAAACAAATTATTTCTACTCACCTGGAGAAGTTGGACTCTCTGGGTGAGTCACTTTGACTTGCCAGGAAAAAGAGAAGAAATAAAGAAACTTGAAGATCAGACCATGGAAGATGGATTCTGGACTGATCAGAAAAAGGCACAGAACGTCATCCGTAAGACCAACTCACTCAAAGATATCGTCAGCAGCTATGAATCGCTCAAAGAACAGTTTGACTCTCTGGAAGAAATGGCAGAAGTACTAAAGACTGAGGATGATGAAGAATTGATGGACATGGCCGATGAAGAAGCGCAAAGCGCGGTTAAGGCCATGGATGAATTTGAGATTAAGGTTCTGCTTTCCGGTGAATATGATGGCAGCAATGCGATTCTGGAAATTCATCCTGGAGCCGGCGGAACGGAATCACATGACTGGGCGAATATGCTTTACCGCATGTATACCCGCTATTGTGAGAAAAAGGGATTTAAGGTTTCTGTTTTGCAGTATCAGCCAGGTGAAGAAGCTGGAATTAAATCAGTGACTTTCCTGGTTGAAGGAGATAAGGCTTATGGCTATCTCAAAGGAGAAAAGGGTGTTCACCGCCTGGTTCGAATTTCTCCTTTTGATGCCGGAGCAAGAAGGCATACTTCCTTTGCTTCCCTTGAAGTGATGCCGCAGTTCAATGATGAAATCGAAATTGAAATTAAACCGGAAGATCTTCTGATTGAAACCAAACGGGCTTCAGGAGCTGGTGGTCAGCATATTAATAAGACAGATTCAGCCATTCGAATGGTTCATAAGCCAACCGGAATTGTAGCAACCTGTCAAAGCGGCCGCTCACAGATTCAAAACCGTGAAGAAGCTTTAAATATTCTGAAATCCAGACTGCTGCAGCTCGAAATCGAAAACCAGCAAAAGAAGATTGCTGAACTCAAAGGGGAAACCCTCGCTAATGAGTGGGGCAGCCAGATTCGAAGCTATGTGCTGCATCCTTACTCCTTAATCAAAGACGTCCGGACCGGATATGAGACCAGTCAGGTTCAAAGCGTACTGGATGGCGATCTCGATGGGTTTATCTGGGCTTATCTCAAATCGCAGATCCAATAAAGATTGTCAAAATAACTGTAAATTCAAAACCTTCCAGAGATGTGGAAGGTTTTTTTAGATATGTTAGGCATGGGACGAAGTTTATAGGTGAAAATCCCGACTAAGGTTTTAAACTGTTAGCGGGCAGTAATAAATACTCAACATTGGCAAAGTGATGCAAATGAAACAGAAATCGAAATTTTGAGTATGTGAACAATTCCGATACAACACTGTGCAGGTAAAGTTTGCATTAATTTACCTTAGACTTAAATATGAACGGATTTCGATATGGTTAAATAACCAGTAATTAAATAAAATTATTACTTTTAGTCATGAAAGAGTTTCCCACGTACACGTATGTCATCGTAAATTGGTTAATGGACCAGGTTCTAAGCCATGCAAGTAGTCGAAAAAAGGGGTATTGTATGAACTCACTCTAAGCCAATAATGTATTAAAGCTCATGATATGTTTCTTGCACTTATAGACGTTAAATAAGTAAACGTTACAAACTTGAGTCTATCAACACGAGCAAATAGGTATAGAAATCATATTTCAAATCTTATTTTTTGTGGATCGGTAAGATAAATTTAAATATATAATTTTTTATTATGCAAAAACATTATAGGCATCTGGCAAAAAGTGTGAATATTTATATCTTGCATATTAATATAATCATTGAAAATCGTATAAATAAGATACTGACTGAGAGGTTAGATAATTGTGTTCTTAAATAAAACTGGAATTAAAGCAACTTTAGACTATGTTTTGAAAATAAAAAACAGAAGGTTTAAACCAATCAGGAAAATCTTATTTTCTGGCTTTTGTCTGTTAGTTCTTGGTTTGCCATTGATAAAATCGAGTCTGGTTTATTCAGCTGAAATCAACTTTCTTAAGTCGTCACTCAATTCAAATAAAATCTCATCAATTATTAGACAGACGGATACGAAAACTGTTAAAAGCTGGCGTGATTTTACTGATACTCCAAAAACTGGTTTGCAGGAATTCGATGGAAAAAAATATTTTTTAGATCTTAATGGCGATATCACAACCGGAATTGTTACTATTCCTTATCGAGGAATGAAAGATCATAAGGTTACTTATTATTTTTTAGATGTTCCAGGTGAGGAATATGGTCAGATGTATAAAGGTCAGCTGAAAAACAAAGATGGAAGTTATTCGTTTTTCAGACTCTCTGATGGAGTTCGTGTGGAAAACGACTTTTATAACAACGGTGAAAATTGGATCTATGCGGATGAAAACGGGAAGTTAAAAACCGGAATTTTCAGAGTCGGTGATCAGCTTTATATGGCAGATGTACAAGGCAGAATTCTGACACGTAATGAAAAAACTTTAAACTCAAACGTAATCGAAGAAACTAATGATATGGTCAGACTATGGGTAAAAGGAAAATGGATTGAAGCCGAGGCGGATACTTTAAGAGCTGAACTTTTAAAGGCCGCAGCTGGTCTGGTTGCTCACGTCGTTTATACTGCTCATGGCAGAGAAGGAGATTATGCGCTCGATTGCCTGGGCTTTGCTTCATATGTTCATTCAAAGGTAAACCAGGTCGAACTAAATCTTCCTAACTGCAACGAAACGATGATCAATGCCGATTCATACGGGAAAATTATCCCCCTTAACGATTTGCAGGTCGGAGATCTGATCATGTATAAATCAACTTTTGCGCCTGCCAACATCTATACTCACGCTGCAGTTTATATTGGAAATGGAGAAATTCTCTCCTTAGCAAATGATGGAGTGGACTGCGTCAGAATTGAAGATATCAAGGATTGGTTTGGAAATCCTGCCCCATGGACAGGCTTCAGGCTAAACAGTTAGAAAAAGGCAAAAGAAGCAGATCATTCAAACTGAATCTAAATAAAATTAAAGCACCTTTCAAATATTGGACCAGCTGACCAGTGGCTGCCGAACCAGTATATTTTGAAAGGTGCTTTTCTTATTTGAACTTGATTTTTAAACAGGCAATCAGACTAAAAAATTAGGATTTGATCGGAACAAAATAATAACCGTAGAGCAGTGTTTTATCATTTCCAACAGCTACTGAATGTCTTTGACCACTTTGACCAGTATACGCGATCCATGTATAACCATCTTTTTGGTAGGTTTTGTCATAATTAACATGATCCCCTTCGTTAAAGACAAGACCTGATTTTTCGGATTCAAGACCATTTTCTCCGTTTCTGATGTTCATTCCGTTTTCTGTAAAAAAGATCTGACCGCTTGATGGGAGTTCATCAATACTTTCTCCATAATTAACTCCGATTCCACCAGCTGAACCAATAGGGCCCAGATTTACGAAGTTATCCAGAGTGATCGCATAATGAATTGGCGAATAATCTTTCTTTTCAAAAGTGCCTTCGATTCTTACAAAAGTTCCTGACAGATTTGAAGTGTTTCCTTCAACCGCAACTCCTTCAGTACAGTCATAATTGTAAATCGTCGTCATCGGGTCTCCTTCACTGTTTTCAGCGCAGCCGATTGCGGGAAGGGCTTGCGGAAAATAACCGATGAGCTGAATTTTTTTGCCGCCATATTTATCCGGGTTTTCATAAAGCTTCTCCACAGTTAACCGAATTGGCTGTTCAGAGTTTTCGTCTGGTTTTTCAGATGTATTTAAAGAGGACCATCATTATTGATAGATGAGCGATCTGTGCTGTTTGTTTGACCAGAAGTATTCTGCTTGTTATGATCTGAAGTCTTGTGATCATAGGTGGTTTCTTCTGGTTTCGGCTTTTCTGAATCGCTTTGAGCATTAACCACTTTAATCGAAACCGGATTACTTGTAATTCCGTCTTTGGAAGCTTTAATCGTATATGTTCCAGTATCTGATGCACAAAATACAGCCAGGTTTCCATCAACCTCAATTTTTCCCTTTCCGGCAACAAAATCAGATGCAGTTAAGGCGGTGTCTTTAGGATCAGTTTTAATTTCAATATCAGTCTTTTCATTAACCAGAACTTCATCATTTTCTGGTACTAATTCAATAATAGACATTTTTTGATCGGAGCCAGAACTGCATCCAGCAATCAGAATGCCAGATACCAGCAACTGAATAATTTTACTTTTCTTGTCATATTTATTTCCTTAATAAATTTCTTCCATAGTTTTTGGCTTCAAATATCTTTACTGTATTTTCGGACAATTAACAGACAAAAACTTATCAGAAACCTAAAAATCTGTGTCTGATCCTCTGAGTAAAGCAGCAATCGAAATATCTTTAACCAAAGGCGGATTAAATGTTTTTCAACAAACTGAATAATAAACTGTAGATGAGATAGTGATTGGACTGTCAAATGCGAAAAGTGGTAATCACGACAATCCTATGATAGACTTATTCTAACAAAAATAAAAAACCTATTAAACATACGTAAATAGTAGGAAATAGGAGGAAAAATGAAAGTTTATAAAAGTCCTGTTGAAATGATTGGAAATACTCCCCTGATTGAACTTTCCAACCTGGAAAAGAACCACGATCTTAAAGCCAATGTGATCGCCAAAGTTGAAATGTTCAATCCTGCTGGTTCGGTGAAAGACCGTATTGCGAAAAACATGATAGAGAGTGCTGAAAAAGAAGGTTTGCTTAAACCAGGCACTACGATTATTGAACCAACCAGCGGAAATACAGGAATCGGTCTGGCAGCAATTGCGGCAAATAAAGGGTATAACATTATCCTGACTATGCCTGAAACCATGTCTGTAGAAAGAAGAAATCTGCTGAAAGCTTATGGAGCCAAGATTGTTCTGACTGAAGGCAGCAAGGGAATGAAAGGCGCTATTGCCAAAGCCGATGAACTGGCAAAAGAAATTGAAGGATCCTTTATTCCAAGTCAGTTCTCTAACCCGGCAAACCCTGCCATTCACTATCAGACAACTGGTCCTGAAATCTATAAGGATTTAGATGGTAAAGTAGATATTTTTGTTGCGGGTGTTGGAACTGGAGGAACACTCAGCGGAACCGGAAAATACCTCAAGGAACAGAATCCTGAAATTCAGGTTGTTGCGGTAGAACCAGCTTCTTCTCCTGTGCTGAAGGAAGGAAAAGCAGGTCCTCATAAGATTCAGGGAATTGGAGCTGGATTTGTCCCTGATACTTTAGATACGAAGATTTATGATGAAATCATTGAAGTGAAGGATGAAGATGCCTTAAGTACCGGACGTGAACTCGCCCAAAAAGAAGGTCTCCTTGTCGGTATCTCTTCTGGGGCTGCCGTATGGGCGGCAGAAGAGCTCGCTAAAAGACCAGAGAATGAAGGAAAGAATATTGTTGTACTGCTCCCAGATACAGGTGAGCGCTATCTTTCAACCGCTATGTTCCAGGAATAGATAAACAGTGAAAATAACTGAAATTGTTCAGATATAGAGCGTATCAAAAACGTGATTGAATACCAGGAAGATCAGACAGAAAAACTTTTGTCGATCTTCCTTTTTGTCTGGCTGGTTGATCTTTATTATTATCGGCTGCTTGATTTGGTTTATGCTTTATTTCTCTAGGAGAGAATAATTCAGGTATAGATGATATTCTGAAGATAAGATCCAACAACAGGAAGGAAGATAATATGAAAAAAGCCGCAGTATTAGTAAATGATGGATTTGAAGAGCTTGAAATGATCGGACCGTACGATCTGTTAAAGCGTGCAGGTGTTGATGTAGAACTGGTCTGTCCAAAAGGACAGTCTCAGGTCACTGGACGCTCGGGACTGACATTTGATCATGTTAAACCGATGGAAGGCTATAATTTTGACAAGGTGGATCTGTTATTGATGCCGGGAGGCGGACACTATCAGTCTTTGGAGAGTGACGATCGGGTAAAAGAAGTGATTCAGGAAGTATACAATAATCCAAAGCAGCTGCTTGCAGCAATCTGTGCATCCCCAACGATCTTAGGACGTATGGGACTGCTCAGGGATAGAAAATACACCTGCTATTTTTCAATGAACGAAGATTTTGGGGGCGAATTTAACGATCAGGATTATGCCGTTACAGATGGTGATCTGATTACCGGACGATCTGCTGCCGCCGCCGTTGATTTTGGTTTAGCGCTGGTCAGAGCTCTCTGTTCTGAAGAAAAAGAAAAGGAAGTTGCAGATTCGATCTATTATCAGAAAAGCTGAAATACGAGCAACAAAAGGACAAAACGGTTCTAGTCAGTATAAGCGGACTTAACCAGACACTTTGTCCTTTTTCTTTTGGTTTGAATCTAATTATTCAAAGATTTTGAGCAAGGATTAAATGTCAGTTAGAGGATGAAAACTGATTCATATTTTTTAAGGTGATGAGCAGACAGGCAATATTCTGAATGAATTATAAATTTCTGATATTTTACAGACATGAACAACTTACAGAAATGGCAGAAATATGCCGAAATGAATCCGGAACAATCCCGGGAAAGCTTTATGAAGATCAGAGAAGACATTCTGAATTCACCATTACATTATTCAACTTATGGCAGTGATGAAAAAGATGATATCTACACTGAAAGTCTGTATCTTCCAAAAATTTTTACTCAGAAAGATAAACAGAATTTTAAGGAAATCTGTAAAACATGCATTTCAATCTTTGACAAAATAGTCAGGGCTTATCGGAAAGATCCAGCAATTCGTAAAATTTTCCGATTCGATCCAGCACTTGAAAAAATGATTCTTCATGAACCGGGTTATCAAACTCCGATTCCAATGCTGAGAGTCGACATTTTTTATAATGAAGACACAGGTGATTTTAAATTCTGTGAATTCAACACGGACGGCACATCAGCGATGTATGAGAATGATACTATGGCAGAATTTTTTCAAAAAGAAAATGAAGCCTTTAAACACTTTCAGCCGGAAGTTGAATATATGAATCTGATGCAGCCCTGGGTTGAATCTTTTATGGAAGTCTGGAAACAGACGAAGGCTTCGAAGGATAAGGAAGTTCCAAGCGTAGTCATAACAGATTTTCTTGAAGATGCTTATTATCCTGAACTGGTCGCTTTTTGCGAACTCTTTAATCAAAACGGAATTCCATGCGAACTGGAGGATATCCGCAATCTGGATTATGATGGTCAGAATCTGTTTTCATCGAAAACAGGAACTCGATATGATGCCGTTTACCGCCGGGCGGTGACTAAAGATGTGATGAGCAATTATCATGACGTTCTGCCATTCTTAATTGCCTTAAAGGACAATAAAGTGATTTCAGTCGGTGATTTTCAGACTCAGATCATTCATTCCAAAATGATCAATGAAGCTTTGCAGTCAGAAGCCATATTGGATCTTTTATCGGAAGGTGAAAGAGAATTTCTTAAAAAACATCTTCCGTATACGATGAACCTGAATTCAAAAACAGCGGCTAAAATTGTAAAAGATAAAGACCGCTGGATCATTAAGCCAAGAGATTCGTATGCTGCCAAGGGCGTCTGGGCTGGCGTAGATGTTTCGACAGAGCTATGGAAAAAGCTGCTTCACGACTTTAAAGATACGGACTATATCGTTCAGGAGTATATTCCTCATTATCTGAGTGAAAATATCGACTACACCAGACAGGATCATTTTATCCCTTATCACAATATGACCGGTCTTTATGTGTATAACGGTAAGTTTGCAGGAGTGTATTCACGTCTTTCAGATTCTGGAATTGTTTCTACCCAGTACAATGAGCGCATGATTCCGACCTTTTTCCTAAAGGAAAAAATGGATCAGGAAGTCATTGACGAGTAAGAAGCAGCCAAAAAAACAAAAAGAACAATAAAGCGAAAATAAAAAAGCATAAAAAAGCCTTCCTCATTATAATATGGGGAAGGCGTTGTTTTTTTTAATGGCGTCCTCGACGGGATTCGAACCCATGACCTTTCGCTTAGGAGGCGAACGCTCTATCCAGCTGAGCTACGAAGACAGATTCAATAAAAAATGGCGCACCCGAGAGGACTCGAACCTCCAACCACCAGAATCGGAATCTGTTACTCTATCCATTGAGCTACGGGCACGTCTGCAGAATATTATACAAAATCAGGACGATTTTTCCACTGTCTGCCAATAAAATTATCTGTCACCTGTTTCTGAAGTGAAAAACCGATAAAAAAAAGACAATGAAAAAAAATAAAAATGAAAAGACAATATGAGTCTGATTCTCTGTATAACGGATTCGAAAGATTGCAAAGCGTTTTCTTACAATATTAGAAGAATCATTTGTATTCAGTTGTGATCAAATACAGGTAATATCTAAAGTGATTTGAAAAGAAAGGGGATGGATTATGGATTTTTACATTTCCATTATCAAACAGTCATTTGCCTTCTTTCCGCTGATAGCGGCTGTTTTTACACTTCCTTATGTGATTTATAACTATCACAAATATGGATCGGTTTTCTCAATCCGGATTCTGATTGTCTATTCATTCATTCTGTATATGATGACAGTATTCTTTCTGACTTCATTGCCGCTTCATTCACGGGAATACGTAGCCAATCTGCAGATCGCACGCTATAACATACAACCTTTTAATTTTATCAAAGGGATTCTTAAGGAAGCTCCAATGGTTTCAGACGATCCGAAAACCTGGATTGAATTGCTGCATTCAAGAACGTTTAAGGAATACATTGCCAATATCATCATGTGTATCCCGTTTGGAATGTATATGCGCTATTACTTCAAACAGAATATTTTTGTCAGCGTAATCCTGAGTTTTGCATTCTCACTTTTTCTCGAAACGACTCAGCTGACAGGATTGTGGTTCATTTATCCTAGAAACTACAGAATGTTCGATGTCGATGATCTGATGGCCAATACACTTGGAGGATTAATCGGTTATATCCTGATGATTCCGCTTGGTCTTCTTTTGCCCAGCCGGCATCGAATCGATGCCGCAAGTTACCGTCGCGGCAGGAAAGTTTCTCTGTTTCGCTGGCTGATTGCCATTGGAATCGATATGGCCTTATATGCCTGGATGGCGGTTTACGCTGGAAGTGCATGGCCGCTTGCTCATATGCGGTTTCTGGCTTATATGACTGCTATTGCGGTTGTGGTCAGTTCACTGATGAGCTGGATCTTTGCCGGAAGAACTCTCGGATTAGCCATTATGTCCTTGAAGGTGGTAAGCAAGGATCAAAGAAGAGCGCCGCTTTATAAACTATTCCTGCGATATTCGATTCAGTATCTCTTTATACTTGGCTATCCATTGATCTGCCAGATTTTCTATTATCGGATAAACTCTCATCAGACGCAGTTCCTGCTTATTGCGATAGGGATTTATGGATTCATTTGGCTTGTGGATTTACTCGTATTTCTGGAAAAAAGACAGAATCTGGCTGGTCTGTTTTCAAAAACGCATTTAATTTCAACGGTTCGAGTCGAATCGAACTGAAAAAGACCTCTGGATTATGACTTATGAAATCCGCTTCAAAAGCCTGCAGGCAGCTATATTTCTTATTGGCGGATAGATCGAACTGACAAAACCAAAAATTGGAACATCTGCAAAATTGGAACATCTGCTTTGTGATGTTCCGTTTTTTGGCTCTCGATTAAATCTGATACAAACAAATAGTTCCAAGCAACCCGAAAAATAAGATAAACTAAGAGTATCAGGTTTTTAAAAATCTCTTTAGAAGTCATAAAAGTTTGAGGATTTCTAATTCTTTTGAAATTCTCAAAAGACGCTAATGACTGTGTCGGTATCTTCTAAGAGAAAAACTTCTAGAATTCGTTAAAAAGATCTCGCAGTGAGATCAGTCATTAGAACAGGATCGTAAATTTATGATACAAAAATTTGATATGTGGATTACACCGCTGAATCGAGTGACCACAATCCACCTGCATCTGCCCGATAATTATTATGAAAGCAATGAGTCTTACCCAGTAATGTATATGTTTGATGGACATAACCTGTTTCATGATGAAGAAGCGACCTTTGGCAAGAGCTGGGGGCTTGAGAACTTTCTGAACTGGTATCAGAAGCCGTTTATTATCGTTGGCATTGAGAGTGATCATCGCGGATCTCAGCGCCTTCAGGAATATACGCCATATGTATTAAGTAATACTTTCTTTGGAAGCTCCAATGGAGATGGCGCTTTGTTAATGGAGTGGATAATCCGTGAGCTCAAACCGCACATTGATTATCATTACCGGACATGGCCTCAACGGGAGGCCACGGGGATTGCTGGTTCGTCCATGGGTGGCTTAATGGCCATGTATGGAGTGGTTCACCATAATGATGTTTTCTCTAAGGCAGCCTGTCTTTCGCCATCGGTAATGATCTGTATTGAAAGGCTTTCTGATGAGCTCTTCTATAATGACATCAATCCGGATACCCGCATTTATTGGTCTTTTGGAAGCAAGGAGCTTTCCGCAAGAAACCGGATCCTCTCAGAAAGAGCGCTTCAGGATTTTCAGGGAATGCTCGAATATCGCGGCGGACGGGGAAATGTCAATATCGTTGAAGGCGGAAAACACAATGAAGAATCCTGGAATAGAGAATCTCCATATTACTTTGACTTTCTTTGGAATTAGCCAATGAAAACTCCAATAAGCATCTCCGATCGTATTCGAACTGAACCAAAGGGGCTGTTAAATTTCTGACAGTCCAAAAATAAAAAGAGGCACCTGATCCGTAATGGATGAGGTGCCTTTTTTGGTAAAATATGTTCATGCTCAATAAACAAAATTACCAAACACACTATAACTCGATTCAGGGCCGTTTGCCACTGCTCCATTCTCTCTTCCC
>NZ_MPJW01000010.1 GCF_001945525.1 Ileibacterium valens
GGCAAAAGAAGGATAAAGGGCAAGGTCGAGATAATCATCGACAAAGGAACTGACAGTAGTGAAGACAGAATCCATCTCAATATGAGGGAAGAGAGAATGGAGCAGTGGCAAACGGCCCTGAATCGAGTTATAGTGTGTTTGGTAATTTTGTTTATTGATCATGAACATATTTTACCAAAAAAGGCACCTCATCCATTACGGATCAGGTGCCTCTTTTTATTTTTGGACTGTCAGAAATTTAACAGCCCCTTCTCATTTTTGTTCTGAGCCAAGGCTCGTTGATTTTTTACAGGTCAAAAATGATCCAGAAAAAGTCATAAAAAAGACTTCATCCAAAATTGTAAGATGAAGTCCTTGTCTGATTCTTCTGAATCATCTATTTCTGAAAAATTCTAAAAATTATAGAATTTGATGGATGAATCTTGATATTTCTATTCTAAATAAAATATTAGTCTGAATTTTCATTCTAAAATTTAAACCTGTTTAGTTTTTAGAATCTTCTTCATGAAGATCGACTTCAATGGCATTATGAAGAGCCGTTGAAAGAGATTCTTTTAACTGGATGGCTTCGATGACCGCTGCGCAAAGAGGAGCAATGGAAAGAACCACCATATTATCGTATTCTGCCTTATGTTCGTTCTGGTCAATCGTATTGGTTACGATGAATTCTTTTAACCGAGAGGATTTCAGACGTTCAATCGCAGGTCCAGAAAGAACCCCGTGAGCACAGGCGGCATATACGTCCTTGGCTCCCTTTTCATAAAGCATATTGATGCCACTGGTCAGAGTACCAGCAGTATCGACCATATCATCAATGATAACAGCTGTTTTGCCGCTGACATCTCCCAGAAGATTCATAGCTACTGCCACGTTTGGTTTTGGTCTTCTCTTGTCGATAATCGCTACAGGCGCGCCAAGCTGATCGGCAAGTTTGCGGGCCCGAACGGTTCCGCCATGGTCAGGAGACACGACAACAATATCTTCAGGATTGAGATCTTTTTTCTTCAGGAAGTAGTTTCCGATGATGCTTAACGTGCTGATATCATCCGCAGGCACGTCAAAGAATCCCTGAATCTGAGTGGCGTGAAGATCCATGGTAATTACGCGGTTTGCTCCAGCGGTTTCAAGCAGGCTGGCAACCAGTTTACTTGTAATTGGCTGACGAGGTTTTGCCTTTCGATCCTGTCTGGCATATCCAAAATAAGGAATGACGCAGTTGATTGATCTTGCGCTGGCCCGTTTGCAGGCGTCAATGGCAATCAGCAGTTCCATTAAATGCTTGTTGACTGGCTTATTGGTTGACTGAACAAAATAAACGTCTTTCCCGCGAACAGAAGCGCCTAATTCAACCAGGATTTCTCCATCCGCAAACTGAAGGCATTCGCATGGTGAAAGTGGAATATCTAATATACGACAGATCTCTTCTGCGAGATCGTGACTTGAAGACAGGGCAAATACAACGATATCTTCTCTAAGCTGTGCATGTCTGCTCATCTCTGAATTCATATTTTGTGTTCTGTTATTTGCCGGAAACGCGAATCGCATTGGGTCCGACAACCTCTCCTTCCTGAACATCTGCATTTTTTAAATAAGAACCTGGCAAAATTTCTGCATAATCACCTACGACTGTGCTGCCAAGTAATTCTGTATTGGGATGAATGATTACATCATGTCCAATCACGACATCCTTACCAATGACTGTACGAGCCGGATCGACGATTTGTACGCCTTTTTTCATCCAATTTTGATTGATTCTGTCTTTAACCCATGAATAGGCGGCATAAAGTTCAATTGGATCATTGATTCCCTGCAGCTCGTCGGGGTCTTCAATTGGAATCGCCTTGACCTTTTTTCCTTTGCCTTTGAGAATTTCTACCAGATCAGTCAGATAGTATTCATTCTGAGCATTGGAACTGGTCAGCTCCTGAAGAGATTTGAAAAGATCCTCATTATTAAAGCAGTATACTCCTGCATTAATCTCATTCACTTTCTTTTCTTCCTCTGTGCAGTCCTTCGCTTCCCGGATGGCCAGAAATTCTCCATTTTCATCACGCAGAATCCGTCCATAATGAGCGCCTTCATCAAAGATGCAGCTCATCAAAGTCAATGCGGATCCCTGTGCCTGATCAAACAGGAAGTTCAGAGTTTCCGGCTGGATACAGGGGCCGTCTCCATTGATAACCAGCGTATAACCCTTTTCATCTTTTAAAGACTGAGCCTGCATCACGGCATGGCCAGTGCCAAGCTGAGGTTCCTGAAGGGCAAATTCCCGGCCTGGGAATGCCTTTTCTACCTGTTCAGCCTGATAGCCATCAATAATCACCACCCGGTTTACACCTGCCTGATCGATCGCTTCAAGCGTATAGGCAAGCATTGGACGGTCAATGATCGGATGCAGCAGTTTGCTCAACTCGGACTTCATTCTGGTTCCTTTTCCTGCAGCCAGAACAATAGCATTTTTATTCATCAAACACCTGCTTTCCGCGTCTATTCTATCACAGCAAAATCATACTCCAAACCTTCCATATCAGGATCGAATCTTTATGTGAACGATTGTGGCAATAGAAACAGGGACAGTTTCAGACTCTTTATGTAATGCCATTCAATTAGGAAATCTTAGATGAGGGGCTGTTAAATTTCTGACAGTCCAAAAATAAAAAGAGGCACCTGATCCGTAATGGATGAGGTGCCTTTTTTGGTAAAATATGTTCATGCTCAATAAACAAAATTACCAAACACACTATAACTCGATTCAGGGCCGTTTGCCACTGCTCCATTCTCTCTTCCC
>NZ_MPJW01000182.1 GCF_001945525.1 Ileibacterium valens
CGGGAGAACATGTCTTCAGATGCAGGACATGAGATTATGGTCAGCCGGAGCATTCAGGCGGAAGGAACCTTCGGAGATCTTAAAGAAAACTACAGATACAGCCGATTGAGACGCCGGGGACTGGAAAACGTAAAATTTGAGGTGCTTATTGTGGCCATGGGACACAATATCAGAAAATTAAACAACAGAAATCGGATGAGTTGCCCAGAACTCGAACGTTATGGAAAATTAAAGGAGCAGAAAAGCGAAATCTGAAAAAGATTATAAACAGTCTTTTTGAGTTTTGGCTCTTTTCAGTGCGTTCAAAAATTGACTTGAGCGGAAAAACACATCATAAAACAGGATTGAATCAGATAAAAAGCATAGAAAAAGGGGCTGTAAATCTCGCTGATGAAAAATCAGTCGAAATTTAACAGCCCCTTTAAAATCATTCCAGATTTCTTCATTCGATTATTTTTTAGGATCAGCGATCGCCTGCACAGCTGAAATGACTGCCGATCTGAACCCTTCTTTTTCAAGCTGCATCACTCCGCGAATGGTGCTTCCGCCAGGTGAGCAGACATCATCCTTCATCATACCCGGATGATTTTTCTGATTCAGATACAGAACACCAACTCCTTCGATCATTTTCGCTGCAATCTCATAAGCCTGCTCGCGTTTGAGTCCATAGGCGACCCCAGCATCTCCTAATGCTTCAAGATACATTTCGGTAAACGCCGGCGCACATCCTCCTAAAATCCCGGCAATATTCATTTGTGCTTTTGGTATTTCCACCAGCATCGATACCGGTTCAAACAGTTCAACAAACAGAGCTTTTTGATCTTGAGTCAACGTACTCTGATTTTCATAAATCATGATTCCACATCCGGCTTCAATGGCAGTATTGGGGATGGTTGAAATATGATGTGAGCCCGGAAGAAGTTTTTCAAGTTCTTCGCAATCGATACCCCAGGCTACGCTGACGATCCATTTATCACTGGCTGCTAGCAAATCTCTGCATTCCTGCATCGCATCAGCGATCATTTTAGGCTTGACTGCAAGAATAACAACATCTGCATTCGCAATCGCTTCTGCATTTGATGGCATTGGGGTGGTATTCAGTTTTTCACATGCGTCCATCAGACGATCATAGCTTCCAGAAGAAGCCAGAATATCTTCAGGATTGAAGACTTTTTTATCAATCCAGCCTTTGGCAATCGCCTGGCCCATTTTTCCAAATCCGATAATTGCTGCTTTCATCGTTTTACTTCCTGTTCTTTTCCATAAATTCGAGAACATCATCATAAACTTGCTGACGATTGATCTCATTTAAAATTTCATGCCGCATTTGCGGATATAATTTTGATTCTACATGGTCATAACCATGCTTAGCGAACTTATGAATCGTTTTCTTAAACTCATCCGGGCTGCCGATCACTGGATCATCAATTCCTGCAATAAAGAACACTGGAAGTTCTGGATTTTTTACTTTCCAGCCTTCATTGTCATAGACATCCATAACCAGACTCAGCAGATTCTGATATCCATTGAGAGTAAACGGAAATCCACACCGCTCATCTTTGTTAAAGGCTTCGATGTTATCTTTATTAACTGAAATCCAGCGATTTTTATCTTCTCCGGGAATCGAAGAGTCAAAACTGCCATCGACTAGTTTGGTAATAATGGTCGAATGCGATTTTCCACCCATCAATGAAGACATCTTCTTAACAAGCTTCAATCCAATCTTAGCTGCCGGGTTTTCATATACCGCACCGCATATAATTAATCCATCGATTTCATCATCATAGCTCTTGGCAAACTTGCGCACGACTAAAGATCCCATGGAGTGTCCAAAAAGAAATACTGGAACATGAGGATAGCGAAATCGAAGATCCTTGCTAACATCCCGAACATCTTCAACGATTGCTTCTCCGCTCTCATCGTAAAAATAACCAAGATCTGCAGGATCAAGGACACTGTTTCCATGTCCACGATGATCATGAGCAATGCAGGCATAGCCCTGCTCAGCCAGATAATTCATAAAATGTAAATAACGTTCCTTGTGTTCAGCCATCCCATGAACAATCTGAATAATCCCTTTGACTTCCTTTGCTTCAGGAACCACTTCAACAATGTCAATTGGAAGCCCATCGGATTTCGATCGAATTTTCCTTCTTAATTCCATTCTTAACACTCCTTTAATAAGCCATGCTCGTTTAGCAGCCGTCAGCTCTTGTATATGGTTTGACAGTTGATTCTGTATAAAAATTTGTTTCTACTCTTTCAAACTATTTTCTTTTTGCGTCGTTTCAATATTAACAAAATGAGAAAATTTTTCTTGTGTTCGTAGCAATGTCATTAAGTTAAGGAGTGTCTTCCATGCGGAATTCGCTCCTCGTTTTTTTGATTTTTAACACAAGCAGTGGAGTTGCTCCAAAAGTTTATAAATTATCCGAATATGGCACTTGACAGACCGAAGCTCGGAACTAATCCATAATCCGAAGGATTTCGGAGGTGGTTATTTTGACCCATTCGAAATCCCCTAAACAGTATCGCCAAATCTTCTATTCTTACCTGGACGGTCTGGA
>NZ_MPJW01000201.1 GCF_001945525.1 Ileibacterium valens
GCCTCAGAAAAGAGAAGAAACAGGAATCTGTCTGGAGCAGACCCGTGATAACAGGTTCAAGCCGGACAGGAAAGATATCTGTAACTATTGAGAGGAATATTAGATAGTTGTAGATATTTAGTAGCGGGAATAGGTCTTTTGTTCCTGTTCTATGGATGGTTTCGTGCTGGAAGTGCTCCTTCGATTTCTATCCTTCTGACAGTTGTTTCACTAGGAACCAGAGTAGCTTTGTCGTATATCCTATCCTCGATTCCTTCGATCGGACTGCAGGGGATATGGTGGTCTATTCCAATCGGATGGATTCTTGCGGATTTATGCGGATTTGTTATATAGAATCGAATGCAGAAAAGAGAATGTAAACCTTAAGGAATGTAAGCTGGCTGGTTAAATTCAGTCGGCTTTTTGATTTGGAAATGATTACGATGGATAAAAACAAAAAAAGCGAAGATTTCTCTTCGCTTGATTTTCTAAATGGCGCCTGAAACAAGACTCGAACTTGTGACCTGCCGGTTAACAGCCGGATGCTCTACCGACTGAGCTATTCAGGCATCAAAAATCAAAAGATGGCGCCTGAAACAAGACTCGAACTTGTGACCTGCCGGTTAACAGCCGGATGCTCTACCGACTGAGCTATTCAGGCATGTGCTTCATCTCTTGATTGCTTAGTTATATTAACATGATCCCCAAGGTGATGCAACAAGATAATTTCAAAAAAAATGAAAAATTAGGCCTGACTGAATGGCGTAAAAAACAGCCGTAGATTAACATTTACAATCTCGTATCAAAATTTAGATTCTATTTATAAAACCGTCCTTACTTTGCAGCATCTCATGGATTGGATCAGCAAAAAGCAGAAAAAATACATCAATTCAATAAGAGATAAAGGCAAAATTCCGCGGAATAACGATCTAATTTGATTAGTGTGATAAAGAAAATGATATATTAATTTAAAATTACAAAATGATCGATATGAAGAAAGGGATAATTAAAAATAATAAAAGAATTTATGTTTTCTGCTCTATGGGACTGTTATTAACACTGACTGTAGTTTTTGTTTTAGTGCATACTGTTCACCTGGGATACAATTCAAATTTCTATTTTCATTTTGCTGCTGGATTGGCTGCATCTGGCTCTAATCGTGATTATGGAATATACTCTTGTGCCAGGCATACTCCTGTCACTTCTCTTAAGTGTACCTTCAAGGCGACATCCACTTTAAAGAGCAGATAAGTAGATATGAAATTATTGTAACTTTCGCTTTAAATAAACCAGGCAGATGATCGTCCAGTCAGCCTGGTTTTATTCGATTAGGAGGAATTCATGAAAAAGGTATCTATTCTGGTAGGGGTGATTGCAGCCATATTTGTATTCATAAGCTCATTTTTTGGAGTAGCAAATGATCAGTACACTGATTTGATTAACTTTCCTACTACTATTGCTCAGGAAAACTCTACATTTGGAGCTCAGATCAGTTTTGATGTACAAAAGCTAAGAGATGACGGACGCTTTAAAGAGTTTAGTGATTTCCTTGTAGACAGTCAAAGTGCGGCACTGCAGGTAACAGGAGAGACCGTTAACTTTTTTGAACAGATCATGGATGGTTATCTCTATCTCTCATCTTCGTTTTCATCCAAAACTCTGGGAAATGCTGGATGCTTTTCACGCTTCAGCAAATCATCTGAGAAAAAGTGGTCAACATTAAGTCAGAATGCAGAAGATGAAACATTGATTTATTTGAATCCAGCTGATTATTCACCAGGAAAGATTCAGTTGAGCTTTTCACCATTAGAAAACATTGAAACATCTTACGGTCAATTTTATTTTCTGAGTAAGAAAAAAGAGTCATTGAATGAGTTCCAGACAAGGTTTTTGGACTATATCAAATCCGTATCAACATTTGATGCTTCTGCTTTTGGAGTGCTTCCAAGATATTCAGGATGGAATCTGGCGTTCTTTGTTATTTATGGTGCTGCAGAATTTGTTCTTTTTTACTGTTTTATTCTGAATAGACAAAGAGAAATAGCTATTTACCGACTTAATGGTTGTCCTAATAAGCAAATATTTGCTTCAGTATATTCAAGGTATTTAAAGTGGATGGCTTTAACTGTTCCAATGACGATGCTTGTTTTGTTTTTGCTTATCCTATTTCCTTCTGCACCTATTAAATTAACTTTTGTGCTTCAGGGATTGCTTCCATTTCTGCTCGTTCATCTGATCATTACTTTACTGATTGCTGGAATTGGATATTAAAGCTGTACCTGGCAAAAAGACTTCTCAAGCTTAAAAGGATATAGAAGTTCAAAACAGACGATTACGGTCTATTCCATCCTGGTATTCATCTGTATTTGCTGGTTATTTCCGCGGATAACCGAATCGTTTCTATCGATTGTTGATGATGCTCGGTCTATGGTGGTCTTGGAAAAATGTAAATGTCAATCAGAAAATGTACAAATTGGGTAATTAAAAGATGTACAATTTTGAGCATATTAAAAGAGAGCTGGGGGCGGTGAAACGCAGGTGATGTCGGTAAAATATCGGCCATTAGACATCA
>NZ_MPJW01000187.1 GCF_001945525.1 Ileibacterium valens
TTACTCACCCGTTCGCCACTGTATCCAAAGATACCGTTCGACTTGCATGTATTAGGCATGCCGCCAGCGTTCATCCTGAGCCAGGATCAAACTCTCCATTTGATTTGACTCAACGCTTTTGCGTTTTATTTTATTTTTTGATTGTTCAGGTTGAATTGACTTGTACTTGGTTTGTTTGTTTAACCTGTACCAATTGGTACTTGTACATACTGTCTGTAAAGTTTTCAAAGAACGAGTTATTTGTGAAGATTTATTTATCTTTCACAAGCTTGCTTATCTTACTCCCTGTCCTGATCAAAGTCAAGGCTTTTTTGTGATTTTCTTTTTGAATTTCACAATCAGAAGAAGACTTCACTTGTGAAAAACAAGCCGTCTCTCACAAGACTCATTAAGAATACCACTCCAAACCTCATCGGTCAACCCTTTTTGTGAATTATTTTTAAATTTTCACAAACGGTATATCGCAGGGATTCAAGAGTGATGATCCTTTATATTTATATTCCGGCTGAATCAGCCTGGCGTCTTCAAATATACTCCTCTTTCTAACATGAAGTCTACTGTCAATTTGTTTTAATTATTTACATTTATTTTCAAAATCTGAATCAGATATTTTTTAACACATTAAGATTTACTTAATAGAAGAACCATTCATTGAAAAGCGTGGATCAATTGTATAATCCGTTTCAGCAATCCAGGAATATGGCTTCATATAGACTTTTTCATAATGCTTTTTTAAGACTGGCTCTAACTGTGTTTTCAGATCTTTCGATGCATTTGAGAGCTGCTGCATCAGTAAATGAGTCCCACTTAAAGCCACTTCAGAAGTTATCATTTCTTCTAAAATCGAGGCTGCTTCTTCCTTGTGGTCTTCTAACAGGTGAATCACCTTTTCATCAACCGATTCGAGAACCGCAAATTTATTTTCATCTTCTTCAAGAGGTCTGCATAAAAGTTGGATCAATTGATTCAAGTCATCCCGACTTAATTGTTGATCAGAGCCTTTATCGACAAACGCCCCGACCATCTCAATTCTGGCTGCAAGATCTGTTGGTAATCCCATCAGAGAATTAAACAAAGAATCATTTAAGATCATTAATCGACTTTCATTCGCATTCAAAAGGTTTTTCATTTCCAAAACAGCCAATGAGTAGTTCTTCTGCAAAAGAGCCATACCTGCACTAAGTGCCAGGTAATTTTCTGAATGTTCCATCCAGGACAGATCAGAATAGATCAGACTATTTAAAATATCTATGACTTTCTGATCATCCAACCGGCTTTTCAGAAAATTCATCAACTTGATTCCAGCTGTTGGAGAGCCCGCTTCCAGAGCCTCAAGGTATAATGCTGCAATTGGAAATTGATCTTCAGATAGATTTCCTTTTAAAACAGACAATCTGTCATCCTGCGATGAATCCGGAAAGTATTTTAGATTATTTGCAGCGTACTGAGGATAATCAACCATCAAGTCTGCAATTCGATCACCCAGATTCTTTTGTTCTGCAAATGCAATTGAAAAATTATCCAGTGCCTGCTGATAGTCTGCTTCCTCAGGATTATGAAGACTTTTTCTAAGTTTCTCTTCATGAATCAATCCCCATGTAAAGTAAAATGGTTCTTTACGATTGGTCTGTTTCTTTTGATTGAGCCAGAATCCGCAAAATGGGCAGATATCTGGTTCTGGCATTTTTGGTTCAGTTTTCCATTCATTATGACAGTTAGAACATTTCATTTGGCGCCCCTTCTATTTCTTAATATGTATTTAACAAATATGATTTCAGACAATTCTCTTTTAATAGCTTCATTCCATGAAACAGTTTATATGATTTTTCATTCGTATGCATCGTAAAACCTAATACCTGAAAACATTCAATATTCTCATCTCACAAATCAGTCAAACGGCTTAGTAGGCAACTTTGATTCGAATAGAATTGATTTGAAAGATAGTTACGAAAGTGAGGCTTATAACATGAGCGAAAAAGATGTAGTACTTGAAAACCAGGGAAAATTAACCGAACTTCAGCTCGATCAGGCGGAAGAAATTGAAGAACATTTAGTGAAAGCACAGTCTTTAATTGATGTTATTTCAAATTCAATCGAAGCAAAAAATGCTGAAAACACTCTTGATCTTGCCAGTGAACTCAATTCCATGGTTTCCGTATATGACGAACTCGAACATGCACTTGGTGATATCGACGAAATTATCGACGCTTTAAAAGGTATTCTGAATATTGACGAAAAGGATGACTAATAATCGTTTTCTACCTATATTCAGATAAAAATGAATCACGATTAAAAGGGGCTGTTAAATTTCTGACAGTCCAAAAATAAAAAGAGGCACCTGATCCGTAATGGATGAGGTGCCTTTTTTGGTAAAATATGTTCATGCTCAATAAACAAAATTACCAAACACACTATAACTGTTATGAAATGACCTTTGTCAAGAGTGAATAAGAAGACATATTGCCCCCTTACCCCCATTGATAGTCTTCATTTTGGTTCGATGGTAGACAGCACTTCACAGAAGCTGCACGGCAATTGGCCCCG
>NZ_MPJW01000015.1 GCF_001945525.1 Ileibacterium valens
TTACTCACCCGTTCGCCACTGTATCCAAAGATACCGTTCGACTTGCATGTATTAGGCATGCCGCCAGCGTTCATCCTGAGCCAGGATCAAACTCTCCATTTGATTTGACTCAACGCTTTTGCGTTTTATTTTATTTTTTGATTGTTCAGGTTGAATTGACTTGTACTTGGTTTGTTTGTTTAACCTGTACCAATTGGTACTTGTACATACTGTCTGTAAAGTTTTCAAAGAACGAGTTATTTGTGAAGATTTATTTATCTTTCGCAAGCTTGTTTATCTTACTCCCTGTCCTGATCAAAGTCAAGACTTTTTTGTGAATTTCTTTTTGAATTTCACAATCAGAAGAAGACTTCGCTTGTGAGAAACAATCCGTCTCTCACAAGGCTCATTAAGAATACCACTCCAAACCTCACCGGTCAACCCTTTTTGTGAATTATTTTTATTTTTTCACAAATAAGGATTTCAGCCTTTAGATAAAGGAGTCTGGATATTCAATACTGCTGTTTCAGTTCTGATTTTTCAATCAATTCCATAAACAGCTTGCTTACCTTAATCCAAAACAACAGAAAGGTCAATCTCTTTTCCCAGGAATTCATTCTGAGCATTCATTCATTTTGATTTTATCCGTTTTTGGTTGAGCTCTTTATCACGCATCTCGAAATCTATTGCTGCTTTTTTCGCGATAAAATAGATACATCGAGTTCAATCCTGTTTCTTTAAAAACAGTTAGTAAGACACGATTGACTCATACTGCATCAGGCAATATTAAATGTAAGAAAAGAGGAACAAATATGATCGATGTAACAGCGGCTGTCTGTCAGCAGGATGGAAAAATTCTGATTTGTCAAAGACCCGCCGAAAAAAACTTTGGACTTCTCTGGGAATTTCCGGGAGGAAAAGCAGAAGCCAATGAAACACTGGAGGAGTGTCTGAAGCGAGAATTGAGAGAAGAGCTTGCCTTTGAAGTCAAAGACTTAAGACTGCTGGATGTAGTTGAAAAAGCAGACGTCGGAATTCGGCTGCATTTTTTTACGTGTAAGCCAAATCAAAGCAATCCTCGAAAACTTGAGCACAATAATATACTCTGGATTCCAGAAAACGAACTGCACAGATATCGTTTTTGCCCTTCCGATCAGCAACTGATCGATACAACAGACCATAGACTTCTATTTGGTCCATTGAATCCGGATAGATCCATTAAGGGATGAGAATTGACTCATTTCTCAGGTCGATACGTTGAGAGATTAAAGCCTTAGAAGTATTCACTCATATACGTGCGGAAATGCATTCACAACTTATCCAGATCGACATCAGCGAAAATCAAAGATTTTAAGAATAGATATTGTTTTCTGACTTTTGTAAAATTTACAATATCAAAAACAAGTCCCGAAATTGATTTTCTAAACGAATTCGAATCATTTTGCCCATTGTTCACTTGATTACAGTTCATCTGTTTTACAATAATCAGGACATTTAAATTAAGGAGTTAATTAATTATGGAAAGACAAAAGAAATCCTTCATTTCTTCAACGCTTTATTTGCTTTATCCCATTCTGTTTATCGTGGCCCTTTATTTTCTCTCTCCAAGCTCTATTGCTTATGCAGATAACGATTTTAATCTGGTTATGATCCTGCTTCCACAGGCAGTAATACTGCTAATGTCTGTATTATTTGGTTTTATCATCCGCGCTGGTCGTGTCGATATCTCCGTTAAAATCATCGGAATGACCTTCGCTTTGTTGATCACAGCTGTCCCACTGCTATATCTCTTCGACTTACTGCCAATGTTATATATTTTTCAGGGCAAAATGTATTTTGATCCTCTGACCTGGACGATCTATTGTTTCTGGATGATCAGCATGGAAATTCTGTATCTTAAAAAGTAGTCGAATCAGCTGACTGATAAGCTTTTACTTTTGTTTCAAAATTAAAGGGGCTGTTAAATTTCTGACAGTCCAAAAATAAAAAGAGGCACCTGATCCGTAATGGATGAGGTGCCTTTTTTGGTAAAATATGTTCATGCTTAATAAACAAAATTACCAAACACACTATAACTCGATTCAGGGCCGTTTGCCACTGCTCCATTCTCTCTTCCCTCATATTGAGATGGATTCTGTCTTCACTACTGTCAGTTCCTTTGTCGATGATTATCTCGACCTTGCCCTTTATCCTTCTTTTGCCTCCTGGCCAGCCTGCCATTTCCCAGCAGACGCCATGCTCAAAGCCGCTCTGATTTCTTTTACTCTTTATGGCTACTGCTCTTTGCGGCAGCAGGAAGAACTTTATTCTCACGACATCCGTCTGCTCTGCCTTTTCAATGGCGAAACTCCTTCTTACGGTACAATTTCCCGCTTTCAGAAGGAATGCCTTACTCCATGCATGGAGGATCTCTTTACGGAATTCAACCGCTATGCCGAACAGAATGATCCTCAGATAGACTCTTCTGTCCTTTATCTGGATGGAACAAAAATTGAAGCCAACGCCAACAAGATGACATTCGTCTGGACAAAGGCCACTCAGAAATATCTGG
>NZ_MPJW01000102.1 GCF_001945525.1 Ileibacterium valens
TCGAGGGCTTGATCGAAGCAAGCGAAGTGTAAAACACAAAGAACAAAGACAACAGACAAGAAGGATGTCGCTGATGTTTGGTTTTGAAAGATCCATGGTGTGGTCTTGATGGCAGAATGGAAATACCTGGTTACATTCCGCACCCAGCAGTCAAGCATTCTAACGGCGACGATAGTGAACAGCGAAAATAGCAAGAGGCCATGCAAACAGAAAGCCGATCTGAGTGAGTAATCCCTTCAGATCGGCTTTTTTAGTTGACCACTTTCATAGAAATAAGATAAGAATATGCATATGGAAAAAAATCAAAAATTAAAAGACAGATTAATCAGTTTTGTTATCCCCTGCTATAACAGTGGTAAGACGATTGAATCTGTAGTCAGACAAATAGACGATGTAATGAAGACAAGAGAAGGGTATGAATACGAGGTCATTCTCGTCAACGATAATCCACCAGATGACACCTGGCGGATTATCAAGGATCTGCACCAAAAGAATCCAAAAGTTACTGGGCTTTGTATGTCTCATAATTTCGGGCAGCATAACGCTCTGATGGCGGGTTATCGCAAAGCGAAAGGGGACATTATTGTTTCATTAGATGATGATGGTCAGAATCCTCCCTCGGAAGTATTTAAACTCGTTGATCGTCTTAATGGGAATACGAACGTAGTTTATGGAGATTATACAGACGATAAATTTGCGAGTGGCTTTCGTAAACTGGGAAGTGATTTTAATGACTGGACCGCTACCTGGCTTTTAAATAAACCCAAAGAATTATATTTCTCGAGTTATATTGCAACGACTCGCGAAGTAATCGATCAGGTCAACAGATATACAGGACCTTATCCATTCGTCGATGGCCTTATGCTGAGATCCGGATCTGGAATCGTTAATCAGAATGTAGATCACCAAAAAAGACAGGAAGGGCAATCGGGTTATTCCTTAAGTAAGCTTTTAAATCTCTGGGCTAACGGATTTACGGCTTTTTCAGTCAAACCATTAAGAATTGGTGCGTTGTTAGGGGCGATTTGCGCGGGATTTGGATTTCTGTTTTCGCTTTTTGTAGTAATTCAGAAATTGATCTACCAGGATGCAGTGGATGCTGGCTGGAGTTCTATTATTTGCATCATGATGATTCTTGGGGGACTCATTCTTTTGATGCTGGGATTGATTGGAGAATATGTTGGACGGATTTATCTGACGATGAATTCAACACCGCAGTATATTATTTTTGAAACGACAGAATCGGATTCTCAGTCTTAGCAAAACTGTTTAAACCTGAACGATTGTTTTCAGTCACATCATACCGTCGGAGTGAGTGTTCATAATTATCATTGAGATATGAAGTCAACAGTAATTAAAGAGCTCATTGAAAATGAACCTGAAAAACAGGAAGAATCAATGAAAGTTGGAATATTGCTTTCACTGAGTATTGGGATTTTGAATGCCTGTACTTATGTGACCAGAGGCCATGTCTTTGCGAGCTCACAAAGTGGAAATTTGCTTTATTTAGGACTTGATCTGGCTGCCGGAGAATTCAGCAATGTAGTTAAGTATCTCTTTCCTCCAATCATGTTTGGAATTGGAATCATCATTGCTGAGCATTTTCATGATAAGCCCAACTACTCTCAATGGAGAAAATATCCTTTTTATATAGAGATTTTACTGATTGTTGCTGCCACATTCATGCCAGATTCCTGGAATGCATTGGCTAATCCGATTTTTGGATTGGCTTGCGGTCTTCAGACAATCACATTTGCTAAAGTCAGAGGAATTCCTGTTTCGACTATTGTGATTAACGGAAGCTATCAGAATTCTTTGGTGCATTGGACACGTTTTCTTCATTTAAACGATGAAAACGATGCGTTTAAGGCTCTTCTCTATCTCATCATCGTTCTATCTTATTTTGGGGGTATTGTTTTAGGTGCTTTACTTTGCCCTGCACTAAATCATTATGTATCTCTGATCAGTGCAATCCTGCTGCTTGGCTGCAGTTTTATTGTTCTGGTTCCTAATACAGGCAAAAGAACGAAGCAGAACGATAAGAAAAGCTAAGACCTGCAAATTTTGAAAACATTTAAAAGAGAAGGGGCTGTTAAATTTCGACTGATTTTTCATCAGCGAGATTTACAGCCCCTTTTTCTATGCTTTTTATCTGATTCAATCCTGTTTTATGATGTGTTTTTCCGCTCAAGTCAATTTTTGAACGCACTGAAAAGAGCCAAAACTCAAAAAGACTGTTTATAATCTTTTTCAGATTTCGCTTTTCTGCTCCTTTAATTTTCCATAACGTTCGAGTTCTGGACAACTCATCCGATTTCTGTTGTTTAATTTTCTGATATTGTGTCCCATGGCCACAATAAGCACCTCAAATTTTACGTTTTCCAGTCCCCGGCGTCTCAATCGGCTGTATCTGTAGTTTTCTTTAAGATCTCCGAAGGTTCCTTCCGCCTGAATGCTCCGGCTGACCATAATCTCATGTCCTGCATCTGAAGACATGTTCTCCCG
>NZ_MPJW01000120.1 GCF_001945525.1 Ileibacterium valens
TTATCGTATTCGTGAGGCTTGAAGCCGAAAAATGGCTGATTCCAGATAAAAATTTCTGGTAGATTCTGAACACCACGATGAAGTGCGGAGCAATTCGCGCTTCTATCTGCTTAACTTAATGACATTGATTTTCTTCTCCTCACTGAAAAAAAACATGTCTTCGGCTCTGTCGATAAAATTTCAAAGTTCGACCAATTCTTTATCAACCGTTTCGACCTCTGAGATAAACTGTGAATATGGCTGACCTATTTCTCTGAATCGGACAGCGTCCAGAATAAATGACTCGAATTCAGCTATCCTGTTCAGTTCGCCGTTGTTATTCAACGATTCGGTGATCTGAAAACCCTGCTCACGCAGATTAGCACTTCTCATTGAGTCCAGCTGAATCAGTCGGGACTGATATTCTTGATTTCCTTCTTCGCTTCTGTTTGAGCAGTAAGAATTTCTCTTACCTGATCAGCCAGTTTTACCAGTTGCCCAGAATCACTCAAACTAATTTTTTAGTATTTGTTTTGAATTCAGAGATCTTCATTACGGAATCAAAGTACTGCCTGGAATCCTTTAGAATCTGAGATTCACCTTCCCGGATATCCTCATATCCTATGTTTCGATCAGGTTGAGTTCATTCTTAAGCTTCTGTTCGAGATCGATCAGCTGATCGGCATTATGTTCAAGATCAAGGCAGGCCTGGTTTTTATTCTTCTGCCACTGCAAGCGATGAAGAGTCCATAGAAAAGACTCATCCTTAAGCTTCACCAGATCTTCAGCAGCCATAATCTGAGTGGAAATTGTTTTCAGCATTTCATTCAGTCTTTCCCGAATTGGAATATGTTGTTGAGTCTGATAAAACTGAAGAAAAGTATTCCAGTATTTATTTTCACCAGATATTTGAGTTCTTTGAATACAGCCAATCAAGTCTTCTTCCATAAGACTGACAAACTCGTTGCTGACCAGCCTGTGACAAATATTTACAGAATTATGCTTATGGCTGTCAATTTCCTGAATGTTTGAACAAAGCTGTTTATGTAGCTTCTCGAACAGGTCGATTAATTCTTTTACCTGCTTTTGCGTAAATTCTTTTTTCATAATCATCTGCTTTGGGGTAATGTTCGGTGTTGCCAACGCCAATAAAATGCTTAAGAGTGTTGCCACTACGCTAGGAACCGGAGTCGAAAAACAGCTGATGAAAAAAGCGCTGACCAAAGGAACGATTTACCCGATTGTAAAAAGTATTTCGAAATGGTTCAATGTCAAAATGACCAAGGAAGTGTTTGCTGGCTTCTTTAAAAAGCCATTCCGCTGATTGGAGGATTAGTAGGCGGTGGTATTACCTATGTTTCATTCAAACCCTGCTGTGATAAACTCAAAAACACTCTCAAAGACGCCATTCTCAGCAATCCGAACTATCAGCCTGCTGCAGATGAAGTGATTGAAATTAATGACGAGGGCGAAGGTATCATTGTGATTCCAGCAGAATCATAATTCATCTGGAATCCGATAATAAATACGGATAATTAATGAGACCGCTGGGCTTTTTGAGCTCAGCGGCCTATTTATTGAATGATGATGGAAAAAGATCTGCCTATTCTTCTGACTTTTTCGCCAGATCTTTGATCATCATATAATCGAGCTGTTTATCATCACCCATCATGAAGTCATGTGAACCAAACTTTTCAAAGCCATACTTTTCATAGAAAGCCATGGCTTTGTCATTTTTCTCCCAGACACCAAGCCAGATCCCCTTTTTGTTGTCGTTCCTGGCGATCCTGATTGCCTGAGTGATCATCAGCGGTCCAAGACCGGAATCCTGAAAGTCAGGATCAATATAAATTCTTTGGATCTCCATAAGCTCCGGATCCTGCAACTCTGTCTGCGCGTTTCCTGTATTGAGCTTCAGGTATCCTGCTGTTTTTCCGTCAACTTTCAGGAAATAGAACAGAGATTCCGGATTATCCATTTCCTCAAGCAAAGTTTCCGGATCAAAAGCATCATCCAGATACTGATCCATCTCTTCCGGTTTGTTTCTGACCTTGAAAGTTTCATAGTAGGTCTTTCTGGCCAGATCAACAAGAGTATCGATATCTTCCTGACTGCATGGGACAAGTTCAATGTTTTCATGTTCCATAGTTTTCTCCTCGTATTGTATGAGAGTAATCAGAAACCAATGAGTCTCCAACAAGTGGTGTTTCATTGAACTAACCCCCATGGGGGTTAGTTCAATGAAATCGCCGCCTGGCTCATGGCTGAGTTGCTCTCATTTTCTTTATTTAAGATAATGGTGACGTTTTGAACCAAGGTTATCGTCATTCTCCTTGCGGCTTCCCTGAATGTCCGCCTACCAAAGCCTTATTCCTCCAGTTCAAGACTTCTCCGAATACTCGAATAAGTTAGTTTCAGCCTGATTTCATCAGTGTCTGCCCATTTGCGAGGCTGCGTTTGTCTTGATAGAGAGGTGCAATTCAAAACTGATTACGAGAAGAGGTTT
>NZ_MPJW01000289.1 GCF_001945525.1 Ileibacterium valens
CAAAAGGCGGAAATCTTCCGTTTCCGACTTTCCTGAGAGGAAAGCTGGAGCACAGAGAAGATTTCCGCCTTTGATGGTATTCAGGGATAACCGGGAATAAAAGCCCGTGCAAATTTCAAAAGGTTACGATGAAGTAATTAAGCTAAATGCAGACAGCCAAGCAAATGCTTTAGCCTGGAGGAAAGTATGGAAAAGGGAAACCGAGAAGGAAATCTGAAAAGTCCTGTTTTGAAAAGCAAAAACAGACCAGCAACTGTGTCTGCCGATTTATATACAGCTGATAGTTATCAAAATTGGATCCTTTCACATTCTTTTGAATGGTGCTCTATCGATCAGCCTTCGAACGACACCATCTATTTCCGGTCTGAATTCGGAGATATGGAAATTCGTTTTTATGATGAAAATATCGTTGAAATTTCGATATTCAGAAAAAAAGATACCCAGCTGCGTTATTACCTCCATTTCGAACTAAAGAAAGAGTCTCATGCAAAAGAAATGTTCAACGATATGCTTGAAGCATTATATTCTTTGCATCAGGAAACAACTTTGCATATTCTTCTTTCCTGTACGTCTGGAGCTACAACTTCCTTTTTAGCCAGTAAACTCAACCAGCTTGCCAAAAAGAACCAGCTCGACTGGCATTTTTCGGCTGTTCCCTATCTACAGCTGATTGAAAGTGCAGACCAGGCTGATCTGATCCTGATTGCTCCGCAAATTGGCTATCTGAAAAAGAAAATCGAATGCGCTCTTCCTGGAAAGCTGGTCTTTCAGATTCCTACGCCTTTATTCAGTGGATTTGATGCTTCTGGAACGATCGATTATATAAGACATCTTTTCGAAGAGGAAAAGAAAAGGGAAAAACATCTGCAGCATAATCTCGAAAGTCCGAAGGAAAAGGAATCTTATATTGAATTTCTGGGACCGGCCTTACTGATTTCTGTCATTCTGGACAGTGAGCAGCTTAATATAACGCTTCGGTATTATGAAAATGGCAAAAAAGTTGAAGAAGCTAAAGCTGTCTTTGCGATACTGAAGAGAAAATATCTCTGGCAGGAAATCTCATATATGCTAAGAAATGGCCGTAAACCTGAATGGATTGTATTGGCCATTCCGGGAATAGTCGATGACGAATCACTGGTTACAATGAAAAAGATGAATATGGATCACTTCAATCTTGCTGAAGAGATTGAGCGGCGCTACTCTGCGCGCTGTCTGGTTGTAAACAATGTAAACGCCTGCGCTTTAGGATGTTCACATTGGCAGCCTGATCTGAAAACGATGACTCTGATTTCTTTTCCTTATGGCTGTACTGGTCCGGGAGTCGGCACAGTCATCGATGGAAAAATACTCAGTGGAAGAAGAGGACTTGCTGGCGAATGCAAATTCTATATGAACCGGATGCAGTTTTCCAACAGCCTTGATAAGCTCAGCCGGGCAGAAGAAGGACATTATGAAATGCTGATTGCAACCATACTTCCATTAATTTCATTCATCGATCCGGATATCATCTATATGCGGACTCCATTAATTCAGGATATGAAGGAACTGGCTGCAAGACTAACGAATTATATTGCAGAAGAATATATTCCAAAGCTGGTTTACCTGAATAATCCGCTTGATGAAGTCTTCCTGGGGCTTGGAATCCTTATCAGCAGCCGGAAATAGTCCAGTGACGATTTTGAACATTGTAAACACCTCCAAAAACAAGAGCTGACATCCTTTTTGTTATGGATGCCAGCTCTTTATTCACAATGCCCATTTCAAATTGAATTTTTCGGAATTATCTTCTGATCCATCAATGAAATTCTGAGAAATCGTGAGAATTATCATGATTTTCTCACGATTAATCTATTCTTTCAATATTCAGGACGTTTGTTTCAAACTACCTTGCAAAGTCGTCATGCAATTTTTCCTGTTTCCAAAAGGCATCACATGTTTGTTCGTGTTATGCCGGTTCGCTCTGAGTTTTTCTGAGACATTATAAACATCACAAATCACAGTGATTGTGAATCATGGCTTATCAATACCTATTCAAAGCTTCACCTATTCAAAGCTTCAAAAAGGGGCTGTTAAATTTCGACTGATTTTTCATCAGCGAGATTTACAGCCCCTTTTTCTATGCTTTTTATCTGATTCAATCCTGTTTTATGATGTGTTTTTCCACTCAAGTCAATTTTTGAACGCACTGAAAAGAGCCAAAACTCAAAAAGACTGTTTATAATCTTTTTCAGATTTCGCTTTTCTGCTCCTTTAATTTTCCATAACGTTCGAGTTCTGGACAACTCATCCGATTTCTGTTGTTTAATTTTCTGATATTGTGTCCCATGGCCACAATAAGCACCTCAAATTTTACGTTTTCCAGTCCCCGGCGTCTCAATCGGCTGTATCTGTAGTTTTCTTTAAGATCTCCGAAGGTTCCTTCCGCCTGAATGCTCCGGCTGACCATAATCTCATGTCCTGCATCTGAAGACATGTTGAACAA
>NZ_MPJW01000072.1 GCF_001945525.1 Ileibacterium valens
TGTAAATGTCAATCAGAAAATGTACAAATTGGGTAATTAAAAGATGTACAATTTTGAGCATATTAAAAGAGAGCTGGGGGCGGTGAAACGCAGGTGATGTCGGTAAAATATCGGCCATTAGACATCACTGAAGTGGAACCGCCCCCTGCTCTTCGTCGCCTTTACCCTATTGAATCTTGCTGTCTTCCATTTATTTTCCTCTCATTTCTTCTTGATCACTCATCCCTCCAATATCCTTTGTTCGATAACTGGGGCCATTAATGGTCACCACATGGCAATGGTGCAACAGACGATCGAGAATGGCATTGGCAGTTACAGGATCTCCAAACAGCTCTCCCCATCCTGAAAATACTATGTTGGTTGTAATGATTGTCGATTTTTTTTCATACCGTCTTGATATCAGCTGAAACATCAGATTTGCCGCCATCGCATCCAGATTCAGATATCCAATTTCATCGATGATCAGAAGACGATATTTTGAATAGTGTTTCAGCTTGGCTTCCAGCCTGTTTTCATGGGCAGCCTGTTTCAATTGCTCCATCAGCGCATGACAGGTGATGAAATAGGTACTGTAATGGTGCTTGGCCGCTTCTATTCCAATAGACACAGATAAATGGGTTTTGCCTGTTCCTGAGGTACCACAGAATAGAATATTTTCATTTGCTTCAATAAAACGCAAAGTACCCAGCTCCAGAATCTCTCCTTTATCAATTCCTGGTTGAAAGGAAAAATCATAATCATGAAATTCTTTGAGAAATGGAAAGCCTGCTGTTCGCACACAGGAAGTGATCATTCTTTCCATTCTCTTTGCTTTCTCCAGCTCTGTCAGTTCATAAATGGCATCTGTAATTTCAATCTCTCCTTTGTTAACCAAAGAGAGATAGTGAGGAAGCTGTTCTCTGAATTCATGCAGTTTCAGTTCATCGAGATTATTAATTAATCTGTTGTAGTTGTTGGTCACTTCTTCTCCTTCTTTGTTTCTGGCAAAAGGCAGTCAAACCGTTCAAGATTCTTCTTGGCAATCTCTCTGATTTCATTTTCAGATTTTCCCTTTATATTTAACCCATTCACATAGTGATCGAAGTGATAATTCTTTTTGTCGTTTGATATACTATGAATGGTTATGAGTTCGTTTTTATTGTCATAAATGAACAGATTGTCATTGCATGCATAAAGATGGACTCTTTTGCCTATATAGTTTTTTGGTACGGAATATCCTTTGCCTTTGTAGGAGACCAGCAGTGTTGGTGGCACTGTTCGAACTTCATGCTCTTTCAGGTAGCTGTCCAGCAGAACCTGATGGGGTAATGGCTTAAGATATTCCTTTTCTTTTTGAAAAAGTGCGGTGGGTGGCATCCCGGTTGTTCCATTGATCTGATTGTTTGTTCGTCTGGTGAGAATTTCATCAACCAGATGCCGGATATCATCTGCATCATTGAGTTCTCCATCATAGGGGAGCAGCCAGGACTGAAATCGATTAGCAGATTCATCCTTTCCCTTTGTTTGAGGAGATCTAACCTTGCAGAGTTTGAGTTCAACGCCCAAATCCTTGAAAAATTGTGCAGCCTTCGTATTTATTCTTCTATTCTTTCCGTTTATGCTGACCAGCGCAGGCATGTTATCAGTAAGCAGTTCTTTGGTTACGCCACCTAATTTTCTGAAGACATCAACGGTACATCGAATAAAATCATCCGTTGTAATGGATGGAGCGTAGATAAAAACATGCTCTCTGGACCAGCCCAGGGTAGCAGAATAGACATTGAAGGGAACTGTTTCACCTGATTTCAATCTGAGCTTTAATCCTTCTATCCAATCCACCTGAATCTGCTGACCAGGCGGTGTTTCAAAATGGACATGTGCAGCTTGTCCGTGAGAGCGAGAAATCTGAATATCTTTTTTGCGAATATAGGCTTTGAGACTTTCATAGGTACCAGGAATTTGACTGTCACCCATTGTTTCACGAAAGAATTCATGAAGTCCGCGAATAGTAATTCCAGGTATTTCGAGTTTTTGATTAATAAGATCCAAATATGGATCCCATCTACTAAATTCCTTTTTCTTTTTTCTTTTTGGCATCCCTCCATTCTCGTAATACTTCTTAACCGTTCTACGATCAATGCCATAAGCCTTAGCCAATGCAGAAAAATTTGGTTTCAAGTTTGTGTCCTTTATCAACCGAATCGTTGAAGTTAATTTTTGGAACTTATCCATGAAAATTCCACCTCCAGAATCAGTTTCTTAAGGTGGATTCATGAGATCCAATCAGATAACCAATAACATTTTTGTACATGTAATCATTACCCGGATTGGACATTTAAACTTTACCCGTAACA
>NZ_MPJW01000192.1 GCF_001945525.1 Ileibacterium valens
CGGGAGAACATGTCTTCAGATGCAGGACATGAGATTATGGTCAGCCGGAGCATTCAGGCGGAAGGAACCTTCGGAGATCTTAAAGAAAACTACAGATACAGCCGATTGAGACGCCGGGGACTGGAAAACGTAAAATTTGAGGTGCTTATTGTGGCCATGGGACACAATATCAGAAAATTAAACAACAGAAATCGGATGAGTTGCCCAGAACTCGAACGTTATGGAAAATTAAAGGAGCAGAAAAGCGAAATCTGAAAAAGATTATAAACAGTCTTTTTGAGTTTTGGCTCTTTTCAGTGCGTTCAAAAATTGACTTGAGCGGAAAAACACATCATAAAACAGGATTGAATCAGATAAAAAGCATAGAAAAAGGAGCTGTAAATCTCGCTGATGAAAAATCAGTCGAAATTTAACAGCCCCTTTTTAATGCTTCAACAATCTTGTTGTTCTATCGAATCAATATCAACTTTCGATTCACCATTTTATAGATGAATGATCCGATCTGCAAAATCGTCGAGATTTTCATCATGACTGACTGCAACAATAGTCTTTTTTTTCTTCTGGAGTTCCTTAAGCAAACGCATAACTGCCTTTTTATTTTCCGGGTCGAGGTTTCCAGTCGGTTCATCCGCAAGAATAATTTTCGAAGGTTTTAAAAGCAGCCTTGCAAGGGCTACTCTTTGCTGCTCACCTCCAGAAAGCGAACTGATCTTCTGATCAGCTGCTTTGAAAAGCCCAACTTTGACAAGCGTCTCTTCAATTCTCTGATCCATTTCTTTTTTGCTTAAGCCATTAAGAACCATACTCAGATTTGCTCTTACGCTTTTGTCATCTACTAAAGCGTAGTTCTGAAACAGCCATCCAATTTCTTCTGCCAGAATCTTTCGGCTCTTTTCTGTATATGGCCGAACGTTGACATGATTGCCGATATGAATTGATCCGGAATCAAGTGACACAAGCAACCCGATCATACTTAGCAACGTAGACTTTCCACATCCTGACTGGCCTTTAATGAGAACAAATTCACCTTCTTCAACCGCGAAGGTGTAATCTTCAAAAATTTTATGATCTCCAAACGATTTGTAGATCTTTTCCGCATAAATAACAGCACTCATTAAAATTCGCCTCCTTTCAGCATTCGGATTTCGTTGCCTTTTTCATATGTTCGAATCACGACAGCAGCCTCGATCATCGAAAGCACAATCAGAACAAACAGACTGATAATCAATGGTAAAGAAATCGAATGCGTCAAAACCATGGAAACAACCGCAGCACCAACCAGCATCAGGATCCATGTCAGAATCCAGATTTTCCATCTTGTCAAAGCGGGAATTCCCATCAGGATTTGAACTCCGTTCTCTTTTTGCCTGTTAAAGAAAAAGAGGACTATTGAAACAAAAACAAGGCTGGCAAATAAGAACATATCAATAAGTAAAATAATTGTTTTTTCGACCAGTGAAATGAGAACAGTCTGCTTTGATAAATCCCATGCCGTATTGTTTAAAGTAAAGCGGGCTTCACCTTCAGTTTTTATGCTTTTCAGGAAGTTTTCAATCATCGTTTCTGTTTTTTGACCTTCATAAGGCAGGAAAGGGTAATTGCCTCCATAATTCGATGGTCATTCTCCCTGGATAATTAAAATCAGAGAATTGCGAATTGGCAACCTTGGTATTTCACTTGGTCTGATCACATGAGGCATCAATTCAACTCCATCCTCAATAATTACCTCTTTCAGATCATCTTTATCCAATTCCGATATTAAAGGATTCTGCTTCCAATCTTCCTTGATGGATGATGGAACAAGAATCAGATTCTGATTGGGATAGTCACTGATTTTCAGAGTTTCTCCTGAAGCTGCTTCTTTCAATTGAATATCTTTAAAATATTCCGGCGTGACTATGACGAATGGAGTTGTCAACTTCATACTTGCCAACATTTCGGGATAGATTCCTGAATAAGAAAAATCTTCATAGAATCCATGATAGTCCTGCAGGAATTGGTTCCATTCCCCAATGAATTTTGTTAATTTTTCATTGCTGCTGACATCCGAAGAATCAACCTTCCAGAATGAATCAGTAATATATCCATTCAGATCCTCTTTGTATTTTTTGTTACGGGTAAAGTTTAAATGTCCAATCCGGGTAATGATTACATGTACAAAAATGTTATTGGTTATCTGATTGGATCTCATGAATCCACCTTAAGAAACTGATTCTGGAGGTGGAATTTTCA
>NZ_MPJW01000190.1 GCF_001945525.1 Ileibacterium valens
TGCTCAATCATCTGGATCCAGATTCAGGAACCTCAACTGAGTTGTTTGAAAAACTTGAATCCGAAGGATTTTTCATCCTTGCTTCTTCAAATGAGTTAGCCATCGAAGAGATCTTGCCTGTTTATTATACAAGACAGCAGGTTGAACAGACTTTTGATATCGGGAAAAACTATACAGGATTACTGCCAGTACGTATTCAATCTGAAGAGTGTCTGAAAGGTCATCTTCTGATTACTTTTATCGCTTCAATGATTGTCAAAAGAATCCAGTTGGAACTATTGAATCATGAGAATAAAAGAACCAAGAAATTGAATCCAATCAGTCTGTTTCAAAAACTGGGATATCAACGTTGTTCAGTATTCGAAGACAAAATCATTATTCATGAGGCTGATTCGAAAGCAAATCAGGGATATAAGTTATTCAAGATTAAAGTCCCTGAAGAACTCAATTTAGGGTCTAGGTAGAAAATTTTTTGGGAACTAAAGGTTAACTAAAAATAGAATTAAAGTGAACCCAAAAACCAGAAGCCAGGAGTTAGAAAGGCAAAAGTTAGAAAGGCAGGAGGATAAAATGATAGTTGTTGAATTTTTCAGCATGAATCAGCCGACTGAAATTCTCGAACAGATCAAAAATGCAGATTGGAGTGGGGCGAAGTCTTTGTCCCGTCTGCTTGAAGAAGGAAGTTTTCATGATCGCTTAGGAGAAAATGCGAGGCTGCTGCTGCTAATGGAAGATGAAGAACTTGCTGCTTTCTGCACTTTTGCAGATCATGATGATGTTCCAGATACCAATCTGGCTCCCTGGATTGGATATGTATATACTTCTGAAAAATTCAGAGGGAAACGATGTGCAGGACAGTTGATTGAAGCTGCAGAAAGAATGGCCAGAGAAGATAATGACGGATATGTTTATATTTCTACCGGCCATCGTGGACTGTATGAAAAATATGGATATGAACTGTTCACTACATTGAAAAATAAACATGGACAGGATTCTGGCATTTATCGTAAAAAGATTAAATAACGGAAAACTTATTGTATCGTTTAAATAAAGCTGAGGACTGCTTAGAAGAGCAGTCCCTTTTTGATTGAGAGAAGAAACCATCAGTCTGATTATGTCATTGTTGAGGTAAAGTTTTCGAATTTATCGCAGGAATTAGATAATTCAGCATTTTAAAGGAGCATTTTTTTAGAAATGGTGTGAAAATAAAGGTGTCTCTTGCTCTGGATTTGAATCAACAGGGCATATCAATGATTTTTTTACGAATTCTTTTTTAAACTTATTTTGGCATACAAGCCATATTCAATAAATCAAATTTAATTAGTCAATATTTAGAAAATATAAATAACTTGTGGTTACAAGGAAGGAAGGTACAGAATGGCTGAGACAAAAAAGAAAGCATTAAATTTTAGTTCGGTGGAAGATGTGAAGCTGTTTCTGGAAGCCAGCAAGGAAGCGGATGCTGAAATTAACCAGAAAGATTTTCTCGAAGCGATCTACAAAATGAATCTGGCCGATGATGATATTCAGGAATTAATTGACTGGTCTCACGCCAATGGAATTGATTTCGAAGAAAAGGAACCGGATGATCTTTCAGATGAAGATGATGACAGTGATTCCGATTCAGATTCTGATGATGAGGTTAAAAATGAACTGGCAGCTCTGGAAAGAACTTTTGCTGCCGGAGCAAGCAATAAGACAAGTGATCCTGTAAAAGCCTATCTCAAGGAAATTGGAGCTATCCCTTTGCTGACACCGACTCAGGAAGTTGAAGTCGCAAAGCGAATCATTGCCGGAGATATGGATGCCAAACAGACACTGATTGACTCCAACCTGCGTTTGGTGGTTTCGATCGCAAAGAAATATGTAGGACGCGGACTTCTGTTCTTAGATCTGATTCAGGAAGGAAACATCGGGCTGATCAAGGCAGTTGAAAAATTTGATTACACCAAGGGATTCAAGTTTTCTACTTATGCGACATGGTGGATTCGTCAGGCAATTACCCGTGCGATAGCTGACCAGGCCAGAACCATTCGAATTCCTGTTCATATGGTTGAAACGATCAATAAAATGACCCGAATTCAGCGTCAGCTGGTTCAGGATCTGGGCCGTGATCCAATCCCTGAAGAAATTGCTGAAAAGATGGATGACATGACCGCTGAACGTGTCATTGAAATTCAGCGTTCTGCTCTTGATCCTGTCAGTATGGAAACACCTGTAGGTGATGAGAATGATACTTTCCTAGGGGATTTCATTGAAGACAAGACGACTATGACTCCAGAAGAATATGCTCATTCTCAGCTGCTGAAAGAAACCATTCAGGAAGTTTTATCCACTCTGACTGAACGTGAAGAAAAAGTGATTCGCCTGCGTTTTGGATTGGATAATGGACGTACCTGGACTCTTGAAGAAATCGGTAAGGAATTCAATGTAACGCGTGAAAGGATTCGTCAGATTGAAGCCAAGGCAATTAAGAAGCTGAAAGGCCCGCAGCGGGCTAAGCTTCTGCAGAGCTTCCATCAGGTCGGCAATTAAGTCGAATGGATTGATATCCATTCAACAGCAGAGCCGTCAAACAGATTAACGAAACGAAACTGGATGCATTCTTCGGAATGTGTCCTTTTTTACATGATCTTTCATTTGTCATTTGTATAGAATAAGTTCAGATCTGCTGCCAGTTCCTGTTCTCAGGTTTTATCAGATTTCAACTTTTCGTCAGTCTGGATTCAGATCCAGGTTCAATTCCCATTCAATAAGTCGTCTTTATAGAAATTGGATTCACCATGTATACTCATAGAAGATTGCTTCAACTGACTGCGGCAGTCAGTCAGATAGGAAGCATCGAAATCAGAAAGCAGGTTGAATATGTCTCAGAAAGCATTTTTCTTCGATATTGATGGAACACTTTATCAGAATAAATTTCATGAAGTATCTAAAAAAACAATATGGGCTTTAACAAGACTTCTGGAACAGGACCATCCGGTTTATCTTGTCAGCAGCCGCAGTGTTTCCGAGATGGAACATCTTCCAGAATCGTTTATTAATTTATTATTCACCGGACTGGTCCTTGAAGGCGGAGCTTTGGTTCTTGATGAAAGAAGGCTGCCCGTCTCTGAAAAGACCATTCAGCCAAACGATATGAGAGAAATTGATACGTTTTGTAAGGATCATAAATTGACGTACAGATATTCAGCTCAGAACGGAAGCTATTTTGGAACTCCTTCAACACCTGAAATCTACAATCATATGTTTTCGCTGTACATGAAGGCTCCTGCTCAAAAAGAATATCAGGATGAAGAAGTTTACAATGTTCTGATCTGGGTAAAGGATCAGGCACTAAAGCAGGAGATACTCGAACGATTCAAAGATTATTCGTTAGTTGAATATGCAGAATGTGTTGAACTTCGTAATCCGGATACCAGCAAGGAAATTGAAGTTGAGAAGATCTGCAGAAATAATCGGTATGAAATGAGTGTGGCGTTTGGGGATGGAGCCAATGATGCCGGTATGCTGCGGCTTGCTGATCTTGGAGTCGCCATGGGCAACGCTTTTGAACCCGCTAAAGAAGCGGCTGATCTCATCTGTAAATCCGTTTTTGAAGATGGAGTTGCCGATTTTCTTGAATCAAGACACTGGATCTGATCCAGTGTTTTTCTTTATGTAATCAAAGGGAAAGATTATTGATGGCTCTTGATGAAATCAGTCGTTTTTCTCGTTAATTTCATGATGAAAAATTTCTCTTTCTGTCGCACAATGAACGTATAGATAATGGAATGCAACAATTCCAGGAGAGGAAATAATGAGAGAAGATTTAACATTGGAAAATGGGCGCCTGAAACTGACGACAAGAACTCGAGCTGGCCAGATGCGTTCATTAATCGACAAGAAAAACGGTTTTGAATTGATTTATCAGGGAGATCAGGGATGGAAGGATCAGAATCCGACTCTCTTTCCTATGGTCGGAAGCACCTGGAATGATGGAAAGTTTGTTGTAGACGGCAAGGAATATCAGATGAAAAATCATGGTCTGATCCGTTATGCAGATCTTGAAGGTGAAGTCGATGGAAATAAAATCACCTACAGAATGTCTTCAGATGAAGAAACCCGAAAACAGTTTCCATTCGATTTTGAATATGAGATGAGTTATGAACTGAATGATCATTCAGTTACTGTCTCTTACCAGATTAAAAATCCATCCGATCGAGACCTTCCATTCTCGTTTGGACTGCATCCTGCCTTTAGAACTTCACAGAATGCAAAAGAACAGTTTGAAGACTTTTCGATTCGATTTAACGAAACACTGAAAACCGATCAACTGATCTTCAGTGCAGACTATCAGCCCGTTTCCTATGTTCCTGTAGAAATGGACGAATGGAAGCTGTCCAGAGACGATCTGAATAAATACGCTACCCTTGTATTCACTCATCCAAATGTGACTGATGCTGCAATTTATTACAGGGATCAGAAGCGGATGAATGTTCATTTTGAAGGATATCCTTATTTAGCTTTATGGTCTCATCCAACGCCCAGTGACATGGTCTGCATCGAGCCCTGGTATGGACATGCCGATTATGAAAAGAAGGATATTCCGTTCGAAAAAAGAGAAGGAACACTCATTCTGAAACCAGGCGAGAGCTTTACCTGCAGCTATGAGATCAGCGTCCCGGAATAATTGTTAACTCATCTTGAGATAAACAGCATTTCCATCGAATCAATTGTCATAGGAAATTGTCAAATCACGAAACTTGTATTCTGCACGATAGTTCGATCTTGGATTAAAAGAGCGTTCTGATGGACAGGATTAACTTAACTGTGGTCTAGAAATTTTGGTTTTGGTAGAAAAATTTTCCAAAACTAATGATTCGGTCTTTTAAATCGGGCTGTTTTTTGTCCGAATTTCGAAATTTTTGTAGGATGATGATGTGAGAGATCTTAAAATATTTATAAGATATAGGTATACTGTAGATACGTTAAGCATTTTCAGACAAATTATGATGTAACTTGTGTTTACTGGTTACAAAATCGCAAATGAAGATGTTTGGATCCCACTATTTAGAAAAGAGGTTCGATTTGTGAAAGTCTCAACCCGTGGAAGGTATGCTCTGAAAATGTTGACAGATCTGGCGATTCATCAGGGAGAAGGATACATCAATCTTAAGGAAATTTCACAGAGGCAAGGAGTATCTAAAAAATATCTCGAACAGATCGTCCCAATTCTTAACAGAGAAGAAATCCTGCAGACTTCGCGAGGGTCGCAGGGCGGCTACCGATTGGCAAAAAGACCCAACGAATATGTGATCGGAGATATCCTGCGCTTAACAGAAGGCTCATTGACTTTAGCTCCCTGGCTTGATGACGGTATTGACAGTTCAAATATGGAATTCTGGGCCGGACTGAATAAAGCGGTGTCCGCTTATCTGAATCAGTTCACGCTGCAGGATCTGGTTGACGAAGAAAAAAGCCGATACGCCTATGACTATGTCATCTGAGGATATTCAATTAATGATTATCAAATCAATGCACTAATCGAATTATGATAGTCTGACACAAGGTAATGGATCAGATAAAAGGTCAGCAGCGTGCTGGCCTTTTAATATGGAAAATTTCAGCTGAGTCCGGTTGTAAAGCGAATAAGAAAAACCTGCTCTTTATTTCAAAGATTGAAGAGCAGGTAAAATTGGATATTAAGGATTAAACCAGGTAAACCTGAAATATCTTCTGTTTTGAATCAATGTTACGATTGAGTCTTAGTAAGGTTTAAATCACGCTTTGATCATTCGAATCAGTCAGGCGATTTCGATTACATCAATCCATTTAAAACCAACTTAGACAGAAAGCTATCTGGAAACTTTTGTAGAGCGTGAAAGCTGCCAGATGGTAAATCCGGCATAGGCAAAGCAGCAGATCATGGCAATCCAGCACATAATCAGCATGGATGGATCGTAATTCATCTGATACGCATTAACCACAAGCAATATACCCAGGATGAAGTAAAGAACAATCTTAACTTTGGCTCTGGTACGATCTTTTGGCTGAATACTTAGATCATAGGTATGTACACAGGATTCCTTGTTAAATTTTGGAGCGTCTGGAAGTCGATTGACAAACTTATAAAACGAAAATTCAAATCCAGCATATATTATCAGAGATAAAACAAATGCTAGCCATAATGGCCAATGAAACCATTCTTCAAACAAAATGGCCATAATTAAAAAGGCGGAGATGACGGCAAGATAACGGGTTCGATACATGTTGAATTTTCGATAATCCGATTTAGGAATCATTACTGCTTTTTTTACGAGTGGATTATAGTAGATGATCCGATTTTTTTTATCGATATAAAGATTTAGTCCGGAAAGACCGGGATTGGCTTGAACTCGAGACATGATTGTATTCCTTTCAGTATATTCATTCATTTTAAATGGTTTGCGGTTTCCATTGTATCCAAAAAGAGAAAAACATGAAATAGAAGGAAAGAGGATGAATGATGTATAAAGCAGATCAGGCAGCGATGGAAATGACAAAAAGCAGAAAAAACGGACAGTAAAAAATTATCCCGATTGACAAACTAGGTTGCTTTGGCAAAACTGTATGGTACGAATGTGAAATTCGAAATGAATCTTTGAACTTCATCCTTGGATATTGATCAGGAAATGATTGGTTTTTGAATTTGAAAAATTATTTTCAGAAGTTTCGGGTAATGGACAGTGAATTTTTGAGATACCCAGGATATGAAAGAGTTCAATCGGGAATTATCTTTGTTAACGAGTAATAAGAATTGAAGTAAGGATAAAAGAAATTACAGATGTCTTTTCAGACGCGAAAGGAATGGAATTGGATTATGACAGGAATCATTATTACCGGATATGGAAAATTTGCGGAAGGATTGAAGGATGCTCTTGAAGCAGTAACTGGACCTGCCGAAAATATCGAAACAGTGAGTTTTTCTCAAAACGATACGGAAGAATTATTCAATACCCGCCTGCAGGATGCAATAAACCATTTAAAGGGATGTTCATCGATCCTTTTTCTATGTGATATGACCGGAGGGATACCTTATCGTTTAGCTACACAAAACGCTGAACAGATGGAAAGTGAAGTACTTGCGGGGATTAATCTTGGAATGCTTGTTGAAAGCAGCATCTCGCGTCAGTTTACTTTAGATGTTCATGCCTTAGCAGAGCAGGTTTTAAACATAGGAAGGGATCAGGTGGAGCGCTTCGCGATGAATTCCTGAGCGGATAACAGACAGAAAGGGACTTCTGAAAGAAGATAAAATGGAATGGAGGCGAATTGATGAAAATCAGTATTGAAAAACTACAGGCCCAAGATCCACAACTGCGAGGACTCGAAAAGCTGTATCATGCTTCTTTTCCGGATTATGAAGCAAAACCTTTTGAGATGATTGTTAACGGAGTTAAAGAAGGCAGAATGGACTCCTACATTCTTAAAGCGGCAAAGGAGAAAGAAACAGAATTAAAACCTGCTGGTTTGGCTTTTCTGATTAAAGGTAAAGACATCATGCTTCTTGACTATCTGGCCATTAATCCAGATTTTCAATCCGGAGGATTGGGTTCGAGAATGATCAAGGAACTTTCCAGTATTTATGATCAGCCTTTAATCATAGAAATTGAGAGTACAAATCTGGATATAAAACCTGAAGACCAGGATCAGCGAGAACGCCGCAAATCGTTTTATATTCGAAATGGCTTCTTCGACTGCAATCAGGAGATTGAATTGTTTGGAGTACAGATGGAACTGATGTCAACTCATCGTCCTATCGCTTATCCAGAATACTTTGATCTTCTCGATCAGTATCTTCAGGCGTATCAGATTAGCGCTTCAGATAACATTTGTTTTTTAAGTCAGGATCGAAAGTCTGAATCACAGAAAAAATAATAAAAATTAACAAAGAGCAGAAATACGATCATGCGTTTTTCTGCTCTTTTGCATTTTAAAATGATTTCCATTGATCTTTGAGTTCATCTGAGAATGCTCAGAAAGGAATTGTTGAAAATTCATCTGGATCGTATTTGGATTTGACGACTTTCTTGCGTCGATAAAAGGTAGAAGGTGATATGTTCAGGATCTGACAGGTTTTAGCTACCCCGTTTTGTTTTTGCATTTCGAGTACTTCCAAGACGGTTGGAGAGCCATTGAGTAAAAGAGGTTTACGCCCGGCTCCACGAGTACGGATTCTTTTGATCGCTTGTTCATCCCAATCAAAATTCAATTGCCATTGTCCATCATTTAAGGCTTCAGAAGCGTTGATTCCGCTTCCGTCAAGTATTTCCTGCAGCTGGCTGATCTGCTCGCTTTGCTTATTGGCAAGTAAGATCGAAAGATGAGTCTGCTCATTCATTGGTTATCCTCCTTGGACCGCTTGATTTATCAGCATGCAGTGAGCGGATTCTGTTAGCGTAAGGTTTGAAAGACGTTCAGTCTGATCAGGCCGAAGGGATGTTTGAAGGGTCCGAATTTATATTTCTGATTATAACTATGAATGGTGATTTATTTTGAAAATCAACGACTTTTTAGGAAAAATTTTCATTGTCATTTACAGAAATCGACGAAACCACAAAAGTTCGAAAGAAAATTAATTCAGGTAAATGTTTAATGTTGACATTCTTCCCCGCTTTCGCTTTGCTTAGAAGCGGGGGGTTTCTTGCAGAGAATAGGGTAAATATGAATGATGGATTACTTCTGAAACAAGATAAAAATTTTGTGTGAATCAGGGGATCGAAACCTGAACTTACATTTTAAACGGGATGGCAATAGATTGGCTTAGACTGGTTGACATTTGAATCAGGCGTATGAAAAATAGATAAATATGAAGAAACTACTATATCGAATTCTGTTTGTGATCTGCCTGGGGATCTTTCTGTTTTCTGCATGGCAGCTTTATACGATCTGGGCTGGATCACAACAGGTAAAAAACGAAACCGGTCAGCTGGAAAGTTATTTGAAACAGCCAGCGGCTGATAAAACAAAAGAGGAAGAAGTCGAAGTCTTTTCTCCGGATTGGGCAGGACTTCAGACTCAGAATCCCGACATTATTGCGTGGATCATTATTCCAGGCACGGATATTTCCTATCCGATCGTTCAGGGAGCAGATAACGAGTATTACTTGAATTACACCGCTCTTAAGGAATATAACCGTCGAGGCGCGATATTCGTAGACGCTCAGGCAGCTTCTGATTTCACAAACGACAACACCATTATTTATGGGCACTCTGTAGATGTTGGAGGAATGTTTACTTCCTTAAAAGACTTCGCGGATCAGGCATTTTTTGATTCTCATCCGTATTATTGGATTCTTACACCGTCTCAGAATTACCGTGTTGAAATTACAGAATTCACTAAAGGAGACGGAAGCAACGCTGCCTATACAACTTCTTTTGGAGACTATCGCGATTCGGTCATTCAGACCATCAAGGATCAGGCCATGTATTCCCGTACAGTGGATAATCCTGACCAATATCCTTATGTCACCTTGTCAACCTGTGATCTTGACTATGGATTCTCAAGTCCGCAGCGGCTGATTCTTACCGGTATTCTGGAACCCTGGTATGAGCCGATTCCAATTAATGGATAAGAACGGCAAATTATAAATACAAAATATGAATAAAACTATAAATAAATATAAATACAGAAAACTGTATTGAATTGGTCCGGCTCAATGGATCAGAAATATTTCTGACAACCATTTTGAAAGGAATCATGCAGACCATTCACAGATAACAAAATAAATAAGTTCAAAACAACCCGTTGTATAAAACTAATGAAGAACGAAACGGAAAACTTCCTGCTTTCGTTCTTTTTTTCATTTTTGTCAGAGTTTTCTGAAAAGATAAAACAATTTGCAAAGTCTCTGAATCCGAAATGACAGCTTGTCGATTCGATGAGATATTCAGATCAAAAGTACTCCAGAAGCAAAAGCGCTCAAGAATTCAGATGTTATAATTTGATTCGTCAATGGATAGTCTTTTCATCTGAAGTAACCATTCGTATCAGCGAAACAGATAAATTACAAGTTGACATCCCATTGAACAACTCTGAAAAGGAACGAAAGTAAAATTGACGACTAAGTTAAATCATAAGGACAGAAAACGAAAGATTATTCTTACAGCAGGCGGAACTGGCGGCCATATTTATCCCGCTCTAGCTCTGGCTGATTTATGGAAGGCACAGGATCCACAGACTGAATTTTTATTTATTGGAAATGATGACCGTATGGAAGCCACTCTTATTCCTGAACGGGGATATCCGTTTATCGGACTTCATTCATCAGGACTTGAAATTTCTTTAGCTCATAAGATCAAAGCAGTTTTTCAGACTATTTCCTGCTACTTCAAAGCGTGCAGGATCATGAAAAACGAAAAACCGGATCTGGTGGTCGGTTTTGGCGGGTATGTGACTGCACCTGTTTTAGCTGCGGCCAGATCAGTAAAAATTCCATATATGATTCATGAACAGAATTCTGTTGTCGGTAAGGCAAACCGAATGGTCATGAAAGAAGCTTCCGGAATAGCCGTTTGTTATGAAAAATGCTTTGAGGTCTTTGAGGGTTCTAAAACCAGGTTGATTGGAAATCCAAGAGCCTCCTTAGCGGTTCAGGCCAGTGGAGATCAGGCTTATTTTGAATCACTTGGTTTAAAAAAGGACAAAAAGACAATCATGATCGTTATGGGATCTCTTGGATCGAGCAGTGTCAATGATCTGATGAAAGAAGCATTGAATGGTATAGATCCATCCCTGCAGGTCCTGTATGTATGCGGCAAACAGAATCCAGCAGATCCCAAAGATTTTCCAGAACATGTTATCGTTCAGGATTTTGTGAATACGACAAAAATATATCCATTTTTGGATGGTATCATCTGCCGGGCTGGTGCAACAACTCTTTGTGAAGTTGAAGCGCTTGGGATTCCGGCAATCATCATTCCAAGCCCTTATGTGGCAAATAACCATCAGTTCTATAACGCATCCATGCTTACACAAAATCAGGCTGCTTTGATGATTGAAGAAAAGGATCTCAACGCAAAGACACTCAAAGAAGCCATCGATGAAGCGTTTGTCGATGAAGGAAAAAGACAGCAGCTGCATGAAAATGCATTAAAAATGGGAACTCCAGATGCTGCTTATGATCTCATACAATGGGCAGATGAAATCATCGATAAAGGCCATTAGTCTTTTCCCGAGATCTTTGAAGATAAAATTTGCTGCGATGGTTCAGATCAGAGCCGTTTTTAAACTCTTTCAATTTGATGATTCCTGCAATGAAATTACACATTCCACGGATTCTCAGAAATGTTGTGAATGGAATATGACATTTTATACATCCTGTCAAACTTGGCGGGATTTTTTCTTTATTCATATGCATTCCATGTTTAAAATAAATTAGCTCAGATATCGTCTCCGGATCAATTCTAGATTTTTCTTTTTTGACCAATTTGGTTTCGTAAGATGAACAAACTGTCAGACAGAGTACAATGAGACTGAGCATGATGGATGAATTCATTGCGTTCATTTTACATTGTGACATTATTTATACATGTTAAACGCATTAAAAACGAATTCAGTCTGTCCGATTCAGGCGAAGATCCCATCAATACCTGAGTTTTATCAAGTGCTTAACTATAAAAAAATTGAAGAAAATAAGGTGTTTATCAATAAAATTGATAAACAGTAAATATATATCTAATTATGAGTGTAAATAAAAAACTAGCTGAAAAATTATCTGAATATGCCGTTGTGAAATGTGAAGAACCGATGCGTTTTCATACAACTTACCGAATTGGAGGACCAGCTGATTATTTTATTCAGCCGGAATCTGCAGACTCATTAATTCGAGTGATCGAAATTCTTGATGAAGAGCAGATTCCCTGGATGGTTTTAGGCAGAGGCAGCAACGTACTGGTCCATGATCGTCCTTACCAGGGAGCGGTTATTGATATGACACAGGCCTTAAATAACTACGAGTTTTCAGAGGATGGTCATCTGATGGCTGAAGCTGGATGTTCATTAATCTATATTGCCTATGAGGCGATGATGCATTCTCTTTCCGGTCTGGAGTTCGCCAGTGGGATTCCAGGTACGATTGGCGGGGGATTGTATATGAATGCTGGTGCTTATCGTTCTGATTTGGCAGCGATTCTTGAAGAAGTGCTTGTCTATCGGAATGGAAAAGTCGAATGGCTGCCTGCAGATTCCCTGGACTATACCTACCGTCATTCCATCTTTCAGAAGAATAAGGATTGGGTGATCCTTGCCGGCCGTTTTCTTTTGCAAAAGGGTGATTCCCATGAAATCAACGAACTGATGATTTCAAGAAAAGCAAGACGAATGGATTCACAGCCTGCCGAACAGCCCTGTGCAGGCAGTGTATTTCGCAATCCTGAAGGGTTTAATGCCTGGAAAGTGGTCGATGATCTGGGCTATCGCGGGGTTGTACGTGGGGGTGCGACTGTCAGTTCCAAACATTCGAACTTTATCGTTAATGCATCAGGCACCGCCTCAGCTGAGGATGTAAACTCCCTGATCCTTGAAATTCAGAAACGAGCCAGAGAAGAACTTGGTATTGAACTGATTACTGAAGTGGAAAGGATCAACTGGGATGATTCGATTTAGATGGCCAAGGCTAAAAGAACTCAAAATCCTTTGTGCGGGAGTGATTGTTCTTTTTGGCGCCGCCATCTACTTTATCTCGGATGATTCAAGGATCCGTTCGCTGTCTGTAAATGGAAATTATTACTATACAGCGCAGCAGGTTTACAAAATTGCTGATCTTTCGACTTCATCAAGGTTTCTGCTCAATCCTTCTTTTCTGATTGAAAGCCGTCTTGAAGAAGATCCAATGATTGAAGATGCAAGTGTTCATATCCACGGTCAATCAGTCTCCATTGATATCAAGGAAAAACTGATCGTCGGGTACTATCTTAAAGATGGACAGAATTACGTTTTATTCGCCGATGGGCAATCCTTGCCAATAGAGGATCCAACATTGATGAAAAATCTGATTCATGTTCCGCTTTTAGCTGATCTTTCAGAAGAGACTATGCAGAAGATTTGCAAACAATTTCAGGATTATCCCGAATATCTCAATCGGGAGTCGCTGGAAAAAGTGGCCGAAATTCTTCCCTGGTCAGAAAGCTATGATGAAAATATGCTGAAAATGATCATGCAGGATGGAAATGTGGTATTTACATCAATTTCTTCATTACAGATGATTTCAAACTATCAGCTTGTACTGACTGAACTTGTTGGAGAAGATGTCTGCCTCGTTCTGGATTCGGAAAACGGAGCCATCGACAAAATTGCCTGTGACTATTTCAATATGAGTGCTGAGGAAAGAGACGCTTATCGTCAGGCCATTCGTCTTGAAGCTGAAGCTGCATTAAGAGAAGCGCAAAAAGCTCAGGAACAGGATGATCAAAACCAGGATAATCAGGAGAGTGCGAATTTGCAGGAAGATGCTGAAAATGAAAATGATGAACAAAGTCCAGAGGCAAATGAAAATCAGGATCCAGACCAAAATTCAGAACAAAATGCTCAGGAGGCTCCTGAACCTGGCTCTGATGCAGATTTGATTGAACGATCAAAACAGGCGGCAGACTGGCAGCCCAGCGAAAGCTGGAACTGGCTTGTTTACTCTCCTTCGGTCAATACTTTCAAAAGTGTAAACGATGACATCTATTACGTTTACGATGAGTCCACTGCTTCATTTCGACAGCTTCAGTAAAATTACGGTTTCTCTATCGGGTTCAAGGCTGAAACCGGATATAATAACAGAAGATTATATCCGGTTTTGATAACGCCAGAACGGGCAGGATTGAAAAGCGTTCCAGGTTTATTGGATCCTTTTACTGCGATGAAAGTTCTGGCCGCATCTCTGATCTTTATCACACCAGAATCAAACATGGAGGAAAACTATGCCAATTAATAAATCAACAGAATTCGGAACTGTAGCCATTTCCCTCGATGCCATTGCATCATTGGCTGGCGGAACTGTGACTGAAAGTTACGGTATCGTAGGTATGTCAAGCCAGAAGCTGGTTAAAGACGGCTGGGCTGAATTACTGAAAAAAGAAAATTATTCCAAAGGAGTTATCGTTCGTCAGGAAGGCAACAGCATTGTGCTTGATATCTATGTCATCGCTTTGCAGGGAATCAAACTTTCTGAAGTAATGATCGGGGCTCAGCAGCGAGTTAAATATACACTTGAAAAAACGCTCGAGATTAAAGTGGATGCCGTCAACATCTACGTTCAGGGTGTTCAGGCAGTGAAGTAGGTGAAATGAATGAAATATATTGACGGAAAATTATTTAAAGAGATGCTTCTTTCGGGCATGAACAGCCTTGGAAACAATCAGGCCCGAATTGATGCACTGAATGTCTTCCCGGTACCAGATGGTGATACGGGAACAAATATGTATCTAACTTTTTCAAGCGGAGTCAACGATGCGCTTGCCGTTGATTCTGATTCAGTCGGTGTCATTGCCAAGGCATTATCCAGAGGACTTCTGATGGGTGCGCGCGGAAACTCTGGTGTTATTACTTCTCAGATTTTCAGAGGTTTCTATCAGGCGGTAGCCGATGATGAAAAAATCGATGCCATGCAGTTGGCCAATGCCCTGGTAAACGGAAGCCGTGTAGCCTATAAGGCAGTTATGCGTCCAGTTGAAGGAACAATCCTGACTGTTGTTCGCGAGGCAGCGGATTATACATATGCTTACTGCACCACAAATAATGTCACGGATTGCCGGGAAGTGCTGGCAAAAATGGTTGAAGAAGCCAGAATTTCTCTGGACTTCACTCCTGAACTGCTGCCTGTCCTTAAGGAAGTAGGAGTTGTTGACTCTGGCGGAGCTGGCTTGCTCTCCATTCTGGAAGGAATGCTGTCCGCTTTGGATGGAAATGTCATTCAGGCTGAATCTTCTGCAGCTTCTCATGATGAAGCCAGCCAGACAAAGATCGAAGGAGAAGGAGAATTTGGATTCTGTACGGAGTTTATTCTTCGTCTTTCTGAACAGGGAATGAAGCACTTCTCTGAAGAAGGTTTCAGAAATGAACTTTCTACAATCGGAAACTCCATTGTCTGTGTTCAGGATGATGATCTGGTAAAAATTCATGTTCATACGCTTGAACCGGATAAAGCCATTAAAATGGGTAAACGTCAGGGCCGTTTTGTGAAGCTGAAAGTAGAAAACATGACAGATCAGCACGAAAACATTCTTGAAAAAGAAAAAGAAGAATATGAAGAAATGGCTTCTGAACATAAGGAATACGGTCTGATTGCCGTTGCAGCCGGTGATGGACTCGCTAAGATGTTCAGAGATCTGCGCGTAGATATCGTTATATCCGGTGGGCAGACCATGAATCCTTCCACAGAAGACTTTATTAAGGCCATTGATCGCTTAAATTGCGATCACATCTTCATTCTGCCAAACAACTCCAATATCGTAATGGCTGCTCAACAGGCTGCTTCGGTTTATGAAGATAAGGATATTCGGGTACTCCCAAGCAAAACCGTTCCTCAGGGGCTTTCCGCCTGCATTATGTTCAATCCAGATGTCGATGCTGACGAAAACGAAGCAGAAATGGAAGAAGCAATTGCCGGCGTTAAATCCGGAGAAGTGACCTATGCCATCAAGGATACAACCTATGAAGGACTAGATATCAAAGCTGGTGAATATATGGGTATCTTTGGAAAAGCCATTGTCGTTTCCAAACCAGATATGATGGAAGTAACAAAAGATCTTCTCAAGCAGATGCTCGACGAAGATTCTGAACTGGTCACTCTGATCTATGGTGAAGATGCGATGAAGGAACAGGCTGAAGAACTGCAGAACTATGTTGAAGAAATCAGTGATGCAGAAGTCGAGATTTACAGCGGCAAACAGCCAGTATATTCTTTTATCATTGGTGTTGAATAGAAGCAAAAATTCGGTTTATTTGACTTTGATTAAAAGATGATTATCTTTTAAATCATTAATCTGAATCTTCAGGAAGATCTGAGGTTCTGATCGTCACTTTCAGATCTTGCCTTTTGGCAGAAAGCCAGACTGGTTTTCTGCCTTTTTAGTTGTTTTCAAAAGTAAAACTTGATCGTATTTTGATTTCAAATCAGATGGAACCAGGTTTACGTCATACTGTTCATGAATATGCATCAAAATCTTGGGCTTTCGAATTGTTCTGATAGGATCTATCCTGATGGATCGAAACGGAAGATACGACTCATTTTCGTTCGGACAAATATACAGAGCTTTAAGGATAAATTCGTCGTCTGGCAATCAACAGGGGATTCTAACAGCTAATTTCCGGTTTCTTAAAAAAGAGCAATATCACGTGATATTGCATTTACACTCTGAAATGTTTGCGCCAGATGGACTTTGGACAAAATTCCGAAGAAGGTAGACAAATTCAGGATTGAAGGTCAAACTGTAATAGAACACGATTTAAGGGGAAAAAACCATGAGAAAATCGAAACTGCTGACCGGTATCAGCCTGCTTCTCGCTATCAGTCTTACACCGGTCAAAGCTGTTTCTTACAGCGAATTCAGGGATCTTCCTGAATATGCCTGGTATGAAGAATCAATTACTGCTGCTCTTGAATTAGGGATCATTGATGGGGTCGATGGATATAATTTTGCTCCGGATGATCCAATTCGTTCAATTGATGCAGCCAAAGCATTCTATCGTATGTCTGGGGAGCCATATTGGATAGATGCATCTTATTTCTGGGATGTTAACCCAGGGTATGATTCGCTGGCCGCCTCCTACTGCATTGATACTGGAATTATGAGTGGGTATCTTGATGGATCTTTCAGACCGGATGAATGGATCAGCCGGCTTGATATGCTCACGATGATGTATGGATGGGCCATTGCTGATCATCGACAGTCTTTAGTTCAGGAAGCGGTCGTTGATCAGGCACAGGTTATTCAGGATGGAAATATTCCTGAAACAGGCGAACCATCAGAAACTCAAAATATAGTGAAGGAAGAAAATTCAGAATCACAGATGGATGAATCCGTTTCAACACAAACCGATTCAGCCATCTATGCAGAATCTGAACAACCTGAGCTGGATCCAGGACAAACCGATCATGTGGGTCCTTCTTTAATGACAGAGCAATCTGATTCAGAATTGAGCCATGTGGATCCAACTGCGCAGCAGGGAGCCGAACCGGTAGAATCACTCTCACAAGTCAATGAGCCAGCAGAAGATGCTCAAGTTCAGACTGAATCTTTAACTCCCACGCCTGATGTTTCATCACAAGCTCTAAGTTGGGCTAAAGCCAATGGCCTCTATAATGATCAGGAAAGCTTTCTGCTTCTTGAGCCAGTCAGTCGGGCTCAGGCCTGTGAACTGCTCGTCAAGGGCGTCTCATTGCCCAGGGAACAACAGGCTTTTGATACTGCGCCGCAGATGGATGAACCAACTGTCGAGTCAGAAGAACAAAGTTGGAACGATCGTCTGTTTGGTTGGCTAAGTCCAGTTGTCAATGATGATCCAGTTAACCCTGGTACAGGGAGTGAAGAAGATCTGATGAATGCAAGTATGTATGGCATAGATATTTCTGAACACCAGGGCGATATCGATCTGAGTCCATATCAGGGACAGTTTGTTATTATTCGAGCTGGATGGCATACAACAGAAGATCTGTATTTTCGAAAGAACGTTGAAAAGTGTGAGGCTTTAGGAATTCCATACGGTCTTTACTGGTATTCCTACGCTCTGGATGAATCCCAGGCGCAGGTTGAAGCAGATGCTTTTGCCCGAGCGATTGATGGACTGAATCCTACGATGGGTGTGTGGATTGATATGGAAACGGATTCCTGGAAATCAGAACATGGATTTGTAGAAACGACTGAAAACATCAGTGCGATTACCCGTACGATGACTAACCGGATTGAACAGATGGGCATACAGCCAGGTATTTACTGCAATCTGCGCTGGCTTCCATATTTTGATGAGTCATTGGCTCATTATCCCAAATGGGTCGCTGCCTATGGCAATGATGATGGAAATATACATGGAAATTATTCAGATCAGGCTGTGATGTTTCAATATACTTCCAATCCAATTGATAAAAACGTTCTATATAGTACCAACTGATTCAAATGGTAAAACGTAAAAGGTTTTCCACATATTCTGGAAAGCCTTTTTTATATTACTCTGGATGTTTATTGCGATTTGATTTTGATGAGTGACTGAACGAATTAATTTTTAATGGATGGTTTCATGTATGGAGTATTATCTTCATAGGATACTATTGTTCCGAATAAGCAAAAATTCCGTTCTATCTAAAAATTATATAAATTTATACTTTCTTTATTCCGAAATTTGGACTACATTAGGGATAGAAAGATTTCTGATCTGAAGAAAATATCCCAACATGGATAAAAACAAAATATTGGCTGTAAATCTCCAAAAAATATTCGGTTTAGAATTCAAAATAGCCATGAGATTGCATTAGTTGAGAGATCTTGGCGGAATATCTTTCGTTCCGAATCTTAATACAAGTAAATATGAAATTAAGATTCTATAAAAATAATAGGTTGTCAAGGGTAGTAAACGAGAGCAATCTAGTTTACAATTAAGACAGGTTAAAGGTTTAATGCCTTATTTTAGGCTCAGGAAATACAGGGAAAAATAATAATTTCTAAGAAAGGAACGCATATGGTTATCATTTATACTTCTCCAGGATGCGCAAGTTGCAGAAAGGCCAAACAGTGGCTCAGAGACAACAAAATCAGCTTTGTAGAAAAGAACATCTTTTCAAACGTTTTAAAAGAAGGTGAAATCAAATATCTGATGAGCCGCTGCGAAAACGGAACGGAAGACATCATTTCAACACGTTCTAAAGCTTTTCAGAATCTTCACCGTGGAGTGGATGATTTTACACTCAATGAACTGGTTACATTAATTCAGAAGAATCCATCTATTTTAAAACGTCCGATCATGCTGACTGAAAAAACGATGGTCATCGGCTATGACGATGATGAAATCACTGCAGTAACTCCAAGCAATCTGCGTCAGCCGATTTCTATGCCAGTCAACACTGAAGACGGACTTCGTCTTTCTCTGAAAGCATACTAGAAGACAAAGAATCAAAAAATCGAATAAACTAAACGTGTGATACAAATTGATATATCAAGATCAGGAAGCCGCTTCTGTAGTGAAGCGGTTTTTCTTTGCCAATACGAATCAAGAAAGTCTAAATATGCGCTTTGATGCTCTTTTAGGCATGCTAAAATAACAGGGAAAAGGAATAACCTCAGGAGGAAAATTATTCATGAAGTACGCTATTGGAGTTGATATTGGTGGAACGAATACTCGAGTTGCCCTGATTGATGAAGATTTCAATCTGGCTAAACGTGTTCAATTCGCTACAGATCCAAAAGATCCAGAAGGAACCCTGCAAAAAGTCGCCAGTACCATCGCATCGTTTGGAAAAGAAATTGAAGGAATCGGTGTATCAGCACCAGGACCGCTTGATCTGATTAACGGTTATATTCTTGCATCCCCAAATCTGGATGAAGAATGGTGGACCTATCCAATTCCGGAAAAATTAAAAGAACTGACGGGAGCTAACGCCTATCTTGAAAACGACGCTAACCTGGCTGCTCTAGCTGAAGCAGTAGTCGGAGAAGGTAAGGACAAACGGTTTGTTCAGTTTTTAACCGTGTCGACAGGACTGGGCTCTGGTCAGATCAAAGACCGAGAAATCTATATCGGAGCACATGGTTTTGCCAATGAAGTGGCCAACTGCATTATGTGGCAGGATGGTCCAAGTCATGGCCGTATTATCCCTGGCGGAATTGAAGCTCTTTCGTCTGGTACTGCCATTACCACCCGGGCCCGCAATGCAGGACTTGATGTAGCCCATGCAGGCGAAGTTAATGATCTGGCAGAAGATGGAAATGAAGTGGCAGCACAGATCATGGATGAAGCCAAGGAATATCTCGCTAACTTTATTGCCATGCTTTATGCAGTAACGGATCCGGAAATCTGTATTCTTGGCGGATCGGTAGCCATGAAAATTAATGATTTTGTCGAAGATGTTGAAAAACGTGTAAAAGCTAAAGTGATGGATCCAGTAAAACCTTACGTCGATATCCGCCGCTCTACACTGAATGAAGACTCTGGGCTTCTTGGAGCAGGCTATCTGGCATTTTCAAAAGCTGCAGCAGCTGAAGAATCTGAAATTATAGCTGAAACTGTTGTTCTTGATAACTAGTCATCCGATCATTTGTCATGAAACGTAAACAATAAAATTGTTTAATTAAGGGATCTGAATTTTGTCCAGATCCTTTTTTATATCCTGGTGATTAAACGAAGTATTGAAACAACGTATTAAAGAAGAGATGAAGGAAAATCGATTGTTTTAACGAATTATAGAAAGCTCGAAAAACAATAAAACTTAAAAATATAACAAGATGTGCGGTTCATAAATAACTTGTCTTTGAACTCTCATATACAAAGAAAGTCAGAATGAGAAAAACTCTGAATCTGGTTCGGAAATATTATTAGTTTACTGTAAAACAATAATTAAATTGGATGGAATCATGCCAAAATGGACTAAATTCCGACCGATATGGACATTTCTAAGAATACCTCTTCAAAACAAGAAAACGTGGAGTATTATAGAATCACAAAGAAACAAGACAAAACAATAAGAAAACAATAATAATGAATCGGATCGGAGAGTACATTATGTTAAAGAGTTTAAAAGAGATTATTTCCAGAGAGCTGGCAATTCATCCATCGAAAATTGATGAAGGATCAAGAATGATTGATGATCTGAATGTTGACCGGGCAGATATGCTCAACATTGTCACCGATCTTGAAGATGAATTCGACATCATCATTGATTATGGGAAACTGGATAGCTTTGTGACTGTCCAGGATCTCGAACATTATGTTGAAAGCAAAATCTAATTCTTCTATATCCTTAGCGACGGGAGATCTGCAGGGACAGGCGGATCTCCTTTTTTGATGCCTGAATTCAGAAATCACACTTGTGAAATAATTCGATAGTGGAAGCGTTTTAATTCGTTCGCTTGAAATATCGATGGCCGTTATCATATTAAGACTGCATTAAAATTTTGTCTGAAAGGGGATACACGAACATCTCCGTATTGTTTTTAATCTTCCTAAAAAGTAGAGTATTGAATTAGAGGCTTTACTGCAGACACGGGGGAAAATATGGTATATATCACTGGAGATACACACGGCGCTTTTGATATTCACAAAATCAATCCGAGAGAATTTAAAGCGGCGGAGCATCTGACAAAAGATGATTATGTCATTATCTGCGGAGACTTCGGCTGTATCTGGGATGGCGGAAGCAGTGATCGCTTCTGGCTGAACTGGCTGGAGTCCCTGGAATGGAATACTTTGTTTATTGATGGAAATCATGAAAACTTTGACGTTTTGAATTCCTATCCTGAAATTGAATGGCATGGGGGGAAGGTTCATCGTATTCGTGACAACGTACTCCATCTCAAACGCGGTGAAATCTTTGATCTGGATGGAAAATCCTTTCTCGCACTTGGAGGCGCCTTTTCTCACGACATATCTGTAAGAACGGAAAAGCAGAACTGGTGGAAAGAAGAAATGTTAACGAAAGAAGAAGCAGAAAACGCTTATCACAATCTCGAAAAAAGAGGCTGGAAAGTGGACTATGTTCTTTCGCATGATATCTTTAAAACCCATCCTGCTGCAAAATCATTTGTGAATTCTATGGATCATTACAACAAGGATCAGGTGGATGTTCAGGATGTTCTGCAGGTGATTCATGACCGGACAGATTATAAAAAATGGTTTCATGGCCATTATCATAACGACTGGCTCTTCTCAGAGCAGGGGCCAGAGGATAAAGCACCCAAAGAGCACTTTACGCTCTATGATAATATTCTGAAGCTTGAAGACTTTGATCATTGTAAGAATCTGTTCAAGCCGATCGATCATAGTACACCTTTTGCAGTTCATGATTTTGAAGCTCATTAACCATTTAAAAGCATTGCGGTTACCAGGTAGAGTTCGATTGATGAACACTCAGATCAATTGACATATCTTTATAACAACATAAATACAGTCAGTCAACTTATTTGGCTGACTTTTTCTTTTGGCTTTTATTAATGTAAAAAAAAGCCGCTGGGATAGCGGCTTAAGTTTTCGTTAAAATATAAATTTAGTCAAGATCGATGATATCACCGAGGTTGTCACGGATTGTCGCTTCAAGAGTATCAAAAGATTTATTGAAACGATCTTGATCATTTTCGGTCAATGGCAGACGCATAATCTGAGAGGCGCCATCGCTTCCTACTACGGTTGGAGTACCAATAAAGTATCCAGTTTTACCGTACTCGCCATTCTGATAGGAAGAAACAGGAAGAATGCAGCGTTCGTTATTTAAAACAGCAGATACGATTCTCTTAAGAGCGAGACCGATTCCGTAGTAAGTTGCTTTTTTCAGATCGATGATCTTATAAGCTTTGTCACGAACATCAACATAGATATTCTGAAGCTCCATCAAAGAAATGTGTTTTTCATCGAGGTATTCAAGCAGGGATTTGCATCCGATATAGGAATTTGTCCAGGAAACAAATGAAGAGTCTCCGTGTTCTCCAAGGATATAGGCATGCATATTGCTTTCTGCAAATCCAAGACGGTTGCCCAGTTCAAGACGAAGACGAGCAGTGTCAAGAACAGTACCAGAACCGATAACATGTTCTTTTGGCAGACCAGAAGCTTTCCAGGCTACATAAGTCATGATGTCCACTGGGTTGTTGGCAACGATCAGAATACCGTTAAAGCCATTCTTCTTAAGCTGTTCGCAGACTCCTTTTGTGATGCTGGCGTTGATCTTAACGAGCTCGAGACGGGACTGACCAGGTTTCTGAGCCGCACCTGCAGTAATAACAACAACGTTGCAGTACTGAGCGTCTTCATAGGATCCAGCATAGACTTTCATCTTGGTTTCGGCGTAAACCATACCGTCCTGCAGATCCATTGCTTCACCCATTGCTTTGTCATGGTTTACATCCACTAAAACCATTTCATCGATACCCTTTTCATGCAACATGGAATAGGCAAAGGACATACCTACAAGTCCGGTTCCGACGAGCATTATTCGCCGCTTTTCAATTTTTTCTTCAGCCATTAGTTCTTTTCCTCCTGAAAATTGTTCAAATACTGTAATAATTATAAAACAGGTCCCAAAGATAAAACAATTTCAATTTAAAGCACTTACGTATTTTCGCTTGTTTCTTTCAAAGGAGACCGTAATTTGATCATGCCTTGCTCACCGAATTCTTTCAAGCCTAAACCTCTGTGAGGATGGGAAAAAAATAGGCAGCTTAGCTTTGCGAATCAATGAAAAGGTTAACGATTCTCGATGATTATTATTTTTGGGGATGATTGGTGATTTTACAGAAGAGAAAAATACTATGGGCGCATGAATTTAAAAATAAAACAACACAATGTCATTAAATTAACAGATTTTTTCTAGCGCTTACGGCCTTCGATCTGTTTAGAATAGCCGCCTTTCGTTTTATTGGTACCTATTCCTGGTTTTTCGACATCTTATTAATTATGAAATTGTACGAAAAGCAGGTATCAATTTCTGAAATTGTTCAAAAAGGTGCACTGAAAAAAACGACAAACGGTATTATCGCTTTAAGATTATTAATTATCCTAGATGAGTCAATCTATTTCCATGTCGATGTTTTGGCTGTGGAACTTTTTACTCGCTTGAAATGCCTGTTCTTTCGTATTGGCAGGATTTCATTCTGAATGGTCTGGATCACCTCCTTCTGGGTCGCTTTCCTTTCGAGGAATTGTAAAACAATGAATGCCAGTGCTTTTCGGTTGGTCTGGTATTTATACTTACCACCAGGCTGTCTTGGACTTGCACATTTGGCAATGGCACTGATCAGGTTAAAAACCATGACCGCTGCATCGATTTCCTGCTCGATCAGATTCTGAGAGCGAGAATGAACCTGCTCGGCATTCAGGACAGTTTTTAAGTCTCTAAAGGAGACTTCAATCCCCCAACGAAGATGATAAAGTTCTTTGATGTCTTCAGTGTTGAATTCATCTTCACTCAGATTCGTCAGCAGGTATTCGATCGTTTTAACCACTTCTCCTGTTTCTTCATTCTGACTTTCGATTTCAACAATGATGATTCGATAGGAGAATTCCAGTTCCGGATGGTCTGGCGTAATCAGGCTCACTGATCCTTTGGGAACATATTTATATTCGTCTGGCCGGCTTTTGGTAAATGTCTTCTGCGAATGAATCAGCTTACGGCTGGATACGATATCGATTTCCTGATTCAAAGGATGTCCGGGAGGAAGCAGAGCTTCGCAGTTTCGTGGTTTCATGCGAAATAGAAACTGATGTCCAGCCTGGTTAATCTGAGTAGCCAGTTCATAAGAGAAATACAAACGGTCTCCAATCCAAATGGGGATTCCTGAATGATCATACCGATGAACGAAATCAAGAGCGGCTTGATTTTCATTCTTATCGCTGGCTGACTGAGTCTAATAGTCCAGGTAATACCGATTGATCAGATCAAAGGCTGCATTAAAATGTAAAGCCCAATGCGCTCTTCCGTGTCCTGTAAGCAAATTCTGTGGTTCGTTTGGATTAGGCAGAATGGGAACAGCTGAACCATCCACCCCCATTGGGCGATATTTTCCTTTATATAAGGAAGATACAGAGGTCACTTGTTTAGTGAAACCCAGAGCAGCCTCTTTGATGAGTGAATGATCAAATTTCTATCTGGATTGACAGAACGCAGAGACCGAAAATTCAATATGATGATTTTTACAATAAGTCTGTGTCTGCTGCCGGATCGAAGCAGAAGACAGAGAAGCGATCATACGAACATTCAAAGAAAGTCCAATTTTTCGGTCGCACGTAAAGGCTTCGCCTTGAATAAGAGAACGATCAGGATCTTCCCCAATCTGATCGATCGTACGAGTAAATAAATCTCTCCAATCTTTAGGGGATTTTTGGGAATTTGAACGGATCATAAATACCATCTCCGAAATCCTTCGAATTCCGTCTTTAGGTCTGCCGGGCGATTGTCAAGTGTCAAAGTTGGATAATTTATAAACTTTTGTATTTCATCAAATATATTCGCTAAAAACGCAAAAATAAAAAATCGACTCTTCCAATCGAGACTGAAAGAATCGAAATCTTAACTTAATGACATTGTAAAACAATATTAAAACAAAACGATTATACGGGAAATTTGATCTAAACTTGAATCCTTTGTTTTGCCAGAAGTCAGATCAAAAAACCAAATCAAGGAATTTCGTATAATCAGCCTTGTTAATCTGCTTGTATCTGCATGACTTATTGTAAGTTTGATAAGAAAGTTCAAGTTCTTTCTATGACCTGCAAGGATCTGCTTTACCAGTCGAGCAATTTTTACTTCATTCGTTTATCACCTGTATCCATTATCGTTACGATCCACCAATAATGCTGTTTTTCTTTTTCTTGTTACCGCTTGGTCTGCTGATCGAATGAAATCAGCCTTGTATCGTAAATTCAGCTCGATTCACTTTTTTTTATTCATTGAAGATCAGTAGATGATACCAGATCCTTGCATCTGCCCAAAACTGCAGTCATATAAATCAAAAAATAATCAGTTACTTGAATTGAGAGGATCAAATCAGCCGGTTGACTAAAGACGTTAAAAAAGATTCGCTCAAACCAGAGCGAATCTGAAATACCTGCTTTATTAAACAAAGTACAGTAAGAACCTGATGTGCTGTTAAGGTCACTTAATTGATTGAAGTGTTTCCCTGAAGGTCAATCTGAAGTTCTACTTCATGACCATCACGATCTACAACCATAGGTACAGTATCTCCAACCTTTAATGAACGAAGAATTTTCTTGACTTCGGCTGCACTGCTCACTTCTTTTCCATCAAAAGAAACAATGCGGTCACCAAATTCAACTCCAGCATTGGCTGCGCTTCCGCCATCAACCACCTGAACCACATAAACCCCTGCTGGCATCTGACCGTTTCCATTTACATCCTGCAGAGAAACATTCAGGAATGGGCGGCTGGTGACAACGCCATAGGCTTTCAGATCATCAATTACGCCCAGCACATCAGAAATTGGAATTGCAAATCCGAGCCCTTCCACACCTGTCGCTGCCTGTTTAGCATTCACGATACCGATCAGCTGACCCTGCGCATCAAAGAGACCGCCTCCGGAGTTTCCGGAGTTGATGGCTGCATCTGTCTGAAGAAGAGTCATGGTTTCATTGTTAATCGTGATTTCACGGCCAACAGCAGAAATAATTCCGGTGGTTACAGTTCCGCCTAAAGATCCAAGCGGATTTCCGATGGCGATGGCAATTTCGCCGACGCGGATGTCATCTGAGCTTCCAATCGTTGCAGCTGGGAGAGAGGAACCATCAACTTTAATAATCGCAATGTCGGTCTGTGGATCAGTTCCAACGAGCTTGGCTTCATATTCCTGACCATCCATTGTTTTAACGGTAATCTGAGATGCGCCAGAAATTACATGATCGTTGGTCACGATATATCCATCTTCAGAAATGATGACTCCGCTTCCGGCGCCTTCAGAAATGTACTGGCCGAAAATGGAGTTTCCATTCGACATGATTTCTGTATTGATTTCTACAACAGAAGGTCGAATCGCATCGACAACCTCACTGACATCAGCAACCAGAATAGAACCATCATCTGAGATGACCGGATTATCAAGGCTTGAATTTGAACTGTTATTTTCAGTGGTGTTCTGAGAAATGTTTGAACGCTCCTGCTGAGACTCAGCAATCTTATATCCGCCGTAGGCAGCGGCTCCGGAACAGACCACGCCAGTGATAGCAATGGCTGTACAGATTCCAATCAGATTTTGGCGAGTTTTATTTTTGGAAGGCTGCGGAGTCTTTGGGGGAACAGAGTTTCCAGAATAGTTAGTAGTCATAGTTGTTTTGTCTTTCCTTTCCAAAAGAAATGAGTTAATGAATACTCATTATAGTTTGTATTTTAAATGATTTGAACCGGTCTGACTTCTTGCGCTGATTTAAGTATTGTCCGAATTTTTAATGAATCTGAAGAAACTTTCGATCTTCCGATTTTGATTCAGACCAGTGGATACGGATTCGAAAAGCAGATCGAAAAATAGACTCAGCCCGGTCCATCTTTCTATTACAGTATATCTGTATGCATAAAACGAAGATTAAAACGGTGACCGGAACGGAAAAAGTTTGAATCATAAATTGGTTTTAAATGCAAATAAAGATGTATAAATCGGATTGTAAAATAATCAAATTCCCCTTGAAAGCCCTTGAATCCAGTCCCTTGAATGCAAATTTGCAATATAATAAAACATGATTCATACTTACATATGCTGTTGAAGCGAAGGCTGTTTTTCCCTGTGATTATGGAAACTTTTCAAACAATCAGGCCTTGTTAGCACTCGACAGTCATAATGATAATAATGGGCTCCGGATTGCTTTATATAAAGTCGGCAACGGGGCTTTTTCAAAATTGAAAAATGTGAAGGTGCTATAATAATTACATACACCTATCTGAGGAGATGTCTTAAATAATGCCAACAAAAAAAGATAATACTGCTGAAGCAGTGAAGGAAACGAAAACAACTAAAACAGCTGCTAAGAAAGCAACTGGCGGGGCTGCAAAAACAAAAGCAGCCAGTGAAACGGTAAAAAAAGCAGCCGCAAAAGCAAAGAAGGCTGAAACAGAATCAGCACCAGCTATTGCTAAAGAGAAAAAGAAAAACGCACCGCGCGCTAAGAAAGCAGCCGCAAAAACAACTGTAAAAGAAGCAGAAGTTGCAGTTGAAGCAACAGTTGCTGCAGAAGCTGAAGCTTCAAAAGCAAAAGAAACGGTTAAAAAAGCTGAACCGAAGAAAACTGCTGCTAAAACAGCAAAAGCAGCCACAAAAACTGAAACTGTCAAAGAGATTAAAATCGATAATGCAGAAACAGACAAGGCAGAAGCTCCTGAAGCTGTAAAAGAAAAAGTCAAACCAGCAGCTAAGCAGGCTGTGATCAAACGTCCGAAAGCTGAACTGACTACGACTGAAGAAAAACCTGCCAAAAAAGCGCCTGCAAAGAAAGCTGCCGCTAAAACTGCCAAAACGGCAGAAAAAACTGTAGAAGCCAAAGAAGCAGAAGCAAAAGAAGAAGTTAAGGAAGCAAAAGTACCAGCGAAAAAAGCTGCTGCAAAAAAGGCTGCTGCCAAGAAAGCTGAATCAGCTAAAAAGGCTGCAAAAGCTGAAACCCCTGTAAAGGAAGAAGCTCCTGCTAAAAAGGAAACTCCGGTAAAAGAGGAAGTCAAAGCAGTTGAAGAAGTGAAGGAAACTGCCGCTCCTGAAGTGAAGGAAGAAGTGAAAGTTGAAGTGGAAGCAAAACCTGAAAAAGAAGTACGCAAGCCAGCTCCAGAACTCACTGAAGAAAAACTGGCAGCATACCGAAATTTTGAACTCGGTACTCTGCTTGAAATGGCAGCTGCAGAAGGTATGACTAAAACTCTTGACGAACTCAAATATGATCTGAGTCACACTCTTGATGTAGAAGGCTATACAACCAATGCAGTGCTTGAGGCCCTGAACAGCGGCAATGAATACAACTTTGATGATGATGGATTTGATGTGACAGTTATTCCAGTGATCATGAAAACCATTTACGATTCTTTACCATATAAGGCCAGCGAAGCCAGCGATCTTGAAAAACAGGTTCATGATGCTCTTGAAATGAATCTGGGTCAGGATGGTAAGAAAAACGGAGAAGTTTATGACAATCTGATGAATCTCGTTCGCCAGATTCTTGAAGTTGGACAAAAACAGAACAAGAACACTCTTGAAGAAGCTGGAAGCGTCATTCCAGGTGACTTGCGAGGTGTGATCACTCACTTCATGGATGTAGCTTATGATCTGCTTCCTTACTGGAGCTATGATGACGTGAAATTTTATGAAGGATTCATCTATGCTGTCATTTCTCAGTTTGTGGATCTGAAAGATCTTGAAAACAGAGCCATGATGGACGTAGCGGACCTGTACATTAAACATGGTGACTATGGCCGTGGTGATGCAGAATACAACTATGTAATCCGCGAAAACCAGCTGAAAGACCAGATCTACTTCCGTTTTGCCAATGTATACCGCAACTTTGATCCACAGAAGGCAAAATCAATCGCTGCCAGCTCTTTGCAGTATGTGGATGGCCGCTATGATTACTATCCACGGATTATGGAAATTCTGAACAGCTAATTGAAACCATAAATAAATCATCCTGAAAAGCAGGGAACAAAGCGGAATTTTCCGCTTTTTTCTTTGATTTGACATGGAAGCATAGCGGTTTTGCGATTTCTGAAAAAAACAGAGATTGGATACAAGCCAAAAATATAAATTTATGTTATTTTCATATCTGAACCTTCAGAGAAAAATTGCATTTCTCTGATCTGTATTTCTATTGAGGAGGAAGACTATGCCAAGCACAGCATCCAAAATCCCGGAATGGATCCTTTCCTGCCTTGACCAGTATGCCAACTGCGCCTGTGGAAGAAACATTGTTAAAAAGCTGGGAAAAGATAAGCTTCTTGAGACACTCAAGGAAATGGGTTATCCATGTGACCTTGAAATTCTCTCAGATACAAAGGATAAGACTCAGTATCCAAAAGATGGAACTTATATTCTTACCCTGAAGACTCAGAAAGAAATTGATCCAAAAGAAAAGGAAATCGCTTAATCAGACGTTTAAGTTTACCGTCACAGCATTTTCCTGAATGACTAAATTTGTGAATGAACAGAAATCCGGCTCCTGATGTTTTCAGGAGCCTTTTTCTGCCTGGCTGAATCTGCGTGACTGCATGAAGAAAAAAAGCTGATTTTAAATAAATACTTATTATAATGAGTAGAAACCAGATTTTACTGTATGGAAGAATTGATGATCTGAAGATTAATTTATTGAAATAATGTAGTTCGGTTTCTGAAAACCTTGAAAACATATTTTCATTAGTTTATGTTAAAAATCTGTAAACAGGATTCAGGTGCAGAAAAAGAAAAGGAGAGACTCACAAACCATTCATTCTGCATCTTCCTCCATTTTATGAATCGATGAAGATGCAGAATCAAGACGATAAAGGAATCGTGTTTTACTCAAGCGTTCAATTCAAGACGATGAATTGTTTTATATCAATCGATTAAAATTGAAGATTATGGAATCGAAGACCTGCAGTTTGTGAGGACAGGATTATGAAAATTGAAATGAAAACCCCGCTTGTCGAAATGGATGGCGATGAAATGACAAGAATTCTGTGGAAGGATATCAAAGAAATCCTTTTACAACCCTACATTGATCTGAAAACCGAATATTTTGATTTAGGCTTGCCTGAACGCGAAAAGACAAAAGATCAGGTGACAATGGATGCGGCATTGGCCAATAAGAAATATGGGGTCGGTGTAAAATGCGCCACCATCACCCCAAATGCTCAGCGAGTTGAAGAATACGATCTTTCTGAAATGTGGAAATCACCCAATGGGACGATCCGTGCAGTTCTTGATGGGACAGTCTTCAGAACTCCAATCATGGTGGATGGAATTTCTCCAGTCGTTAAGAACTGGAAAGAGCCAATTACAATAGCCCGTCATGCCTACGGTGATGTTTATAAATCGAGCGAAATTCGTGTTGAAAAGCAAGGACAGGCAAAACTGGTCTTTACCGATAAGGACGGAAATATCAAAGAAGAAGTCATTTACGACTTTGAATGCCCAGGAGTTTTGCAGGGGCAGTACAACAAGGATACATCAATCGCATCTTTTGCCCGCAGCTGTTTTCAGTATGCTTTAGATTCTCACCAGGATCTCTGGTTTTCTACCAAAGATACAATCTCAAAAAAATATGACCATCGTTTCAAGGATATTTTTCAGGAAATCTACGATACCGAATACAGGAATCAGTTTGAAAAGGAAGGTCTCGAATATTTTTATACTCTGATTGATGATGCTGTTGCCCGTGTGATTCGATCGAAGGGTGGATTTATCTGGGCCTGTAAAAATTATGATGGAGACGTCATGAGTGATATGGTTTCTACTGCTTTTGGATCATTAGCCATGATGACTTCAGTGCTGGTCAGTCCTGAAGGCAATTATGAATATGAAGCAGCCCATGGAACAGTGACTCGTCATTACTATAAGCATCTTAAGGGAGAAGAAACTTCCACGAATCCAATTGCAACTATTTTTGCCTGGACAGGTGCTCTGAGAAAACGCGGTGAACTCGATGAGATTCCTGAACTGATGCAGTTTGCGGATGCATTGGAAAAAGCGAGTCTGCTGACGATTGAATCAGGCAGGATGACAGGTGATCTGGTTTCACTTTGGGAAAAAGATGAACCGGCTGTTAAATTGAATTCCAGGGATTTTCTGCTGGCTATTCAGGAAAATCTGAATCAGATTCTGAATGCGTAAAGGCTAATGATTAACTGGACTTGAAAACTAAAACTGAAAACGAAAAGTCAACGAAGGATTAACACAACGGAGTATTCACATAAGAATTAACGAAATAACAAACGATAGAATTCGGTTAAATCGAAATTAAAGGGGCTGTTAAATTTCTGACAGTCCAAAAATAAAAAGAGGCACCTGATCCGTAATGGATGAGGTGCCTTTTTTGGTAAAATATGTTCATGCTCAATAAACAAAATTACCAAACACACTATAACTGTTATGAAATGACCTTTGTCAAGAGTGAATAAGAAGACATATTGCCCCCTTACCCCCATTGATAGTCTTCATTTTGGTTCGATGGTAGGCAGCACTTCACAGAAGCTGCACGGCAATTGGCCCCA